>NZ_JBLZWV010000031.1:0-79488 GCF_056098905.1 Pseudomonas sp. TSO6 | reverse complement strand
GCCCCGCGTACAAGGATGAGGTCACCGCGCTGGAGCATGCGCGCCAGCGAGGGTATCGGGAGATGGAGGCGCTGCTGGCCCGATAGGCAAGGTTTGCATGGCACGGGCTTCGCCCGTGATCGCCGGCAAGCCAGCTCCCACATTGACCACATCGCATTCAAGCCTTGTGCAGTACCTGTAGGAGCTGGCTTGCCGGCGATGGGGCCAGGACAGGCAGCACAGAACCTCAGATCACTTCTTCGTACGGCAGCCCCGCGTACAAGGATGAGGTCACCGCGCTGGAGCATGCGCGCCAGCGAGGGTATCGGGAGATGGAGGCGTTGCTGGCCCAGTAGGCAAGGTTTGCATGGCACGGGCTTCGCCCGTGATCGCCGGCAAGCCAGCTCCCACGTTGACCGCATCGTATTCAAGTCATGTGCAGTACCTGTGGGAGCTGGCTTGCCGGCGATGGGGCCAGCACAGGCAGCACAGAACCTCAGACTACTTCTTCGTACGGCAGCCCCACATAGTTCTCGGCAATGTTCAGCAAGCCCGCCGGGGAGTTAAGGAAGTACTCGCGGTCAGCCTCCTGCATCTTCTGGTCCCAGGCATCCTTGTGGCTGCCGAAGTCATGCAGCAGCTGGGTCATGAACCAGCTGAAACGCTCGCCTTTCCATACCCGGCGCAGGGCCAGCGGCGAATACTGCTGAAGCAGGTCGGTATGCCCTTCGCGGTACACCTTGACCAGAATACGGTAGAGATAGTTGACGTCCGAGGCTGCCAGGTTCAGGCCTTTGGCACCGGTGGGTGGGACGATGTGCGCGGCGTCACCTACCAGGAACAGGTGGCCATATTGCATGGGTTCGACTACCAGGCTGCGCAGCGGCGCGATGCTTTTTTCCAGCGCTGGGCCAGTCACCAGATCAGCCGCTACGTCGGCGGGCAAACGGGCTTTGAGTTCGTCCCAGAAACGCTCGTCAGACCACGCCTCGACGCGGTCCTGCAAAGGAACCTGCAGGTAGTAGCGGCTGCGTGTCTGCGAACGTTGGCTGCACAACGCGAAGCCACGTTCGTGGTGGGCATAGATCAGCTCGTGATTGACCGGCGGTGTGTCCGACAGCAGGCCCAGCCAGCCAAATGGATAAACCCGCTCGTACTGCTTCAGCACGCCCTCGGGGATGCTTTGTCGCGAAACGCCATGGAACCCGTCACAGCCAGCGATATAGTCGCAGTCCAACCGGTGCACGTGGCCATCTTTTTCGAAGGTCAGATACGGCTTCTCGCCCTTCAGTTCATGCGGCTGGACATTGCTGGCGGAATAGATGATCGGTGCACCTGTGGCTTCACGGGCCTGCATCAGGTCACGGGTGACTTCGGTCTGGCCGTACACCATCACCGTCTTGCCGCCGGTCAGGGCCTTGAGATCCAGGCGTTGACGGCGCCCGCCAACCAGCAGCTCGACACCTTCGTGCACCAGGCCTTCACGGTCCATGCGCTCGGCCACACCGGCTTCGCGCAGCAGGTCGACCGTGCCTTGCTCCAGCACACCGGCGCGGATGCGGCCAAGGACGTACTCGGGCGTCTGGCGCTCTACGATGACGTTATCGATACCGGCCTTGTGCAGCAGTTGGCCTAGCAGCAGGCCAGACGGGCCTGCGCCAATAATTGCAACCTGAGTTTTCATTGTTGTTGTCTCTGTTCGGACGATGCCGGCCCTGGTCTGGCAGTGGGGCGGCATCTGCTGTTAGGGTTTGCCCTTGCATTTTTACTGGCAAAAAATGCCCATTAAGTGTGCTATTCCATGAATAACCTGCACTTTTACAAAAATCGTTCGATTAACGGACAGGCCTGCCCGCATGAAATCCACCCTCCCCGGCGTCCCGTTGTTCAAGCTGTATGGTGAAAACACGGCCTGGCCCGGCACCGACCTGTTGCACTGCGAGTCCATCCCGGCACGTAGCCGTTTGCACCACTGGGAAATCAAGCCGCATCAGCATGCCGAACTGTTCCAGCTCCTTTACGTACAGCGCGGCCAGGCCCAGGTTGAGGTTGAAGGCGTGCGCAGTGCCATCGGCGAGGCGGCAATCCAGGTGGTGCCGCCGATGACCGTGCATGGCTTTCGCTTCAGTGCCGATATCCAGGGGCATGTGCTGACCTTTGGCACCGCACTGGTGGCGAACCTGGAACAGCGCCTGGGCGCGCCGCTGACGGTGCTTGCGAAACCGGCGTGTTACCCGCTGGGCCAGGACCGCGGGCACCTGCGCAGCCTGATCAGCACCTTGCAGCAGGAATACCAGGGCAATGCCCCCGCGCGGGCGGCCATGCTCGAAGCGCTGGTCACCGCGCTGATGGTGTGGATCAGCCGCCGCCAGCAGTTGGGGCAAGCGCCGCGAAATCGGGATGAGCGTGACCGCCAGTTGTTGGGGCAGTACCTGCGACTGGTCGAAGCGCATTACCGCGAGCACCTGTCGATGGAGGACTTCGCCGCGCGACTGAATGTTCCGAGCCTGCAACTGAACCAGTTGTGCCGGGCGCTGAGTGGGCAGACTGCGCTGCAGGTGCTGCACCAGCGTTTGTTGCTGGAGGCGCGTCGCAACCTGATTTACACGCGGATGAGCATCGGGCAGCTGTCGGATAGCCTGGGGTTCACCGACCCGACGTACTTTGCCCGCTGGTTCAAGCGCTTGAGTGGGCAGACGCCCAATGGATATCGTCGGTCGGTGCAGCCGGAATGAAATGTGGTTACCTGCATCTTCAGCCCCTGCTTGACGTATACGTCAACCTGCAGTCAGGATAACCGCATACCCCACGCCGAGCCCCAGCATGAGCACCCAGACCTACAGCATCTCCGACCTGTCCCGCGAGCTGGACATCACCACCCGTGCCATCCGTTTCTATGAGGAGCAGGGCCTGCTGAGCCCCGAACGCCGAGGCCTGGAACGTATCTACACGGCGCGCGACAAGGTCAGCCTGAAGCTCATCCTGCGCGGCAAGCGCATCGGCTTTTCGCTGGCCGAGTGCCGCGAGTTGATCGAGCTGTACGACCCCACCAGCGGCAACCTCAAACAGCTCAACAGCATGCTGGCGAAAATCGCCGAACGGCGCGCCCAGCTGGAACAGCAGATGCTCGACATCCACCAGATGCAGCTGGAACTGGACACCGCCCAAGAGCGCTGTGAACAAGCCCTGGCCGCCACCCTGAACAACAAAGACAACCGCTGAACGCCACAGGAAACCCGCCATGTCCTTGCCCAAAGAAGTCCGTCTGGTCGAAGTAGGCCCCCGCGACGGTTTGCAGAACGAAGCCCAGCCCATCAGCGTTGCCGACAAGGTGCGGCTGGTGGACGACCTCACCGCAGCGGGCCTGGCCTATATCGAGGTGGGCAGTTTCGTCTCGCCCAAGTGGGTGCCACAGATGGCCGGTTGCGCCGAGGTGTTTGCCGGTATCCAGCAGCGCCCCGGGGTGACGTATGCGGCGCTGGCACCAAACCTGCGCGGCTTCGAGGACGCCCTGGCGGCTGGGGTAAAGGAAGTGGCGGTGTTCGCAGCCGCCTCCGAAGCGTTCTCGCAGCGCAACATCAACTGCTCGATCAGCGACAGCCTCAAGCGCTTCGAGCCGATCATGGAAGCTGCGCGCAACCACGGTGTGCGCGTGCGCGGCTATGTGTCGTGCGTACTCGGCTGCCCCTATGAAGGCAAGGTAAGCGCCGAACAGGTAGCCCCGGTGGCCCGCGCCCTGCATGACATGGGCTGTTACGAGGTGTCGCTGGGCGACACCATTGGCACAGGTACCGCCGGCGATACCCGGCGCCTCTTCGAGGTGGTTTCGGCCCTGGTACCGCGCGAGCAACTGGCCGGGCACTTCCATGATACCTATGGCCAGGCATTGGCCAACGTCTATGCCAGCCTCCTCGAAGGTATCAATGTGTTCGACAGCTCGGTGGCAGGGCTGGGTGGCTGCCCTTATGCCAAAGGCGCTACCGGCAACATCGCCACGGAAGATGTGGTGTACCTGCTGCAGGGGCTGGGCATTGCTACCGGTATCGACCTGGACCGGCTGATCGCCGCCGGCCAACGCATCAGCGATGTGCTCGGCCGCGGCAATGGGTCGCGGGTAGCGCGGGCGCGCAACGCGCAGTAAGTCACACGGGTGTCACATACGTGTGGGTGAAGTGTTACCGGCCCCACGTTCCACAGCAAAAAATCGGGTAACAGGGAAACAAATCGACAGAATTTCAGGCTCGGCAATTTTAGCGAAATCGTTAAGTGATTGATTTTAAAGGCATTTAAAAAGTTGGCACGCACCCTGCTATATCTTTGGTACAAGAACAAAAAAAATGTGACACCCAATAAAAACAACAGGTAACGGCTCTGACATAACAAGAACAACACGGCAGAGGCGTAGCAAGCAGATCTTTTTGGAGTCGACACGCTTTTCAGGGGTACGCCCCGCGGTCTGGCACAGAACAATAAAACTACCTCAAGGTAGCTACAGCCAGGTTCGGATCAATGATGAAAGCAGGTCAGCGCTCAAAAAAATACGTTTGCTCTTGACCCCGCATGGGGGTCGCTCGCAACACCAAGGCAGGCTGACAAAAACAACAAAAAGCCGGTCTCAATAATAAAAAAAGAGCAAGCAGCAACGCTTTGGGGGGAGCTTCGGCTCCCCTTAGTGCTTCCTGCTTTAGTGCTTCCTGCCCTCCTCCTCCTGCTTCTCCTCGTTCTGTCCTTCGACCTTCTCCACCAGCAACGGCATCGTGCCCAGTACCAGCAGGGCCAGTACCGTGCTGATCAACGCGGTGGCTTCGCGGCCCATGCCGGCAGCCGTACCGATGGCAGCGGTCATCCATAGCCCTGCGGCGGTAGTCAGGCCTTTCACATGGCTGGTGTCCTGGCCGTTTCCCTTGAGGATGGTGCCTGCACCCAGAAAGCCGATACCGGCGACGATACCCTGGATCACCCGGCTTAGCGCCTGCTCATCAGCCCCGGCCATGCTGGGTGCCAGCACGAACAGCGCGGCGCCCAGCGAGACCAGCATGTGGGTGCGTACCCCGGCGGATTTGCCTTTGTGTTCGCGTTCGAAGCCCAGCACCGCGCCAAGTATGGCTGCCATCAGCAGGCGCACGAGAATGCGAGTGACCTCGCGCTCATCGGTGACATCGGCGAATTCGGCCTGGATAGCTTGCCAGATGACGTCCATTACAGTTGTCCCCATGCTGAGCATTGTGTGGCCAGGCCCGGCCTTTTCGCGGGGATGCCCGCTCCCACAAGTAATGCACATTTCTTGATATGTGTGGTGACCTGTGGGAGCGGGCGTGCCCGCGAAGCGGCCGGCCAGCCCTATGCAAGGGTTGACCTCCGTACACAGGGCAAAGTGCCGCTCAGCCTTTTGATGCAGCAACCAGCCCCTCACTGTGGTCCACCCTGTAACCACCAGCAGGAGCACCTCACCATGCCCATTGAAATCGACGAAGCCACCCAACGCTGCACCTTGATCGGCGAAGACCTGCGCATCGAGGGTGATGGCCCTGATATCGAAATAATCACCGACGAACAACTGCGCATGTCTGTGGCCTTGCTCGCAGGCCAACGCGTGCCCATCACCGAATCCGAGGCCGATGCACTGACCGTGGCGGGTGCGGTGGATAGCCGCAGGCATCTGAAGACCAGCGTGCCAGGCTCGGTGATCTAAGGCTTGGCGGGGCCGACCAGGGGATCTGATACGGTTTTTATCGCAAAATCTGAGCCTGTGCTGATAACAGCCTCAGGGCCATAGTGCTCATGCCTGATCGAGGCCTGATGAGCACCGAACCATGAATAACAGAATCCCTTTTACAGAGATCGCCGCCGCCCCAGCCAGCCAACAACCGCGACGCATCGACAGCGGCATTCACACCCGCAGCTTTACCGGGCTGTACCGTAGTCTGCGCATCGGCTTTGCGGGCGCCCTGTTTGTGCTGTTCTTTGGCACTGCATGGCTCAACTGGAACGGCCGCCAAGCAGTGTTGTGGGACTTGAGCGAGAGCAAATTCCACATCTTTGGCGCCACTTTCTGGCCACAGGATTTCATCCTGCTGTCGGCGCTGCTGATCATCTGCGCATTCGGCCTGTTCGCCATCACCGTGTACGCCGGCCGCGTGTGGTGCGGCTACAGCTGCCCACAAAGCACCTGGACCTGGCTGTTCATGTGGTGCGAAAAGGTCATAGAAGGCGACCGCAACCAGCGCATCAAGCTTGCCGCCGCGCCGTGGAGCCTGAACAAACTGGCGCGCCGCACCCTGAAACACAGCCTGTGGCTGGCCATCGGTGTAGTCACCGGGCTGACCTTCGTCGGCTACTTCACCCCAATCCGCCCACTGGCCGCAGAACTGTTCACGTTGCAACTGGGCGGCGTGGCGCTGTTCTGGGTGCTGTTCTTCACCGCTGCCACCTACATAAACGCAGGCCTGCTGCGCGAAGCAGTGTGCCTGCATATGTGCCCGTATGCGCGCTTCCAGGCTGTGATGTTCGACAAGGACACCCTGGCGGTTGCCTATGACCCGCGCCGTGGTGAAGCCCGTGGCCCGCGCAAGAAAGGCAGTGACGTAGGCGCGCAAGGCCTTGGCGACTGCATCGACTGCACGCTGTGCGTGCAAGTGTGCCCCACCGGCATCGATATCCGCGATGGTTTGCAAATGGCCTGCATCGGATGCGCAGCGTGCATCGACGCCTGCGACGGGGTGATGGACAAGATGGGTTACGCCCGCGGGTTGATCGGTTACAAGTCCGAACACAGTTTGCAGGGCGGCACCACCCACTGGCTGCGCCCGCGCCTGCTGGGCTACGTCGCTGCGCTCGGGGTGATGATCGCAGCACTGGTGGTGGCCTTGCAGATGCGCCCGATGGTTTCGCTGGACGTGATCAAGGACCGCGGCCTGTTCCGTGAAAACGCCCAAGGCCAGATCGAGAACATTTACCTGCTCAAGGTCATCAACAAGACCGAGCGCACCCAGCACTATGCGCTGCGCTTGCTGGACGCTGACGGGTTCACCTTGCAGGGCAATACCGCATTGGTGATCCCGGCCGGCGAAATGAGCGAACTACCGGTATCGGTCGCGATGCTGGCCGAGCGCCCGGCCAGCAGCTCGCAAACGCTGAGCTTCGAAATCAGCGAGCGCGACGACCCTGCCATCCGCAGCGTGGCCCAAAGCCGCTTCGTCGCACCGATGAACCGCTGATCCCTTACACTGACTCCACCTTGCCTGCCAGGCTTCGACAGAAGGCCAGAATGAAACGCTACGAACGCTTCGCCGACGACATTGCCGAACTGATCCGCTCCGGGGTCCTGGGCCCCGGCCAACGCGTGCCTTCGGTACGCTACGCCAGCCAGACCCACGGGGTCAGCCCGTCCACCGTGTTCCAGGCCTACTACCTGCTGGAGCGGCGCGGGCTGATCCGTGCCCGGCCGCGCTCGGGTTATTTCGTCAACGCCCACGCCCCGCGCCAGTTCAGCGAGCCGCAGGCATTGCAGCCGGTCAGCGAGTCGACGGACGTGGACGTCAGCGGCCTGGTGTTCTCGATCCTCGACTCGATCAAGGACCCCAACACCATACCGTTCGGCTCAGCCTTCCCCAGCCCCGAACTGTTTCCGCTGCAGCGCCTGTCGCGCTCGCTGGCCAGCGCCAGCCGCAGCATGGACCCTCGCATGGTGGTCACCGACCTGTCGCCCGGTAACCCGCAGCTGCGCCGGCAGATTGCCCTGCGCTACATGGTCGGTGGGCTGATGCTGCCGATGGAAGAGCTACTGATCACCAACGGTGCACTGGAAGCCTTGAACCTGTGCCTGCAGGCAGTTACCCAACCGGGCGACCTGGTGGCCATCGAGGCCCCCGCCTTCTATGCCTGCCTGCAAGTGCTGGAGCGGCTGAAGCTCAAGGCTGTGGAAATCCCCGTGCACCCGCGCGAAGGCATGGACCTGGGGGTACTGGCACAGACGCTGGAAAAGCACCCGGTAAAGGCCGTGTGGTGCATGACCAACTTCCAGAACCCGGTAGGCGCCAGCATGCCGGAGGCCAAGAAGCAGGCGCTGGTGGAACTGCTGGCGCGTCACCAGGTGCCGTTGATCGAAGACGACGTGTACGCCGAGCTGTACTACTCGCAACAGGCGCCCAAACCGGCCAAGGCCTTCGACACCCAAGGCCTGGTCATGCACTGCGGCTCGTTCGCCAAAAGCCTGGCGCCCGGTTACCGCATTGGCTGGGTGGCGGCCGGGCGCTTTGCGCAGAAGATCGAGCGGCTGAAACTGATGACTTCGCTGTGTGCCTCGATGCCGGCCCAGGCAGCGATAGCCGACTACCTGCAACACGGTGGCTATGACCGCCACCTGCGCAAGCTACGCTACGCCCTTGAAGGCCAACAGGCCAACATGCTGGCCGCCATCGCCCGCCACTTCCCGGCGCAGACACGGGTCAGCCAGCCCTCGGGTGGCTACTTCCTGTGGCTGGAACTGCCCGAGCAGATGGATGCCCTCAAGCTGTTCCACATGGCCCTGGCCCAGGGCATCAGCATCGCCCCGGGGCCGATTTTTTCGCCCACCCGCCGCTTCGGCAACTGCATCCGCCTCAACTACGGCAGCCCCTGGCATGACGGTGCCGAACGGGCCATGGAGACGCTCGGGCGAATCATTCGCTCGTTCTGATCGCTACAAGCCTGAAGGGGGACTATAGTTGCCCGATCCGTTCATGGGGCTTGGGTCATGCAGCCAGATTCGCTTCCATCGATCACCCAACTGCAGGCGCGTGTCGCAGAACTGGAAGCATGCCTGGCAGAACGCGAAGACAGCGCCCATGCACACAACAAGCTGCTCGGTGAACTGCTCGACAACAGCCTGGCCAACGTGTTTGCCGCCGACCGCACGATGCGTCTGGTGGCCATCAACCGAACGGCTCGCGAAACCTTCCAGCGCCACCGCGGCTTCTTGCCGCAGATCGGCGATTACGTGCCGCAGTTCCTGACCAATCAGCCCGATATCATGAACCGGTTGGCCCCGGTTTGGCCGCGTGTGCTGGCCGGCGAAGCGTTCGTCGATACCGTCACCTTCGGTCCGCCTGATGCGCCGCGCCATTACGAAATCCGCTACCACCCTTTGCGCGATGCGCACCAGCGGATCCAGGGCGGATACATGTTTGCCTATGACATCACCGAGCGCATCGCCGAACAGCAACGCCTGCGCCAGGCCGAGGAGGCTCTGCGCCAGTCGCAGAAAATGGAAGCGGTCGGTCAGTTGACCGGCGGCATTGCCCACGACTTCAACAACCTGCTGGGCAGCCTGCTCGGCGCAGTGGAAATGGCCGAACGGCGCCTGGACCAACAACGCCATGCCGACACCGCCCGCATGCTCGAACTCTGCCGCAGTACTGCCTTGCGCGCCGCTGCGCTGGTAAAGCGTCTGCTGGCCTTCTCGCGCCAGCAGACGCTGGTGCCGCAACCGGTAGATGTGCAATGCCTGGTAGCGGGCATGCAAGACCTGATCGTCAGCGCTATTGGCCAGCACATTGACTTTCACGACCGAACACTGGCCGGGCAATGGTCAATTCACGTCGATCCGCAGCAGCTGGAAAGTGCTCTGCTGAACCTTTGCATCAATGCCCACGATGCCATGCCCCTGGGCGGTACGCTCAGCATCGCTTGTGCAAACAGCGACCTCGCCGTGGCTGAGGCCGGTCACTTGGACCTGCCTGCCGGGCGCTACTTGCACATTCGCGTTGCCGATACCGGCATGGGTATGTCCAGCACGGTGCGCCAGCGCGCCCTGGACCCTTTCTTCAGCACCAAGCCACTCGGTCAAGGTACCGGCTTGGGGTTGTCCATGGTCTATGGGTTTGTCCGACAGTCCGGCGGGCAGTTACAGATCGAAAGCGTGCCCGGGGAAGGCACCTGCGTTCATCTGTACTTCCCCCTGGAGGCAAGCATCGCTGCCTGCAGCCAGCCTGTGCCACTCACCACCGGCGTCGAGCTTTCTGCCCCCCGCGTGCAGCGAATCATGCTGGTGGAAGACCAGCCAGCCATGCGCCTGGTGCTTGTCGAAGTACTGACTGAACTGGGCCATGAAGTACAGGCTTTCGACCGTGGCCGTCCCGCGCTTGAGGCTATGCATGCGGGCGTACCACCGGACTTGCTGATCACGGATGTCGGCCTGCCCGGTGGAATCGACGGATATCAGCTGGCAGAAGCGTTTCAAACGCTTGTGGCCAAAGCGCCCGTTCTGCTGATTACGGGCTATGACACTGCCGACATCCCGATCAGTAGCCGCCCGGACAGTCGCACCGAGGTGCTGTGCAAACCGTTCAACCTGCAGAGCCTTGGCCAGCGAATTGACCGTCTGCTGGGGATTGCCGCACAACGTTGACCGCCTATCCGCCTGCGGGTGAACACGTTAAAGTCTGCGCATCCTTTTTCGTCGGACGTCGGCATGCCATCCCGCGACCTGCTCACACTGCGTCAACAAGTCGAAGCCCTGCAACGGCGCAATGCGCTGTTGGAAGCACAGCTCGCCAGCTATCAAGACCAGGATCAGGACTTTTACCGGTCGTTGTTCGACACCATGGACGAAGGCTTTTGCATCATCGAGTTCTTTGACGGCCCACATGGCCCGCTGAGTGACTATGTGCATGTGCTGGCCAATGCCGCCTATGCCAAGCACGCCGGCATCCCCGACGTGGCCGGGCAGAAACTGCGCGAAATGGTGCCTGATGAGGCCGATGACTGGGTGGCCCGCTATGGCGCTGTGCTTCGCACAGGCGAACCGCTGCACTTCGAGCAGGAGCTGGTCGCCACCGGCCATGTGCTGTCGGTGACCACGTTTCGCGTAGAGCCTGCAGAGAAACGCCAGGTAGCCGTGCTGTTCAAGGATGTCACCGAACGCCGGCGTGCAGAGCAGGCCCTGCAGCGCCTCAACGAAGAACTGGAACAACGGGTGAATGCCGCACTGGCGGAGCGACGCTTGTTTGCCGAATTGGTCGATCACAGCGTGGTCAATGTGCATGTGGTGGACAAGGGCCTGCGCTGGCTGGCTGTGAACCGCCAGGCCAAGCATGACTTCCACCTGCTGTACGGAAGGACACCGGAAATCGGCGACTACCTGCCCGGGCTGTTCGAAGACGGAGGCGCTGGCCAGACACCTATTCTGCCAATGTGGCAGCGCGCCCTGGCTGGCGAGCAGTTCATCGAAATTGGCACCTTCGGCAAGCCTCCCATGCTGCGCCATTACGAATTGCGCTTCAACGCCTTGCGCGACCCAAAAGGCGAGATACAAGGCGCGTTTCTGTTTGCTTATGACATCAGTGAACGGGTGCAAGAGCAGGAACGCCTGGCCAAGGCCGAAGAAGCACTGCGCCAGGCACAGAAGATGGAGGCCGTAGGCCAGCTCAGTGGCGGCATTGCCCACGACTTCAATAATCTGCTGGGCGGCATCCTTGGTGCCCAGGAACTGATGCGTCAACGCCTCGACCAGTCACGTTTCGACGCCCTGGAACCCTTGCTGGAGCTGTCCAGCGGCTCGGCGCAGCGGGCCTCTTCGCTGGTGCACCGGCTGCTGGCGTTCTCTCGCCAGCAGACTCTGCAACCCTGCTCCACACAAGTGGCCACGCTGGTTGCCGGCATGGAGGACCTTCTGCGGCGCACCATCGGCCCTGCCATTAGCCTGAGCAGCCGCTTCGCCAGCCAGCTGTGGCCGACCTTCATCGACCCGCCTCAACTGGAAAGCGCCCTGCTCAACATCTGCATCAACGCCCGCGATGCCATGCCTGCGGGTGGTGTGATCGAGATCATTGGCGATAACCTGGTGCTTGACGACGAGCAGGCCCTGGCAGGGGGGCTGCCAGGCGGCGAGTATGTGCGACTGAGTATCGTCGACAACGGCAAGGGCATGTCGGCTGAAGTGGCCGAGCGCGCAGTCGACCCGTTCTTCACCACCAAACCGATGGGCCAGGGAACCGGGCTGGGTCTGTCCATGACTTACGGCTTCGTGCGTCAGTCGGGTGGGCAATTACGCGTGCTGTCTGTGCTTGGCGAAGGCACCCGCATCGAGCTGCTGCTACCCCGCCACGACGAGCAACCCAAGGCCCCTGCCGGCAAACCGCAGCGCACGCCTTTGCAAAGAAGCAGCGCGGCTGCGAAGCGCATTCTGTTGATCGAAGACCAGACCGCCTTGCGCCTGGTGGTGGGCGAAGTGCTGGAAGAGCTGGGCTATCGGGTGGACGCCTTCGAGAATGGCCCGACCGCCCTCGCCCACCTGCAAAGCGGCGAACGGCCAGACCTGCTGCTGAGCGATATCGGGCTGCCGGGTGGCCTAAATGGCCGCCAGGTGGCCGAGCGCTGCCGTGTGCGCTACCCAGACCTCAAGGTGCTGTTCATCACCGGTTACGATGAGAGCGCGGCGCTCAGCGACGGCCAGCTGTTGCAGGGTACCTCGGTGCTGACCAAGCCGTTCGAGCTGGAAGCACTCGCCGAGCGTGTACGCGAGCTGCTGGGGGATTGACGGGCGCGCTCAGCGCCCGCCGCTCAGGTCGATGAAACTGCCGGTGGAATAGGACGCTTTGTCCGAGAGCAGCCAGAGAATGGCTTCGGCCACTTCCTCGGGGCGCCCGCCGCGCCCCATGGGCAAACCGGGCTCAAGCTTGCTGACCCGGTCGGGGTCGCCGGACAAGGCATGGAACCCTGTGTGGATGTAGCCTGGGCGAACGCCATTGACCCGCACGCCCTCGCCTGCCACTTCTTTTGCCAGGCCGATGGTGAAGGTGTCGAGCGCGCCCTTGGAGGCGGCATAGTCGACATATTCGTTGGGCGAGCCCAGGCGCGCAGCCATTGATGACACGTTGACAATGGCCCCGCCGTGCCCACCATGCCGATGCGCCATGCGCAACAAGGCGTGCTTGGCGCAGAGCATGGGGCCGACGACGTTGGTTTTCATGATCTTCAGCAGGCGGAACTCGGACATTTCCTCGACGCGACTCTGCTGGCCGATGGTGCCGGCGTTGTTGACCAGTGCGGTGACCGGGCCGAGCTCTTCGTCGACGCGCTGAAACAGGTGGATGATCTCATCCTCGACGCTGACGTCGGCGCGCACGGCGATAGCCTCGGCGCCCAGGGCGCGGACCTGGCCGAGGAGGGTTTCGGCGGCCTGGTCGTCGGCGTGGTAGTTGATGCAGATGCGGTAGCCCTGGCGTGCCGCCAACAGCGCCGTGGCGGCACCGATACCGCGGCTGCCGCCGGTGATGACGATGACGTTCTCCATGATTATGCCAATCGCTTGGGAAAGGGAGGATCGACAATAGGCGAAAAGGCTACAGATGGGAATGACCGAGGTCAGCTCACACAACCGTGACCGTGTGATTTAGCTCAATGCCCCGCCGATGCCGGCCCGGCCTTGGCAGTGAAAGGTGGCTTGGCGAACCACACCAGCAGGATCAACCCGGCAAACACCCAGGTCATCAGGGTGAAGTAGTCCACTGTCGACATCATGTAAGCCTGCCCGTTGAGTATCTGCTCCAGCTGCGCATAACTCTGCGGGCTGGCCCCACCCAACTGCTCAAGCGTATGCCGCGTCGCCGGGTCGAACTGGCTGATGTTTTCGCTGAGATAAGCATGATGCTGGTCCGCCCGGCGAATCCAGATCCACGTCGTCAACGACGCCGCAAAACTCCCGCCCAAGGTACGCAGGAAGGTCGCAAGCCCCGAACCGTCGGCAATCTGGTGCGGCGGCAGGTCGGACAGCAGGATGCTCAAGGTCGGCATGAAGAACAACGCCACGCCAATGCCCATGAACAGCTGCACCAAGGCCACATGCTGGAAGTCCACCTCGCTGGTGAACCCGGCACGCATGTAGCAACTGGTGCCGATCGCCAGGAACGCCAGCCCCGCCAGCACACGCAGATCGAAGCGGTGCGCGTACTTGCCCACGAACGGCGACATGATCACCGGCAGCAAGCCGATCGGCGCCACCGCCAAGCCCGCCCAGGTTGCGGTATAGCCCATTTGCGTCTGCAACCATTGCGGCAGGATCAGGTTGATACCGAAGAACCCTGCATAGCCCCCGACCAGCACAATGGTGCCGACGCGGAAGTTGCGGTGCACGAACAGGCGCAGGTTGACCACCGGGTGGCGGTCGGTCAGTTCCCAGATCACGAACACCGCCAGGAACACCACCGAAATCAGGCTACCGATAATGATGAACGACGACTCGAACCAGTCCAGGTCGTTGCCTTTGTCGAGCACGACCTGCAACGCCCCGACACCGACAATCAGCGTCAGCAAGCCGATGTAGTCCATCGGCTGGCGGCTGGTGACCACAGGCCGGGCACGCATCTGCTGGCGCACCACAGCGGCGGCAAACAGGCCAATGGGCACGTTGATGAAGAAGATCCACGGCCAGCTGTAACTGTCGGTGATCCAGCCCCCCAGGATCGGCCCGGCAATGGGCGCCACCACCGTGACCATCGCCAGCAGCGCCAGGGCCATCCCCCGCTTGGCCGGGGGGTAGACGGCAATCAGCAAGGTCTGGGTCATCGGGTACAACGGCCCGGCGACCACGCCCTGCAATATGCGGAAACCGACCAGCTCGGGCATCGACTGGGCGATACCGCACAGGAACGACGCCAGCACGAACAACAACGTGGCCCAGATGAACAGTTTCACTTCGCCAAACCGCCGGCTGAGCCAGCCAGTCAACGGCAAGGCGATGGCATTGCTCACCGCGAACGAGGTAATGACCCAGGTGCCCTGCTCGTAACTCACCCCCAGGTTGCCGGAAATGGTCGGCAATGCCACGTTGGCGATGGTGGTGTCGAGCACCTGCATGAACGTCGCCAGCGACAGCCCGATGGTGGTCAGCAGCAGGCTCGGCGGCGTGAACTGGGCAGCGGCGTTGTTGCTCATCGCTGGGCCGTCTTGCCGGTTGCGCTGTTGTCGTGGATCAACCGGGCGATCAGGTTGTCGGCCTCGACCAACTGACGGTCATACACCTGGGTGGTGTAGCTGGCCTGCTGTGGGGGCTGCTGGGCCAGGGCCGGGCCGCTCTGGTCATGCAGGTCGACTTCTACTACGGTGGACAGGCCAATACGCAGTGGGTGGTCCTTGAGCTGATCAGGGCTCAGGTGAATACGCACGGGGACGCGCTGGACGATCTTGATCCAGTTGCCGGTGGCGTTCTGTGCCGGCAACAGGGCGAAGGCACTGCCGGTACCGGCGCCAAGGCTGTCGACCGTGCCGCTGTACTTGACCTCGCTGCCGTAGAGGTCGGCGCTGATCTGCACAGGCTGGCCGATGCGCATCTCACGCAGCTGGGTTTCCTTGAAGTTGGCGTCGATCCACACCTGGTCCAGCGGGATCACCGCCATGGTCGCGGTGCCTGGCTGCAGGCGCTGGCCCAGTTGCACAGTACGCTTGGCAACGTAACCGGTAACCGGTGCCACCAGGGTGGTGCGAGCGTGGTCGAGGTAAGCCTGGCGCAGGTCGGCGGCGGCGGCCATTACCTCGGGGTGCGAGGAAACCACGGTGTCGTCGACCAGCGCGCTGCTGGTGCTGAGCTGCTGACGTGCGCTGTTGACAGCGGCCTGGGCGACACTCAGGTCATCGCGGGCGTGGGACAGCTCTTCTGCAGCAATCGCCCCGCTATCGGCCAGCACCTTGCGCCGGTTGAAGTCCTGCTGGGCTTTGCGCAGTTCGGCCTGGCGGGTTTCCAGCTGGGCCTTGAGCGAGTCGACATTGCTGTACAGCCCGCGCACCTGACGCACGCTGCGTGCCAGCTTGGCTTCGGCAGACTGCAGGGCCACCTCGCTGTCGGCCGGGTCGAATTGCAGCAACACCTGGCCGGCATGGACCAGGTCGCCGTCATCGGCACCGATGCTGGTGACGGTGCCGGTGACTAGCGGGGTGATCTCCACCACGTTGCCGTTGACGTAGGCATCGTCGGTGCTTTCGTGCCAGCGCCCCACCAGGCTGTACCAGGCCCAGGTGCATGCACCGGCAAGTACCAGCAACAGCAGCAGGCCAAGCAGCCAGGCCTTGCGCTTGCGCAACGGCTCGGGCGCGGCGGAGGGAGTCGGGGTATCTGCGGGAGTAGCCATGACAATACCTTGGATAATTCGTGACAGGGTTCAACGGTCGCCAAAGCGGCGGATCGTCAACGGGTCGCCAGCACCGAGCAGGACCTTGGCCAGCAGGCCTTCCAGGGCCTTGAGCTCATCGGGCGCCAGCACGCCGCACAACTCGTTCATGGCGGCAGCGCCAATTTCCGGGAGGCGGTCGGCCAGGCGCTGGCCATCGGCGGTGAGCGCCAGGCGCACCAGGCGGCGGTCGTCGGCGCAGCGGTTGCGCACAATCAGCTCCTTCTGCTCTAGCCGGTCCAGCATGCGGGTCATCGAACCGCTGTCCAGGCCCAGGTAGCGGCACAGCTCGGCCGGGGTATCCACCTGGTACTGGGTGACGATGATCAGCACCTTGAACTGCGCAGCGGTGACGCCCTCTGATTCGAGGTGCCAGTCGAGAATGCGGTCCTTCAGGATTGCCGCGCGGCCAAGGAGCATGCCGATGGCGCAGGTCTGGAAGTTTTCGGGGGAGAAGTGGGCCATCGGAGGCTGCTCGAGCAATTGTGTGAAAATATTACTGCCTAGGCAGTGAATGTCAAAGCCTTGATTAGCTAGCTATGGAAAATTACATGCTTTATGCCTGAAATGCGGCCCTTTGTAGGAGCGGCCTTGAGCCGCGATGGGGCGCGAAGCGGCCCCAGTTTTGTGCCAGGGCGGTTATTGCGCCCGCAGGCCCAGCGCCTCAACCGCCCCGCAGGCAATCGCCATGCCCACCAGCTCTGCCAGGCTGCCCGCCTGCAGCCGCTTCATCACCCGGCCGCGGTATAGGTCGACGGTCTTCACACTGATGCCCAGTTGCTCAGCAATCTCGCGGTTGCTCAACCCTTGGGCCAACGGCACGAAAACGTCGCGCTCACGCGGCGTCAGGCCGTCGATGCGCACTTGCACCAAGGCCAGCGCCTGGTCGCCCTGCCGCGCCCGCCCGGCGTGCTCCAGCGCCGCCTGCACGCTGTCGAGCAGCAACTGGTCGTTGTAGGGCTTTTCGATGAAATCGCAGGCGCCAGCCTTGAAGGCCCGAACCACGATCGGCACATCGGCATGGCCGCTGACGAAGATCACCGGCAGCGCCAGGCCACGCTCGCGCATCGCCTGCTGGACCGCCAACCCGCCCAGCCCCGGCATACGCACATCCAGCAGCACACAGGCAGGCCCATCGTCGACGCAGGCATCGAGAAACGCTTGCCCGCTGGCGCACGGCAAGGCTTGCAGGCCCACCGACTGTAACAGCCAGACTGTCGAGTCGCGCATACCCTGGTCGTCATCAACCACATACACTTTTGCTTGCACCACCGCCCCCTTTACGCCCTGCTGACTGCCAGCCGGCAGCACAGTACCAAACCGCCGTTATCACCCGCGCGCGCCCACAGGCTGCCGCCAAAGCCTTCGATCAGGCTGCGGCTCATGCTTAAACCCAGGCCCAGGCCGTCGGCCTTGCTGGTGGTGAACGGCGTGAAGATTTCATCCAGGCGCTCGGGCGCTACACCCGGGCCTTGGTCGGCCACCTCGACCAGCACACCATCGCCGTCCCGCGCGGCGCCGAGCAGGATACGTGACGGCTGGTCGCCGTGCAGCTCACGGTTGGCATCGATGGCATTGCGCAACAGGTTAAGCAGCACCTGTTCCAGCAATACCCGGTCGGCATACACCGAAGGCAGCTGCGCACTCACGCGCAGCTCGACCAGCACCTGGTCGCGCGCGGCCTCCCAGGCGCACAGCCGCATGGCTTCGCCGGCCACTTCGGCCACGTCCAGCCCCTCCAGGCGCCGTGGCCCTTTGCGCAGGAAGGCGCGCAGGCGGCGGATCACTTCAGCGGCGTGGGTGGCCTGCTCGCGGATACGCAGCAGGCCCTGCCCTACCCGCTCGCGGGCCTGGGGATCACCCTCCAGGCCCTGCAGGTAACGCTGGCTGGCGTTGGCGTAGTTGACCACCGCCGCCAGTGGCTGGTTGATCTCGTGGGCAATGCCTGAAGCCAGCTCGCCGAGGGTGGCCAACCGTGCACTGTGCGCCAGGCTTTCCTGGGCTTCGATGCGCAAGGTGATGTCGCGGGACACGCTGACCACCTCCACCACCGAGCCGGTGTAGGTTTCGCGGATGGCCCGGCTGGCAATTTCAAACCAGCGATAGCCGCCACAGGCCTGGCGCACCCGGCAGGTCATGGTGTGATAGCCATCCTGGTCCAGGGCAGCGGCAGCCTGGCGCAGCACCTGGCGGCGCTCACGCGGGTGCAGCAGGGTATGCACGGCTATGCCACGCAATTGCTCGGGCCACAGGCCGAGCAGGCGAAACGCTGCCGGCGAGGCATCCAGGAAACGGCCATCCGGGCTGTGCCGGGAGATCAGGTCGGTGGTGTTTTCAATGATCAGCCGGTACAGGCGCCGGGCGCGGCTGGCCTCGCGCGCACCACGGCGCTCTTCGCTGGCGTCGCGACAGCGCCCGAGCACCTGCTGGCCCTGGTCATCCGGAATGAAAGACCACAGCACGGTGCGCTCCCCCACTTGCACCTCGACGTCGGCAATCGCCCGATGCTGGCGCAAGCACGCACGCACCAGGGCGGCACAGTTGGGCGGCAGCCAGCTGGTCAGTGCCGGGCCTTCGTCAATCCACGCTTGCAGCGCCGCGTTGAGTGCCAGTGGCTTGGCGTCGGCTGCCAGCAAAAGGCTGGGTTGTGGGTCTTTGACAAGCAAAGGGTAAGCAGTCTGGTCCACGGTAGGCGGCTCGTTGTTATAGTAGTTTTACTATATTGCTATAGTCGATATTCCTACTACCATAGCGACTCGCGTAAAACTGCGACAGAGGGAGCGGCCCACCGTCCGCCTCCCTGCACCCTGAACAGAGCTAACAATCAGCCATCGGGGGCCAAGCGCACAAGCAGCGCCTGCCTCCCTTACAGGATTACCGCATGTCGATCTATGCCCAGGGCCTGATGCCCGCTGCCGTCAACCATGTCGCCCTCACCCCGCTAAGTTTCATCGAACGCACCGCTGCCGTGTACGGCAACTACCCGGCGGTGATCCACGGTGCCATCCGCCGCAACTGGCAAGAAACCTACCAACGCTGCAGGCGCCTGGCCAGCGCCCTTGCAGGCCGTGGCATAGGGCGTGGCGACACGGTGGCGGTGATGCTGCCCAACACCCCGGCGATGCTCGAAGCGCACTTCGGTGTGCCCATGACCGGCGCCGTGCTCAACACCCTGAACGTGCGCCTGGACGCCGAGGCCATCGCCTTCATGCTGCAGCATGGTGAAGCCAAGGTGCTGATTACCGACCGCGAGTTCCATGCGGTGATCGAGGCCGCCCTGGCGTTGCTCGAGCACCCGCCCCTGGTGGTGGATGTGGATGACCCGGAGTACGGCGAAGGCCGTGCGGTCAGCGCGCTGGACTATGAAGCCCTGCTCGCCGAAGGCGACCCGGAATTTGCCTGGGAATGGCCGGATGACGAGTGGCAGGCCATTTCGCTCAACTACACCTCCGGCACCACCGGCAACCCCAAGGGCGTGGTCTACCACCACCGCGGCGCCTACCTTAACGCGCTGGGCAACCAGATGACCTGGGCCATGGGCCACCGCCCGGTGTACCTGTGGACCTTGCCCATGTTCCACTGCAACGGCTGGTGCTACCCCTGGACCATCACCGCCCTGGCCGGCACGCACGTGTTCCTGCGCCGGGTCGACCCGCAGAAGATCCTGACCCTGATCCGCGAACACCGGGTCACCCACCTGTGCGGCGCCCCGATTGTGCTCAACGCCCTGGTCAACATGCCCGAGGCAGCCAAAGCCGCCATCGAGCACCCGGTACAGGCCATGGTCGCCGGCGCCGCACCACCGGCCAAGGTCATTGGCGCCGTGGAAGAGATGGGCATCCACGTCACCCACACCTACGGCCTGACCGAAGTCTATGGCCCGGTGACCGTGTGTGCCTGGCATGACGAGTGGAACGAACTGTCGCTGGAAGAGCGTGCGCGAATCAAGTCACGTCAGGGCGTGCGCTACCCGACCCTGGACGGGTTGATGGTGGCCGACCCGCAGACACTCGAGCCGGTGGCACGCGATGGCAACACGCTGGGCGAGATCTTCATGCGCGGCAACACCGTGATGAAGGGCTACCTGAAAAACCCCGAAGCCACCGCCGAAGCGTTCCGTGGCGGCTGGTTCCACACCGGTGACCTGGCCGTGTGGCATGCCGACGGCTATGTCGAGATCAAGGACCGCCTCAAGGACATCATCATTTCCGGTGGCGAGAACATCTCCACCATTGAAGTCGAGGACGCCCTGTACAAACACCCGGCAGTGCTTGAAGCCGCCGTGGTTGCGCGCCCGGATGAAAAGTGGGGAGAAACCCCGTGCGCGTTCATTGCCCTGAAGCCAGGCCGGGAGGACACCCGCGAAGCCGACATCACCGGCTGGTGCCGCGAGCACCTGGCCGGTTTCAAGGTGCCGAAGACCGTGGTGTTTGGCGAGTTGCCCAAGACCTCCACCGGCAAGATCCAGAAGTACGTCCTGCGCGACCGGGCCAAAGCCCTCTGAAGCCGTAACGGCCTCATCGCCGGCAAGCCAGCTCCCACAGGGACCCAGCAAGCCTCAAGCCCTGTGAAGTACCTTTGGGAGCTGGCTTGCCGGCGATGAGGCCCGCCCAGCCACTCTCACTCTTCCAAGAGCACACGATGACAACCTATACCGCCCCCCTGCGCGACATGCGCTTCGTCCTGCATGACGTGTTCAACGCCCCGGCCCTGTGGGCCCGCCTGCCCGCCCTGGCCGAGCGCATCGATGCCGACACCGCCGACGCGATCCTGGAACAAGCAGCCAAAGTGACTGGCCAGCTGATCGCCCCGCTCAGCCGTAACGGCGACGAGCAAGGTGTGCGCTTCGACGCCGGCCAGGTCACCACGCCAGACGGTTTTCGCGAAGCCTGGCAGACCTACCGCGAAGGCGGCTGGGTCGGCCTGGGCGGCAACCCGGCATTTGGCGGCATGGGCATGCCGAAAATGCTAGGGGTGCTGTTCGAAGAAATGCTCTACGCCGCCGACTGCAGCTTCAGCCTGTATTCGGCGTTGAGCGCCGGCAGTTGCCTGGCAATCGATGCCCACGCCAGCGAAACGCTCAAGGCAACTTACTTGCCGCCTCTGTACGAAGGCCGCTGGGCCGGCACCATGTGCCTGACCGAGCCTCACGCCGGCACCGACCTGGGGCTGATCCGCAGCCGCGCCGAACCCCAGGCCGACGGCAGCTATCGCATCAGCGGCAGCAAGATTTTCATCACCGGCGGCGAGCAGGACCTGACCGAGAACATCATCCACCTGGTACTGGCAAAGCTGCCGGATGCGCCCGCCGGCGCCAAAGGTATCTCGCTGTTCCTTGTGCCGAAATACCGGGTCGAGGCCGATGGCCGACTGGGCGCGCGCAATGCCGCCCACTGCGGCTCGATCGAGCACAAGATGGGCATCAAGGCTTCGGCCACCTGCGTGATGAACTTCGACGATGCCGAGGGTTACCTGGTGGGCGAGCCGAACAAGGGCCTGGCGGCCATGTTCACCATGATGAACTACGAGCGCCTGTCCATCGGCATCCAGGGCATCGGTTGTGCCGAAGCGTCCTACCAGAGCGCCGCCCGGTACGCCAACGAGCGCCTGCAAAGCCGCGCCGCCACTGGCCCGCAGGCGCAGGCGCAGGCGCAGGACAAGGCTGCTGACCCGATCATCCACCACGGTGATGTACGGCGCATGCTGCTGACCATGCGCACCCTAACCGAAGGTGGCAGGGCGTTTGCCGCCTATGTCGGCCAGCAACTGGACCTGGCGCGTTACGCCGAAGACGCCGGTGAACGTGAGCACGCCCAGCGCCTGGTGGCACTATTGACGCCAGTGGCCAAGGCCTTCTTCACCGACAACGGCCTGGAAAGCTGCGTGCTCGGCCAGCAGGTATACGGTGGCCATGGTTACATCCGCGAATGGGGGCAGGAGCAGCGGGTGCGCGATGTGCGCATTGCGCAAATCTATGAAGGTACCAACGGTATCCAGGCGCTCGACCTGCTGGGGCGCAAGGTACTGGGGGACGGTGGCCAGGCACTGGCCAGCTTCGCCGCCGAAGTACGTGCTTTCAGTGTGGATGCACCGCTGCACCGCGAGGCCTTGCAGGCGAGCCTGGCGCGGCTGGAGGCTACCAGCGCCTGGCTGCGGGCACGGGCAGGCGAGGATGCCAACCTGGTCAGTGCGGTGGCGGTGGAGTACCTGCAGCTGTTCGGGCTGACGGCGTATGCCTACATGTGGGCGCGGATGGCGGCAGTGGCCTTGGCCAGGCGTGAGGAAGATGACGCGTTTCATGGGGCCAAGCTTGCATGTGCGGCGTTCTTCTTCCAGCGTGTGCTGCCGCGTGGTCTGGGGCTGGAAGCCAGTATCAGGGCGGGCAGCGGCAGCCTTTATGGGCTGGAGGCGGCGCAGTTCTAAACAGCGTACCGAGGGCACGCTTTTTGTAGGAGCAGCCTTGCGCTGCGAAGAGGCCCCCGCAGGATTGCCACATCTGTACAGCAAACACTGGCCTCTTCGCAGCACAAGACTGCTCCTACAAAAGCAATTCCGGCCATCGCCATTCTTTACGCGAAGGGTTCTCAGACGCTGAAAAACCGTTGCAAATCTGACGAAAAACAGTCACAACTGATAGTCATTCGCCATTACGTCGGTTCTCGGGAGCCCTCCAGCAAGGGTAGAATACGCAAAATCCGGAGCCGCAATGAATCACGACCGCCTCAACATCAGCCCTGACGATGCCATCACCGACGCCGCCGCGCACTGGTGCATGCGCCTGCACGCCGATGATTGCACGGCTTCCGAGCGCGAGGCGTTTGCCCGCTGGCTGGCGGCGGACCCGCGGCATGCCGAGGAATACCAGGCAATGCTGGAGATCTGGCAAACCGCCGACCTGTTGCCACGCAACGCCACCGTCGTCGACTTCAACCCACCCACCCGTCAACCTGCCCGCCCGCGCAACTGGCGCCCGCTGGCATCTGCCGCCGCCATCGCCCTGGCCGTGTTGCCGCTGGCCGGCTGGCTGGGCTGGGAACAAGGCTGGCTGCCCAACCACTACCAGCATTTCGAAGCCGGCGACCGCATGCAGACCGTGGAGTTGAGCGACGGCAGCACCGTACAGCTCAACCTCCACACAGAGCTGACCTACCTCAACTACAAGGACCAGCGCCAGGTCACGCTCAAGCGCGGCGAGGCGTTCTTCAAGGTGCAGCACGACAGCAGCCACCCGTTCATCGTGCATGCAGGCCGTGGCCAGACCCGAGTCACTGGCACCCAATTCAACGTGTGGAAATACCAGGACCAGGTCAAGGTCACGCTGGTGGAAGGCTCGGTGCTGGTGTCCAGCGACGGCACCACCGGTGGCTACCGTCTGGGCCCTGGGATGCAGGCCAGTTATCACAAGGGCGACTTCGAGCCGCAGCTTGAACAGAGCGACGACTACGGCAACAGCCTGGCTTGGCGCAGCGGCAAGCTGGTGCTCGACAACCTGAGCCTGGAGCAGGCGCTGCCGGTGATCAACCGCTACCTCGACGCGCCGCTCAAGCTGGCAGATGCCAGCACCGGCCGCATTCGCATCAGTGGTATCTACAACACCCGTGAGGTCGCGCGCCTGGTCAACAACCTGCCCAAGGTGCTGCCGATCTACCTCACCCGCAGCAAGGACGGCAGCACCGTGCTCAACCGTATCTCGCCGCCGCCCGACAAGGGCTGACCCCCTCGCCCCTTACAGCGTCATCGCCGCCACCCACCCAAACGCCAGCAATGGCAGGTTGTAGTGGATGAAGGTCGGTACCACGGTGTCCCAGATATGGTGGTGCTGGCCATCCACGTTCAGGCCCGAGGTCGGCCCCAAGGTCGAATCCGAGGCCGGCGAGCCTGCGTCCCCCAAGGCACCGGCAGTACCGACGATGCACACTGTGGCCAGCGGGTCGAAGCCCAGCTGCACGCACAGTGGCACAAAGATCGCGGCCAGGATCGGCACGGTGGAGAACGACGAGCCGATGCCCATGGTCACCAGCAAGCCCACCAGCAGCATCAGCAAGGCACCGATGCCCTTGCTGTGCTCGATCCACTGGGCCGAGGTTTCCACCAGGCTCTTCACCTCACCGGTTGCCTTCATCACGTCGGCAAAGCCCGAGGCGGCGATCATGATGAAGCCGATCATGGCCATCATCTTCATGCCCTCGGTGAACAGGCCGTCGGTGTCCTTCCACTTGACGATGCCTGACAGCGAGAAAATCAGGAAGCCGACCATGGCACCGATGATCATCGAGTCCAGCAACAACTGGACGATGAACGCTGCGGCAATTGCCAGCCCCGCCACCAGCAGCGTCAGCGGGTTGTACTGCACGCTCACCTGCTCCACCTGTTCGATGCGCGCCAGGTCGTAGTCACGCTTCTTGCGGTAGCTGATGAACACTGCCAGCAGCAGGCCGGCCAACATGCCCGCAGCCGGGATGGCCATGGCGTGGGTAACGTTGACACCGCTCACGTCGACACCGGCACGGGCGACGTTGGCCAGCAGGATTTCGTTGAGGAAGATGTTGCCGAAGCCCACCGGCAGGAACATGTACGGGGTGATCAGGCCGAAGGTGATCACGCAGGCGATCAGCCGACGGTCGATGCGCAGGCGGGTCAGCACATACAGCAACGGCGGTACCAGCAGCGGAATGAAGGCGATATGGATGGGCAGGATGTTCTGCGACGACACCGCCACCACCAGCATCAGGCCGATCATCAGCCATTTGACCTTGCCGCCATTGGCGTGGCCCTGGCGATCGATCATGGCCAGTGCACGGTCAGCCAAGGCATGGGCCAGGCCGGACTTGGCAATGGCCACCGCAAAAGCGCCCAGCAGCGCATAGGACAAGGCAACCGTGGCGCCACCGCCCAGGCCACCGTTGAACGCCTTGAGCGTGCCTTCGATGCCCAGGCCGCCCACCAGCCCACCGACCAGGGCACCGATGATCAGGGCGATGACCACATGCACGCGGGACAGGCTGAGTATCAGCATGATGCCGACCGCGGCGATCACTGCATTCATGGTTGGCTTACCTCATTACGACAGAAAAAAGCGCGCACTCTGAAGCAGTGGGCGGCAGATGTCAAAAGCGCCATGTTGCGGCGGATTTCTCAGCGGCCTGAATTTAAATTGAATGTTTGAATAAAGAAAAAATTACAGGGGCCGATAAGGTGGTGGGCTCCCCGCCCAACCCAGCCCCAAAGCCATAACCCTTAGTGCCCAAAAAAAGGGATCCGCCCCCATGCCTTTGCGCCAACTTTCCATCCAGTGGAAGATCACCCTGCTCGCCGGCCTCTGCCTGGCTGGCATCGTCACCTTGCTCGTCGGCCTGTCGTTGTACCGCATGGACCACAGCTCGGACCTGGTCAAGGCCAGCAGCATGCAGATGCTGACCGAGGCGGCGCAATCACGCATCGAGTCGCAGGGTGAGGTGCAAGCGTTGAACATCCGTCGCCAGTTCATGGACGCCTACCAGTACGGCGCCGGCTTCGCCCGCCAGGTGCTGTTCCTGCGCGAACAGGCAGAAAAGCGCTACCTCGACGCTTTTGACCTGCGTGAAGACATGACCCGCCAGGTGCGCACCGCCCTGCAGGCCAACCCCGACCTGCTCGGCCTGTCGCTGGTGTTCGAGCCCAACGCGCTGGACACCAAGGACAGCCTGTTCGCCGGCAAGGCAGAGCTGGGCAGCAACGAAACCGGGCGCTTTGCCCTGTACTGGTCGCAGCCGCGCGCCGGCCAGCTGACCGCCATGGCGCTGCCTGAACACGACATGGCCAACACCGAGATCGGCCCCAGCGGCCAGCCAGCCAACACCTGGTGGGTGTGCCCGCGTACCACCGGCAAGGTGTGCGTGGTGGAGCCCTACTTCTATGACATCGATGGCCAGCAGGTGCTGATGACCAGCATCGTCTTCCCGCTGGCGGTCAATGGCAAGATCATTGCCACGCTGTCCATCGACATTAACCTCAACAGCCTGCAGGCCCTGAGCCAAGAGGCCAGCCGCAGCCTGTACGAGGGGCGCACCACGGTCGGTATCCTCAGCCCGGTCGGCCTGCTGGCCGGCTACAGCGCCGATGCCAGCAAGCTGGCCCAGCGCTTCGACCAGGTGGACTCGGCCAAGGGCGCCGAACTGGTACGCAAGCTGGCCGATGGCAAGATGACCATCCTGCACGACCAGCAGCGCCTGAAAGTGCTGGCCGCGTTCCGGCCGATCCCAGACGCGCAACCTTGGGGCGTGCTGCTGGATGTGCCGGAAAATGCCCTGACCGGACCTGCCGAAACACTGAAACAGGAACTGGACGCGCTGAACACCAGTGGTACCCTGCTGGAGCTGGGCCTGGGCCTGGCGGCAGCCATTGCCGGCCTGCTGATGGTGTGGCTGATGGCCCGCGGCGTTACCCGGCCGATCCTCGGCGTGGCCGCCATGCTCAAGGACATTGCCAGCGGCGAAGGCGACCTGACCCGCCGCCTGACCTATCAGAAGCAGGACGAGCTGGGTGAGCTGGCCGGCTGGTTCAACCGCTTCCTCGACAAGTTGCAGCCGACCATCGCCGAGGTCAAACGCTCGGTGCAGGCTGCACGAGGCACCGCCGACCAGTCCTCGGCAATTGCCACGCAAACCAGCGCCGGCATGGAGCAGCAATACCGCCAGGTCGACCAGGTGGCCACGGCCTCGCACGAAATGAGCGCTACGGCCCAGGACGTGGCGCGCAGTGCTTCGCAGGCCGCCCAGGCCGCCCGTGATGCCGACCAGGCCACCCGCGAAGGCCTGGCAGTCATCGACCGCACCACCCAAAGCATCGATGCCCTGGCCGCCGACATGAGCAACGCCATGGCCGAAGTCGAAGGCCTGGCGCAGAACAGCGAAAAGATCGGTTCGGTGCTGGAAGTGATCCGCTCGATTGCCGAACAGACCAACCTGCTGGCGCTCAACGCCGCCATCGAGGCAGCCCGCGCGGGTGAAGCCGGCCGTGGCTTTGCCGTGGTTGCCGATGAAGTACGCAACCTGGCCCGACGCACCCAGGAGTCGGTAGAAGAAACCCGCCAGGTGATCGAGGCCTTGCAGGACGGCACCCGCGAAGTGGTCGGTGCCATGGACAACAGCCACCGTCAGGCCCAGGGAGGTGTCGAACAGGTTGGCCAGGCCGTGACTGCGTTGCAGCGTATCGGCCAGGCGGTGACGGTGATCACCGACATGAACCTGCAGATCGCCTCGGCCGCCGAAGAGCAAAGCGCGGTGGCCGAAGAGATCAACAGCAACGTGGCAACCATCCGCGATGTCACCGAATCGCTGTCGGGGCAGGCCAACGAGTCAGCGCGTGTCAGCCAGTCCCTGAACAGCCTGGCCAACCAGCAGCAGGCGCTGATGGACCAGTTCCGCGTCTGAGGCAAACGGGGCCGCCCCGCGCGGCCCCGAGCCCCGCCAACAGCTCGTCGTCTACACTTGCCCCCACCCCCAAGGCGCGGCAAACGACGAGGTCTGGATGAACAAGTTTTCAACGCTGCTGGCCGGCCTGATGCTGGCCGTAGGCCTGGCCAACACCCACAACGCTGTATCGGCAGAGCAACGCCCACCGATCCATTTCGGTGCCATCGGCTGGGAAAGCGGTGCCCTCACCACCGAAATCCTGCGGCTGATCGTGGAGCGCGGGTATGGCTACACCACCGATACCCTCCCCGGCAGCACCGTCAGTATGGAAGTGGCCCTGGCCCGCAACGACCTCCAGGTGATCGCCGAAGAGTGGGCCGGGCGCAGCCCTGCCTGGGTCAAGGCCGAGCAGGCAGGCCAGGTATTCGCACTGGGCGACACGGTCAAGCATGCAGAAGAAGGCTGGTGGGTACCCGCGTACGTGATCGAAGGCGACGCTGCTCGCAAGTTGAAGCCTTTGGCGCCCGACCTACGCAGCGTCGACGACCTCAAGCGCTACCCGCAGGTATTTCGTGACCCCGAGTCACCCGACAAGGGCCGTTTTCTGAACAGCCCCAGCGGCTGGACATCGGAAACGGTCAACAGCCAGAAACTCAAAGCGTATGGCCTGGATGAGCTGTACATCAACTTCCGCAGTGGCTCCGGTGCAGCGATGGATGCCGAAATCGGCTCGGCCATCCGCCGTGGCCAGCCGGTGCTGTTCTATTACTGGAACCCGACCCCGTTGATGGGGCGATACAAACTCATCCGCCTGCAAGAGCCGCCGTTCGATGCCCAGGCCTGGGCCACCCTGACAGATGCCGCCAACCCTGACCCGAAGGGCAGCCGCTCACTGCCGGCGAAACTGTCCATCGGTGTATCCAAAGCCTTCCGTGATGGCTACCCGGACCTGGTCGCGGTGTTCGAGCAGGTCGACCTGCCGATCGATCGACTTAACAAGGCGCTGGCCGTCATGAGCGAAAAGCGCACACCACCGCGCGAGGCCGCCCAGACCTTCCTGCGTGACAACCCAGAGGTGTGGAAAGCCTGGCTGCCTGCCGACGTTGCCAACAAGGTCGAGGGCAGCCTGTGAGCAACGGCTTTCCCCAAGCCCTGCAATTTTCGTTCGCGGACAGCGTAAACAGGCTGGTCGACTGGCTGGTACTGAATTACGGCGATCACCTGCGCGCGGTCTCTGACCAACTGCTGCAACTGCTGGTCAGCCTGGAGAACCTGCTGCGCCTGCTGCCCTGGTGGCTGCTGTTGCTGCTGGTTGGCCTGCTTGCCTGGCACGCCAGCCGCAGCCTGCTGCGCAGCGCGGTGCTGGTAGCGCTGCTGGCCCTGATCGGCATGCTCGGGCTGTGGGACAAGCTGCTGCAAACCTTGGCCCTGGTACTGGTGAGTACCGGCCTGTGCGTGCTGGTGGGCGTGCCGCTGGGCATATTGCTCGCTTCCCGGCCACTGGCCAGGCGGCTACTGTTACCGGTACTGGATGTAATGCAGACGCTGCCGGCCTTCGTATACCTGATCCCGGTGCTGATGCTGTTCGGCCTGGGCAAGGTTCCCGCCGTGTTCGCCACGCTGATCTACGCCCTGCCGCCACTGGTGCGGTTGACCGAACTGGGCCTGAGCCAGATCGACCCTTCGTTGCTGCAGGCCGCACACGGCCTGGGGGCCAGCCGCTGGCAGCGATTGCGGCGCATTGCCCTGCCGCTGGCGCTGCCAAGCATCATGGCCGGGCTCAACCAGTCGGTAATGATGGCCTTGTCGATGGTGGTGGTGGCATCGATGATCGGTGCCCGCGGGTTGGGTGAGGATGTGCTGGCGGGCATCCAGACCTTGAATGTCGGCCAGGGTGTGGAGGCCGGGCTGGCGATCGTCGCCCTGGCCATGGTGATCGACCGGATCAGCCAGGCGTATGGGCGTATTGAGCGCTGAACAATGTTGCCTGTACCGGCCCTATCGCCGGTCACCACAATGGCCGCTGCCTGTGAAGTACCTGTGGGAGCTGGCTTGCCGGCGATAGGGCCGGGCCTGACAATACCGCCCTGTCAGCTTGTAACCGGACCGCCTCCGCATGTCTCTCAAAGCCTTGCGCACCCTGGTAACCATCGCCCGCCACGGCACCTTTGCGCGTGCCGCCGACCTGCTCAGCCTCACCCCTTCGGCGGTGAGCCTGCACATCAAAACCCTTGAAGACGAGTTGCAGGCACCCCTGTTCGACCGCAGCCGCAGGCAGGTGGTGCTGACCGAAGCAGGCCAGTTGGCGGTGGCCCGCGCCGAGAGCATCTTGGCTGCCTACGACGAACTGGCCGACGCTGTGGCCAGCGGCCCGAGCCTGCGCGGCCGCCTGCGTCTGGGGGCGATCCATACCGTGCTGGCGCGGCGCTTGCCCAAGGCGCTGGTATGGATCAAGGCCAACCACCCACAGTTGCACATCAGCGTGGCCTCGGGCATGTCGGCGGAGCTGGCACGCCGGGTGGAAGACGGTGAGCTGGACGCGGCAATCACCACTGAGCCGGTCAGCCCATACCCGCAAAGCCTGGATTTCACACCGCTGTTCGAGGACCGCTTCTGGGCCATCGCCAGCCCCGAACTGGCCGGGTACAACGTACCGCAGCTGCTCGCCAGTCAACCGTTCCTGCGCTTCGACAAGCGTGCCTGGGCCGGGCGGCAGATCGAGCAGGAACTGCGTCGCCAGCATTTGCAAGTGAGCGAGCAGATGGAACTGGACAGCCAGGAAGCGCTGGCAAGCATGGCCGTCATGGGCCTGGGCGTGGCGATCATCCCCATGGCAGACGACGACCTGAAACGCCTGCCGCCGGCCACCTGCCTGCCATTTGGCGAACCGCAACTGACCCGGCGGGTGGTGTTGCTGGAGCATGAGAAAAGCCAACGGCGGCATTTGAGTGCGGTGTTGAAGACTGCGCTTGAAGCTTGAGAATGCAGGGGCTGCTTTGCAGCCCAATCGCGACGCAAGGCCGCTCCCACAGGGTCCGTGCTGCACTCAACCCTGTGGGAGCGGCCTTGCGTCGCGATTGGGGCGCAAAGCGCCCCCCTGCGAAACATGCATTTATTCTCAACAGTCAGTGCAGAAAACAACGTTTTTACAAACCATTGCGCACCCGTAGTCTGTGCCCGTACCCGACCACGGAACGTCGACCATGCTTCACTTGCTGCTGACCACCCTGCTACCGATCATCCTGCTGATTACCCTGGGTACGTTCCTGCGCCTGCGCGGCTTTCTGGCCGAGGGTTTCTGGCCCGGTGCCGAGCGCCTGAGCTACTACGTACTGCTACCTTCGCTGTTCCTGCATGGCCTGGCCACCGCCAACCTCGATGGCGTACCGGTGATGGGCATGGTCGGGGTACTGATGCTCTCGACCCTGGCCGGCGCGGTGCTGCTGGTGATGTACCAAGGCGCGATCAACCACGACGGCGCTGACTTCACCTCGGTCTTCCAGGGCGGCATCCGCTTCAACAACTACATCGGCGCCACCCTGGCCGCCGGCATCTATGGCAGCGCCGGCATTGCCCTTGCAGCAGTGGCCAACGCCGCCATCGTGCCCTTGGTGAACCTGCTCTGCGTACTGGTGTTCGCGCGTTTCAGCGCCCGCCACAGCTCACCGGCCACGGTGCTGCGGGCAATCTTCGCCAACCCGTTGATCGTCGGCTGTGCTGGTGGCCTGCTGCTGCGGGTGACGGGGCTGGGCTTGCCGCCGGGCATCGAACCCACGGTCAAGGCGCTGGGCCAGGCCGCCCTGCCAATGGGCCTGCTTTGTGTGGGCGCAGCGCTAGGTGGGGCCAGCCTGGGCCAGCAGGTACGCCCGCTGATGGCGGCGTCGGCGTTCAAGTTCCTGGTCATGCCCCTGACCACATGGGGCCTGTGCCGCGTGCTGGGCCTGAGTGGCCAGGCAGCCGTGGTGGCGGTGCTGTTCCAGGCCCTGCCCACTGCTTCGTCCTCCTATGTGATGGCCAGGCAAATGGGTGGCAACGCCCCGCTGATGGCTACCATCATTGCCCTGCAGACCGTAGCGGCCGCCGCCACCCTGCCTTTGGTATTAATGCTTACGCTTGGCTAGACTGGCAATCAGCCCCCACTAGGATGCCTCGCCATGCGCCCTGTCTGGATAGTGATCGGCTTGACCTCGGCCCTGCTCGCAGCCCCCTTGCACGCAGCCGACACGGCCAAGGCCGCAGTGGCCGAAGACAAGGCCGAAGTACTGGAAAAAAAGGTGGTCAACGATGCCCCGCCGCCGAAAAAAACAGAAAAACTCACCTCAAGCGAAACCCAGGCAGTCGACCCGGCCGGCCAGGCGCCACTGGACGACAGCATCACCTGCCTGGCCCGCACCATCTACTGGGAAGCCAAGGGCGCCGATGCCGAAGACATGTCGGCGGTGGCCAGCGTGGTGCTCAACCGCCTTGGGCATGATGGTTTCCCCGACACCATCTGCGGCGTGGTCAAGCAGGGCATCGAGACCAAGGCCTGCCAGTTTTCCTGGTGGTGCGACGGGCGCCCGGACCAGGTCGAGGAAGCGAAACGCTACGATGTGGCCAAGGAGATCGCACGCAAGGCGCTCAACCAGCAATTGAAAGACCCCACCGGCGGTGCGCTGTACTTCCACGACCGTACGGTCCACCCCGACTGGGCCAAGGCCTACCGCAAGACTGCGCAGACCACGCACTTCCTGTTCTACAAGCCGCACCCGGCGTTGGCCCGTTGATACCGAAACAGCTGAAACCGCCAGCTCGATACGAATGATTAGCAACTCATCGCACTTTTCCAGCGACCAGTGGTCTACTCCCTCTTTTGCCGCCAGCAACGATTGCCGGCGTTTTCATTGCTTTGCACCCGCTAGGGCCAAAAGCCCCCAGCTTGTGTAGGATGAGCAGCGCATACCACGACGCTGCCAGTCATAGGGAGATCCACATGCGCGTCCTGTCATCCCTTGCCGCCTTGTCGCTGGGCCTGGTCGTCTCGACCGGGGTACTGGCTGTCACCGGCGAAGAGGCGCAGCTGATCGATTCGATCAATATCTACCGCAGCAAGGCCCAGCCCTGCGGTGGCGAAGCCTCGCTGGAGCTGCCACCGCTCAACAGCGACACCCGCCTGGCACTGTCCCCAGAGGGCACCCGTGACCTGCAGCAGGCCATGACACGCGCCGCCTACCCCATGGTCAACGTGCAGGCCATCAGCCTGTCGGGGCCACGCGATGCGCGCGCGGCCATGCATGCCATCGAAGAAAGCTTCTGCCAAGTGGTGCTAGACCCGCAGTTCGTCGATATCGGCGTCAGCCAGGAGGGCCGCGACTGGCGCATCGTGCTGGCCCGGCCGCTGCTCAGCGGTCGCCTGGGCGACTGGCAGGCCGAGGGGCAGAAGGTATTGCAAGAGATCAACGCTGCGCGCAAGGTGCCGCGCCAATGCGGCGGCCAGCCGTACGCCGCAGCCCCCGCACTGAGCTGGAGCACGGTACTGGCCGGGGTCGCCGCCAACCACACGCGGGCCATGGCCAACCAGAACTTCTTCGACCACATCGACAAGGATGGCCGCACCCCCGGCGACCGGGCGGAGCTGGCGGGCTACCTGTACCAGCAAGTCGGTGAAAACATCGCCGCCGGGCGTGACACCGCGCACAAGGTGGTTGATGGCTGGCTGGAGAGCCCGGGGCATTGCGCCACGTTGATGAACCCGGATTTCCGTGAGCTGGGTGCCGCCTATGCCGTGGACCCGAAGAGTGACGCAGGGATTTACTGGACGGGGTTATTCGGGACGCCGCAGTAACTTTGCAGCGGCTTCAGGTTGGGGGGTTGCCTGCCCGCAACTCAAGGGCTGACCAACCAAACCGCCGCCGCACACATTTACCCAGGTAGCTGGCATCGCCCAGCCCCACCTCATCGGCAATCTGCGCCAGGCTGTGGCTTGAGTTGAGCAAGCGCCAGCGCGCCTGCTGCAAGCGCATTTCCAGCCACCAGGCCTTGGCGCTCATGCCGTAGCTGGCGTGGAACTGCCGGTCCAGCTGGCGCCGGCTGATGCCCAGTTCAGCGGCCAGTTGCTCGACCGCCAGCGGGGTGCCCAGGTGGTGACGCATCAGGGCCTGTGCCCGCTGCACCTGGCGCCCCTGGCCGGCGCCCAGTTCCAGCGAACGCAAGGCATGGCGGCTGTCGCGGGTTTCGTCCACCAGCATGTCGGCCAGCCCTTTGAGCGCCCGGCTCCGCCCACAGGCTTGTGACAACAGCGCCACCGCCAGGTCGATGGCCGCCGTGCCGCCAGCACAGGTGATACGGTTTGCGTCGATGCAATACAGTTGCTCGCGCAGCACCTGCAACTGTGGGAACGCTGCGCGAAACTCGGCTTCGTGACGCCAGTGCACGACCACCTTGTGCCCCCGTAACAACCCACACGCGGCCAACAGGAAGGCGCCATTGTCGACCCCTACCAGCTTGACCCCGGCTTTGCCGGCCTGCCTGAGCAAGGTTTGGTAGCGCGGCGCCAACGCAGCTGTAGCCATGGCATTGCGGCCGCCGAACACCACCAGGTAGTCGAAACTGGCCAGTTCCAGCTGGCCGGCCACCGCCTCGACCTGCACCACTGCACCGCTGCTCGACGGTACCGGGTCGAGCGTGAGCCCTGCCACGGTCCAGCTGCAATAGCGTTGCTGGCTGTAGTCTTCGTCGTCGGCGCTGAAGCGCAATTTGTCGAGAAAGCCGCCGAATGGCAGAAGGGCGAAATCCGGTAACGGCAAGATCAGCAGGCGGATATCAGGCAGCATGGCAACGCGTCCAGAAACGACTATTCAATGTCCAGATCATACCCTTGCTGACTGGGCGCCGCGCCATAGACTGGCACACTCCAAATCATGAAGGCGTTGCACCATGGCACTCGACACCTGGCTCATCTACCTGCTGGCCAGCATCGGCCTGTCGCTGACACCAGGCCCCAACAGCCTGCTGGCCCTGACCCATGGCGCCCTGTATGGCGCCCGCCGTACGTTGTTCACCATTGTTGGCGGCGTGTTCGGCTTCAGCGCGCTTATCGCCCTGGCCATGTTTGGCCTCAGCGCGTTGCTCCAAACCTCGGCTTCGGTGTTGAGCGTGCTCAAGTGGGTGGGCGGCGCTTACCTGGTCTGGCTGGGTATCCAGCTGTGGCGCAGCCCGGGCCTGCACCTGGAATTGACCGAGCGCAGTGCACGGCTCGGCAATGCGGGCTTGTTCCGCCAAGGCTTGTTGTCGGCCATGGCCAACCCCAAAGTGCTGCTGTTCTATGGTGCCTTCCTGCCGCAATTCATCGACCCGCAACGCGGGCTGATGCTGCAGTTCGTAGTGATGGCGGCGACCTTTGCCAGTGTGGAGTTTCTGGTCGAGTACGTGCTGGCCCGCCTGGCGTTTCGCATCCGGCCGTGGCTGGCCAAGGGTGGCAAAGGTTTCAATCGCTGCTGCGGCAGCCTGTTTGCCTTGATTGGCGTGGCGCTGCCGCTTGGCCGATAGCACCTACAGGGACCGCATACCGTTCAGGATCGGGGAGCTTTGGCCATAAAAGCGATCAATGCCAGGCCGGGCAACCCTGCCCCCACCAGCGCCACACCTTGCCAGCCAAACTGGCTAAACAACGCACTGGCCACCGCCGACCCCAGCGCCCCACCCAGGAAGATGCTGGTCATGTACACCGCGTTCAGCCGCCCGCGGCTGGCCGGGTCCAGTGCATACACTTCGCGCTGGCCGATGACCATGTTCATTTGTACTGCAAAGTCCAGCAACACGCCGGTCAGGCCCAGGCCGATCACGCTGTAGCCCGGCGCCGTCAAGCCCAGCAACAAGGCCGCCGGGGCCAGTAGCAGCGCCAGCAGCGAGCCGGCCCGTGCATGCCCGGCATCTGCCAGGCGGCCAGCCAAGGGCGCGGCAACGGCGCCCACCGCGCCCACCAGGGCAAACACGGCGATCTGGCTTTGCGACAGGCCGTGCTCACCCGCCAGCGCCATGGGCACCGCCGTCCAGTAAAGGCTGAACGCTGCGAACATCAGTGCCTGGTACAACGAGCGCTGGCGCAGCAGCGGATAGCGGCGCAACAGTGTGAGCAAAGACAGCATCAACCCGGCATAGCTGGCCTTGTGTTCGGGCCGCCGCTGCGGCAGGGTCAGGGCCAGCAGCATGATGATCGCCAGCATCACCCCGGCAGCGCCAATGAACACCGCCCGCCACCCGAAGTGGTCGGCCACCAGGCTGGACAACGGCCGCGCCAGCAGGATACCCAGCAACAACCCGCCCATGATGTTGCCGACCACCCGGCCACGCTGCTGCTCCGGCGCCAGGTGCGCCGCCAGCGGAATGAGCATCTGCACAGCCACCGAGCTGAACCCGATCAACAGCGCATAGCCCAGGAACAGCTGGCCCTGGCCGCTGCTGCTGGTCCCTGCCAGCAGCAGGCTGACACAAGCCAGCACAGCGGTGGCGACCATCAAGCGGCGGTTTTCCAAAAGGTCAGCCAGCGGCACCAGCAATAGCAGGCCCAGGGCATAACCCAGCTGAGTGAGTGAAACGATCAGGCTGGCATGCTCGGTGGACAGCCCCAGGTCCGGGGCGATCAAACCGACGATGGGCTGGGCGTAGTAGATGTTGGCCACGATCGCGCCGCAGCAGAACGCCAGCAGCACGACCAGTGCCCGGCTCAGGCCGGTTGCTGCAGGTTGCGCGGCGGCAAGGGAGGGATTCATGCGAGGTTCCTCGACAAGGGGTGGAATATGCCGGCTACCTTAACCAGGCGCGTCAATGCCGGGAATCCAACCCTGGCGCAACACGCCTTTGCGCACAGCGCAACGCTAGCCGTGCCGGCCTAACAAACCTTCGCAAAAATCGATAAACGCATTCACCCGCCGCGAACCACGGTGGTTGGGCAGGTACAGGGCGTTGATGCTGTCGTTGGCCGTGCCAGGGCTGGCCCGCCAACCTGGGAACACCCGCAGCAGGCGCCCGGCCAGCACATCCTCGCGCACCAGCCAGTCGGCCAGCAGCGCGATGCCACTGCCCGCCAGTGCGGCTTCGCGCAACATGTCGGCATTGGCACTGCGCAGCGGCCCGCTTACGTTCAACTCCAGGCTTTCCTGGCCAAGCACCAGGCGCCAGGGGCGCGCTTTCTGCCCGTAGCGAAAACGCAGGCAGGCGTGCTCCAGCAACTGCCGGGGGTGCTGCAGCGTATCTCGCCCGGCCAGGTAAGCCGGGCTGGCCACCAGCCAACGCTCGAAGCGGCCGAGCTGGCGACACACCAATTCGTCATTGGCCGACGGGTCGCCCAGGCGAATCGAAAGGTCATAGCGCCCGTCCAGCAGGTCATCCAGGCGGTCGCTGAGGTCGATGTCCAGCTCCAGCGACGGGTGCCGTGCCAGAAACGGCCCCAGATGCGGGGCGATGACCCGCCTGCCGAACTCCACTGGCAGGCACAGGCGCAACACGCCGACAGGCTCCTCGCCACGGTCGGCAACACTGGCATCGGCCTCATCCAGCGCCTCGAAAATGCCTCGCGCACGCTCATAGTAACGGGCGCCGGCTTCGGTCAGGCTGACCTGGCGAGTCGAGCGGTTGAGCAACGTGGTGCCCAGCGCCGTTTCCAGCGCATCAACCAGGCGCGTTACCGACGAAGTCGCCAGCCCAAGCCTGCGCGCAGCGGCAGAAAAGCCTTGGGCATCGACAGTGGCCACGAACATCTTCATCGCCTGGAGTTTGTCCATTTGCTGCCCGTCATCCAAATCTCGGAAAGGTCTTACAAACAGCGGAGCGGGTCAAGAAGCGCGCTGCAGGGTAATTGCGTCCATAGTGGCAACACACCTTCAAAGCGAGGCTTTCCATGACACCGAATAACCTGCTGACCGCCCTGCCACCCTGCGACCCCACCAGTGCCGAACGTGTCGACGAGCTGCTCAGCCGCCCTGGCGTGCGTGTGGAGCGTATTGTCTCCAGCGGCCAGGCCAGCCCGCCCGGTTTCTGGTACGACCAGGCCGAAGGCGAGTGGATCGTGCTGCTCAGCGGTGCGGCCGGCCTGCGTTTTGAGCACGAGCACCACACCCGTTTGCTGGCGCCGGGTGATTGCCTGGACATCCCGCCCCACTACCGCCACCGCGTGGAGTGGACCGCCCCCGGCACAGCCACCATCTGGCTGGCAGTGTTCTACACCAGCTCCACCCCGTGGCCAGCGTGATACCTGGCCACTTTTGTACTCGACCAAAGTATGAATGCCTATTACATAACGCGCATGAACACCCCGTTTAATGCATTTTTCAGCACCTGATCTACACTTTTAGCCACACCATCGCACGTTCAGCCCTGCGACAATCAGCCTCATTAAATTATGTACCAACTTGTTAATTAGCAAGCTAAGGGCTTAGACTGCGCGCATTCCACCTGCTGAGATCCCTGGCATGAACGAAACACCGCGCGCTTCTGGCGCCACAAACATCATCCTGATCGGCCTGGGCGTGATCATCGCCCTGCTCGGCCTCCTCCTGGCTGCTGGCGGCATCAAGCTGGCCGGCCTGGGCGGTTCCTTGTACTTCCTGATCGGCGGCCTGGCCATGGCCATCGCCGGTGTCCTCATCGCCCGCCGCAAGAAGGCCGGCGCATGGCTGTACGCAGCGTTCCTGATCGGTACCGCGATCTGGGCGCTGATCGACACCGGCCTGGTGTTCTGGCCACTGTTCTCGCGCCTGTTCATGTTTGCTGCGATCGGCATGGTCGTGGCGCTGGTCTACCCGCTGCTGGCCCGCGCCAACGGCGCCAGTGCCGGCCGTGGTGCCTACGGTGTTGCCGGGGTGATGGCCATTGCACTGGTGATCGCCGCCGGCAACATGTTCGTCGCCCACCCAAGCGTCGCCCCTACCGGCAAAGGCCCGGGCATGACCCCGGTCGAGGCTGGCAAAGAGCAAAAGGACTGGGCCCACTACGGCAACACCGAAGGTGGCAGCCGCTTCGCCGCGCTGGACCAGATCAACCGCGACAACGTCAACAAGCTGAAAGTCGCCTGGACCTATCACACCGGTGACGTGGCCATCAGCGACGGCAATGGTGCCGAGGACCAGCTGACCCCGTTGCAGATCGGCAACAAGGTGTTCATCTGCACCCCGCACAACAACCTGATCGCCCTCGATGCCGACACCGGCAAAGAGCTGTGGAAAAACGAAATCAACGCCCAGTCCAAGGTCTGGCAGCGTTGCCGCGGCATGGCGTATTTCGACGCCACTGCAGCCATCGCCCAGCCGACCCAGCCGAACAGCTCGCCGGTCGCCGGCGGTAGCGTGCCGGCCGGGGCCAACTGCCAGCGTCGTCTGCTGACCAACACCATCGATGGCCGCCTGATTGCCGTCGACGCCGACAACGGCGAGTTCTGCCAGGGCTTCGGCAACAACGGCCAGGTCAACCTGATGGCCGGCCTGGGTAACGTGCCGGACTCCTTCTACCAACTGTCCTCCGCACCGCTGATGGCCGGTACCACCGTGGTGGTCGGCGGCCGTGTTGCCGACAACGTCCAGACCGACATGCCAGGCGGCGTGATCCGTGGTTTCGACGTGATCACCGGTGAAATGCGCTGGGCCTTCGACCCGGGCAACCCGGAAGATCGCCAGGCACCGCAGGGCGACAGCACCTATGTGCGCAGCACCCCGAACAGCTGGGCGCCGATGTCCTACGACCCGGCGATGAACACCGTGTTCCTGCCGATGGGTTCGTCGTCCACCGACATCTACGGTGTAGAGCGCAGCAAGCTGGACCACACCTACGGCGCTTCGGTGCTGGCCCTGGACGCCACCACCGGCAACCAGAAGTGGGTGTTCCAGACCGTGCACAACGACCTGTGGGACTTCGACCTGCCGATGCAGCCGAGCCTGATCGACTTCACCAAGGACGACGGCCAGTCGGTTCCTGCGGTGGTGATCGGCACCAAGGCCGGGCAGATCTACGTGCTCGACCGCGCCACCGGCAAGCCGCTGACCCAGGTCGACGAAGTACCGGTCAAACCAAGCAACATCCCGAACGAGCCATACTCCCCAACCCAGCCGAAGTCGGTGGGCATGCCGCAGATCGGCGCGCAAACCCTGACCGAGTCGGACATGTGGGGCGCCACCCCGTACGACCAGCTGCTGTGCCGCATCGACTTCAAGAAAATGCGCTACGACGGCCTGTACACCGCGCCGGGCACCGACCTGTCGCTGAGCTTCCCGGGTTCCCTGGGAGGCATGAACTGGGGCAGCATTTCCACCGACCCGGTACATGGTTTTATCTTCGTCAACGACATGCGCCTGGGCCTGTGGATCCAGATGATTCCGTCGCAGAACAAAGGTGGTACATCTTCCGGTGGCGAAGCGCTGAACACCGGCATGGGCGCAGTGCCGCTCAAGGGCACCCCGTATGCGGTGAACAAGAACCGCTTCCTGTCGGTAGCCGGCATCCCGTGCCAGGCACCACCGTTCGGCACCCTGACCGCCATCGACATGAAGACCCGCCAGGTGGCCTGGCAAGTACCGGTGGGCACCGTTGAAGACACCGGCCCGCTCGGTATCCGCATGCACCTGCCGATCAAGATCGGCCTGCCAACCCTGGGCGGCACCCTGTCGACCCAAGGCGGCCTGGTGTTCATCGCCGGCACCCAGGACTTCTACCTGCGCGCCTACGACAGCAGCAACGGTAACGAAATCTGGAAGGCTCGCCTGCCAGTGGGCAGCCAGGGCGGCCCGATGACCTATGTTTCGCCGAAGACCGGCAAGCAGTACGTGGTCATCACTGCTGGCGGCGCCCGCCAGTCGACTGACCGCGGCGACTACGTGATTTCTTACGCCTTGCCGTAAGAGCGCGTCGCCCCCTTCGCGGGTGAACCCGCTCCCACATGGTCAGCACTGGCCATGCGGGCGCGGGTTCATACGTGAATGGCCCTGAATAACAACCCGAGACACAGCAATGCCATCCGCAATTCGCATTACCCCTACCCTGCTGCTGGCCCTGGCCAGCACCACTGCCCTGGCCGACGGCGACCTGATGACCCGCAGCACCCTCACCGGTGACTGGGGCGGCCTGCGTCACCAGCTTGAAGACGACGGCGTGAAGTTCGCCGGCGACTACAGCGGCGAAACCGCCTACAACGCCCACGGCGGCCTGCACCGCTCGGCGCGCTATTCGCAGAACCTGAAGCTGGGCGTGCAGTTCGACCTGTCGAAACTGTATGGCCTGGACAACGGCGGCAAGGTCCAGCTAACCATCAACGACCGCCGTGGTAACAGTGCCTCGGAAGACCTGGTAGGCAACCGCCTGCCGATCCAGGAAAACTTCGGTGGCCTGTACACCCGCCTGACCGAGCTGAGCTACGAGCGCACCCTGTTCACCCCGGCGCTCAACGTCAAGCTGGGCTACATGGCGATGGGTAACGACCTGGGCGGCCTGGACAGCGGCATCCTGTGCAACTTCATGAACGCCGGCTTCTGCGGCCACCCGCTGAACATGTCCGGCGGCAGCGGCTGGACCAACTACCCCAACGCTCACCTGGGCGTGCGAGTGAAGTACGACCTGTCGCCTGCCTGGCAATTGCGCGTGGCGGCGTTCAACGTCGACCCCGAAAGCAATGGCAACTCCAGCCGCGCCTGGCACCTGGGCCCCAAGCACACCACCGGCACCGTGGTACCGGTGGAGCTGGTGTACAAACTGCAGGGTGAACTGCCCGGCGAGTACAAGCTTGGCTACTATTACGACAGCTCCGACGTGAAACGCATCGGCAGCGATGACGAAGTATCCGGCCGTGGCGGCCACTACCTGCTGATCGACCAGGCCGTGTGGAACGACCAAAGCTCGCCAGGCCGCAGCCTGCATGCCTTCGGCCAGTACTCGGCATCCAGCAAGGCCGCCTCGCCGTTCACCAAGTGGTATGGTGCCGGCGTGGTGCTGTACAAGCCGTTCGAAGGCCGCCCGAAAGATACGGTGGCGCTGGGTTACGGCCGTGCAGTGCCCAACCCGCGTAGCCGCGATGTGCTGGAAGACGCCGCCTTCAACGCTGGCCAGCAGTTCCCTGACATCGACAGCGCCGAGCAGTTGATCGAACTGAGCTATGGCTACCAGGCGACGCCATGGTTGAACCTGCGCCCGGATGTGCAGTACATCATCGAGCCTGGGGCGTTCTCGGGGAAGAAGATCGACAACGCGTTGGTGGTTGGCCTGCAGGTCAAGGCCAGCTTCTAACCTGAAGCAGACACCGATCCCTGCAGGAGCGACGCAAGGTCGCTCCTGCATACGTTCTTTACCCTGTCAGACGGGAGCCTGCCGCAGGTAATCCACCAACTTCAGCAGCATGGCATCACACCCCCGTAACTGCTCGACACTGACGAATTCATCCGGCTTGTGCCCCTGGTCCATGCTGCCAGGCCCGCACACCACGGTCGGGATCCCTGCCTGGTCGAACAAGCCGCCTTCGGTACCAAACGCCACCGTACCGAATTCATCCGTGCCACTGAGCAACGCCACCAGCCGCGCAGCCTCGCTGTCTGCCGATGTCGCCAGCCCTGGGTAGGCGCTCAACGGTTGCAGGCGGATGTCACTGGTCGCATTGACCTTGCGCATACGCGGCAGCAGCTCGGCCTCTGCATAAGTCTGCAACTGGTCGGCCACTGCCTGTGCCTCGAACCCTGGCAGCGCGCGCACTTCGAAATCGAACTCACACTCTGCCGGCACGATATTCAGTGCCCTGCCCCCTTTGATCACCCCGGTCTGCACCGTGGAGAACGGTGGGTCGAAGCGCACGTCGTGATGCACCGGCAATGCCAGCGCGTCACCGATGTCACCCAACTTGCCGATCAGCTTCGCCGCATACTCGATGGCATTCACCCCATACGGCGCATACGCAGAATGGCAGGCCGCACCTTGCACCTGGCAGCGCATCGCCAGCTTGCCTTTGTGCCCCAGCACCGGCTTCAGCTCGGTGGGTTCGCCAATCAGGCACAGGCGTGGCTTGTGCGGGCGCTGTTCGAGCGCGGCCAGCATCGACCGCACACCCAGGCAACCCACTTCCTCGTCGTAGGAAAATGCCAGGTGCACCGGCAGGTGCAACGGCTGGGCAAGGAACGCGGGCACCGCGGCCAGCACCGACGCGATGAAGCCTTTCATGTCGGCCGTGCCGCGGCCATACAGGCGCCCGTCACGTTCGCTCAGGGCAAACGGCTCGACGGTCCAGGCCTGGCCGTCCACCGGCACCACATCGGTATGCCCCGACAGCACCACGCCGCCAACGCCCTGGGGGCCGATGGTGGCGAACAGGTTGGCTTTGGTGCCTTCGGGGTTATGGAACAGTTCACTTTCCACCCCCTGCTCTGCCAGGTAATCACGGATAAAGCCGATCAGCTCAAGGTTGGAGTCCCGGCTGACCGTTGCAAAGCCGACCAGCCGGGCCAGCAGCGCGCGGCTGGCAAAATCACTCATCGCCCGGCACCCCGTAGCTGGGCGCGGCCGTCGGGTTCAGGGCGCGGGTAACGTAATCCTGCATCTGCGGGCGGTACGCCTTCCACAGGCCATCGAGCACACCGATCGGGTCGGTATCGGCCCAGTCCACGCGCAGGTCCACCAATGGCCAGGTCAGCTCGCCAGCGATCTTCAACGCTGCCGAGTGCACCGGCCCAGCCTCGCCACCTGCGGCCATCGCCGCATGCATGGCAGCCAGCAAGCGGTCGGCCAGGTGCCCGCCGGCCTCTTCAAAGGCCAGGACCATCGCTTCGATCACCTGGGTCGAGGACAACAGGTTACCCGCCGCCGCGCATTGCTCACCGGCCACGGCATTGTGCGTGCCCAATGCCTCGCGACCGGTGAACAGTGCCACCTGGCCTTGGCTGTCGATCACTGTGACCTGGCGGTACTCGCTCCAGCCATTGGCGCTCAGTACCCGGTCCAGCGCAGCCGCAGGTGGCAACTGGCCCTGCTCCAGGGCATCGAGAATCTGCGGGCCCAGTGCCGGCAAGGTGATGTTCTGGGTGGAAACAGCGCCAACACCCGCACGTACCCAAGGGCAGCGGGCGCCCACGGCGATGCTCGACGAACTGATGGCGATGCCGACCTGGCCGGTTTCCTGGCAGCGGCCAATGATGGAGAAGGTCATGGTAATGCTCCTGTTGTCCTGTGCGATGCAGGGCATTCTGGGCGCAACCTTCTAGCCCACGAAACCAACATTTTCCGAGGGGTTAGGCAGGAAAAAAATATGTTCCGGCAGAGATCGAGCGCCGCCCACGCGGCGCATCGCGAGCTGCGCTCGCTCCTACGTTTGTTTCAGGCCAGTCATGCCTATGCAAACGCGCGCGACCGCCTTGTTTGTACGACACGATATCCAGCCATGCGCAAAGGCGTACGCGCGCAAATCCCACAGGAATAATTGGCCCGAAACAAACGTAGGAGCGAGCGCAGCTCGCGATGCGCCGCGTGGGCGGCGCTCGATCTCTGCACCACCCCATAAACCAAGACATGCACTGGGCCAACACACACTACACGCCACAAAATCCAAGGCCTTCGCCGTTTTATCGGCAAGCACCAGCTAAATACTATTTTCGCCATTTGTGCAGCATCCCTAGTCTGGCTCCAGGCAACGGCGGTCCTCCAAACCGACCTTACAAAAACCGCCTGAACAAGGGCTCGGACATGACACTGAACAACATCGAAATCGACACGCTCGTCGTCGGCGCCGGCCAGGCCGGCGTGGCCATGAGCGAACACCTGAACAAGCTTGGCGTGCCGCACCTGGTGCTGGAGCGCAACCGCATCGCCGAGGCCTGGCGCACCGGCCGCTGGGACTCGCTGGTGGCCAACGGCCCGGTCTGGCACGATCGCTTCCCAGGCCTGGAATTCAACCTCGACGCCGACGCCTTCGCGGGCAAGGACCAGGTGGCCGACTACTTCGAGCAGTACGTACGCAAGTACAACCTGCCAGTGCGCACCGGCATCGAAGTGAAGCGCGTGGTGCGCAACAGCGACCGCCCTGGCTTCACCATCGAAACCAATGAAGGGGTGATCCGCGCCAACCGTGTGGTCGCTGCCACCGGCCCGTTCCAGAAGCCGGTGATCCCGGCTATCGCGCCGAAAGACAGCAACCTGCACCAGATCCACTCTGCAGCTTACTTCAACCCCCAGCAGTTGCCTGAGGGCGCAGTACTGGTGGTGGGCGCCGGCTCTTCCGGGGTGCAGATTGCCGAAGAACTGATGCGCGCAGGCCGCCAGGTTTACTTGTCGGTCGGTGCCCACGACCGCCCGCCACGGGCCTACCGCAACCGCGACTTCTGCTGGTGGCTGGGTGTGCTGGGTGAGTGGGACGCAGAAATCGCCAAGCCCGGTCGCGAGCACGTGACCATCGCCGTCAGCGGCGCCCGTGGCGGCCACACCGTGGACTTCCGTGCCCTCGCCCATCAAGGCATGACCTTGGTCGGCCTTACCCAGTCGTTCGAGAACGGCGTGGCGCGTTTCCAGGACAACCTGGTCGAGAACATCAACCGCGGCGATGAAAACTACCTGGCCCTGCTGGATGCTGCCGATGCCTACATCGAAAGCAATGGCCTGGACCTGCCGGAAGAACCCGAAGCCCGCACTCGCCTGGCCGACCCGGCCTGCATGAGCAACCCGCTGCGCGAACTGGACCTGGCCAAGGCCGGCGTTACCAGCATCATCTGGGCCACCGGTTATGGCGTGGACTTCAGCTGGCTGCAGGTGGACACCTTCGATGCCAACGGCAAGCCCCAGCACCAGCGCGGCGTTGCCCGCAAACCTGGCGTGTACTTCCTTGGCCTGCCGTGGTTGTCGCGCCGTGGTTCGTCGTTCATCTGGGGCGTGTGGCACGACGCCAAGCATGTCGCCGGCCACATCGCCACGCAACGCACCTACCTGGCCTACCGCGACCGCGAACAGCGCGAGGCGGATGAGCAGCAAACCAACACGATCAGCAACGTCAGCACCCTCGGAGCCCACTGATGCCTACCCATACTCGCATCCGCATGTTCAACACCAAGGAAACCTACCCCAACCAGACCCTGGACAACGACCTGTGCCAGGCCGTGCGGGCCGGTAACACCATCTATGTGCGCGGCCAGGTCGGTACCGACTTCGAAGGCAAGCTGGTGGGCCTGGGTAACCCCCAGGCGCAGACCGAACAGGCGATGAAGAACGTCAAGCAACTGCTTGAAGAAGCGGGCTCGGACCTGTCGCACATCGTCAAGACCACCACCTACATCACCGACCCACGTTTCCGCGAGCCGGTGTACAAGGAAGTGGGCAAGTGGCTGAAGGGCGTGTTCCCGATCTCCACCGGGCTGGTGGTCGCCGGGTTGGCTCAGGCCGAGTGGCTGATGGAGATCGACGTGATCGCCGTGGTGCCGGATCAGCAGTGACCGGCAACCTGCACAGCGGGTGACACAGGTCGCCTGCCGTGCAGCCAGGCGTGGGTTACCTGTGCCGCCGCTTGCAGCCGCTGCTCGGCGGGCAAGCCGGCGCACGGCACCTCCACACTGATCTCCACGTCCCCCGGCAACGCCGCCAGCAACGTTGCCAGCGGCAGCTGCCCTTCGCCCGGCAGCAAGCGGCCCTCGCGCGCTTCCGGGATGATCAGCGCCTCTGCAGGCGCCAGCATCGGTGCATCACACAGTTGCACCGCACGCAGCAAATGCGGGTCGACTGCGCCGATGTCGGCCACCTGGCCACCGGAGCGGAACAGGTGCAAGGCATCGACCAGCACGCCACTGTTGGCTTGCCCCGCCCCCGTCACCACCGCGCAAGCCTGTTGCAAAGTCGCCACCGGCCGCCAGCGCATGAACTCCAGGTCCACACGCAGGCCATGGCCACGCGCCATCTCACACAGCGCTGCAAAGTTGCCGGTCAGCCGTGCAACATCCTCATCGTCGCCGGACACTGTCAGGCTCACCGCGCCCAACTCGGCACCTGCAGCCAACAGCGCCTGGTAATCAGCCACCCGGGTTTGCGCCGTCAGCGACACGAACTCGATGTCCGTCACCCGCACGCCTTCCCCAGCCAGCACCGCCCGCAGCTCACGCATTGCCTGGCTACCGGCCGCAACCGGGTAGGCCAGTGCACCCGCCATCACCGGGTGCAGGCGCAGCCCCACCGCACTGAACCCGGCGTGGCGCGCCTCGCGTACCAGCCTCGCCGGCGCCAGTTGCAGCGCCGTCAGGTGCGCAACACCCAGGCCAGTCAATAGGTCGCCCTCCCACCACTGAGGTCGAAGACAAAGCCGGTGGTAAAGCTGCACTCGGGCCCGGCAATCCAGCTGACCATATTGGCGATTTCCTCGGCCTTGAGGAAGCGCCCCATGGGGATCTTGGCCTTGCTCGCGGCAATATGCTCCGCTGTCATCTCGGCCATCAGCGGCGTCTCGACCATGGCCGGTGCCACGCAGTTGAGCAGTACACCGTCCTGCGCCAGCTCCTTGGCCGCCGCCTTGGTGAAGGCGATGACCCCGGCCTTGGCGGCCGAATAGGCCGAGATGTACTGCACGCCATCCTTGCCGGCCATGGAGGCGATATTGACGATACGCCCATAGCCACGTTCACGCATGTGCGGGATGGCGGTGCGGCAGCAATAGAACACGCCGTTCAGGTCGATGGCGATGACCTTGTCCCAGGCCTCTGGCGGGTACTCCCACGACGCCACCACCGGGCCGTTGATGCCGGCATTGTTGACCAGGATCTGCACCTGCCCCAGGCGCGCCAGCGTCTCGGCAAATGCCGCCTCCACCGAGGCCAGCGACGACACATCGACCGCCTGGCGCAGCACCGGCTCAAAGCCGTTTTCCACGCTGTCCCAGCCGTCGACAGCGAGGTCCCAGATCACCACTTGGGCGCCGGCCGTATGCAGGCGCTGGGCGATTGCCAGGCCGATGCCACGCATGCCACCGGTCACGATTGCGGTCTGGCCTTGCAGGTACTGGCTCATTGTTTAACTCCATTTTCGACAGAAGGAATTTCCGGCAAGCGACGCAGGTCGCTGACCATGAACAGGTAGCACAGCGCCCCCAGCACGGTGATCGACGACACGAACGCCAGGGCCCAGACGAACGAGCCGGTCAGCGAAACGATGATGCCGATGGTAAGGGGGGTAACGATGCCCGCCGCGTTGGCAAACAGGTTGAACAGGCCACCACTGAGGCCCAGCAAACCTTTGGGGGCGATATCGGAGACGATCATCCAGGCGAGCGCCGACATGCCCTGGGCGAAATAGGCGATGCACAGGATGGTGATGACCAGCGCGTCGGACTCGACATAGTTGGCAAGCACGATCACCGAAGCGGTCAGCAGCCCGGCGATTACCGGCAGCTTGCGCGCCACGTTCAGCGAGTAGCCCCGGCGCAGCAAGGCGTCGGACAGCCAGCCGCCGACCAGCGTGCCCAGCGAAGCGGCAATGAACGGCAGCACCGCCACCCAGCCGACTTTGAGCCAGGGCATATGCCGCTCGGTCACCAGGTAGGTGGGGAACCAGGTCAGGAAGAACACGTTGGTGGAGTTGCAGGCGAACTGCCCCAGGCAGATGCCCAGCATGTTGCGGTGCTTGAGCAGCGCCGGGATCTGCGACCAACGGAACTGGGTGGCTTTCTGCCCGCCATCGACCACCCCGCCACCGGCGGCGATGTAGTCGAGTTCGGCCTGGTTGGCGGTGGTCGACTCGTGCGGCTCGTGGTACTTGCGCCACCACACCAGGCCATAGAGGATGCCCATCACGCCCACGGCCAGCAGCAGAAAGCGCCAGCCATAGGCATGCAGCACCCAGAACAACAGCGGCGTCAGGAACGCCAGGCCGGTGTATTCGGCAAAGGTATAAATACCGGTCGCCCTGGCCCGCTCACTCTGCGGGAACCAGGTAGCCACTACCCGGCTGTTGGTAGGGAAACACGGTGCTTCGGTCATGCCCACCAGAAAGCGCATGCCCAGCAACGACAGAAAGCCCTGCGCCAGCCCTTGCAGGCCGGTGAACAGCGACCACAACGTCAGTGCCAGCCAGTAGGTGAGCTTGGTGCCCAACCGGTCGATGAGGATGCCACCGGGGATCTGCGCGGCAGCGTAGGTCCACGAAAAGGCAGAAAAAATCACCCCCATCATCGCCGCGTTCAGGCCCAGGTCGGCACTGATGCTGGGCGCGGCAATGCCCATCACGCTGCGGTCGAGGTAGTTGATCATGGTGCCGCCCGAAATCAGCGCCAGGATCATGAAGCGGGTGCGGGTGCGTTGCTGCGCGCGTGCCGGGGTGTCAAACACCCCGAAGCTGGCGTTCTGTTCAGTGTTCATGACGGTTGCTCTCTTGTTATTGGAATGGCAAAACGAGGTTCTAGGCGAACCCGAACAGACGTCGTGGGGTGTCCCACATCACTGCCTGGCGCAGCCGGGCATCCGGCATCAGGCGCTCGGCCAGTTTCAGCAGCGGGCCGTAGTCCACCCGCGAGCGCTGGCGAATGAACGGCCAATCCGAACCCCACACGCAGGCATCCGCACCGAAGGCTTCGAGCAACGCGTGCACGTAGGCACGGCTTTGCTCCAGCAACGCATCGGCCGCCGCGAACTTCTGCATGCCAGACAGCTTGACGCTGGCGCGGCCACTGTCGGCCAGTTGCAGCAAGGCCTGGAAGCCCGGTTGCTGCACGCCAGCCGCCACGTCCGGCCGGCCGCAATGGTCGATCAGCAAGCGTGCACGCGAGCCCTGAAGCAGGCTTCGCAGTTCAAGCAGTTGGTCTTCGCAGACCTGCACCTGGGCGAACAGGTCGAGCTCGGCAAGCTTGCCCAACAGGCCGTCAACGTCCTTCAGGCTGGCCACCCCGTAGAGCGCGGGGTTGAAAGCGATACCGACCACCCCCTGCGCCTGCAGCGCAGCCAGCGCATCGAGATGTATACCCGCCTCGACCACCGCCACACCCTTGAACCGCCCCTGCCCGGTGGCCAAGGCATGCAGCAGGCAGCGGTTGTCGGTGTGGTAGCCGCTGTTCGGGCCCACCAGCAAGGCATGTTGCACGCCGTAGGCGTCCATCACCCGGGTGAACTGTTGCTGGGTGGCGACTTCCTGGCCGGAGGGCGCATAGGGTGCGTCGGGGTGATACGGGAAACGGGCGGGGTCAAACAAATGGTTATGGCAATCGATCTTCGGTTCGTCAAAGATGTTCACGCAGCACTCCCGGCAGCGCCACTGCGCATGCCTTCAGATCTTGTTATTGTGCGCCGCAAGGGCAATTTGGCTGGGTTCAAGATACTGCGTGGCCGGGTTTGGCGCTCATACCCAGATGGCAAAGACCATAACCGAAGGTAATAGATATGCTGCTTGGCAACGAAGGCGCAGACGCAAGCCCCATGGTGTTCAAACTGCGGCACATGGAAGTGTTCCGTGCGGTGATGCTGACCGGCTCGATCAGCGCGGCGGCCAAGCTGCTGTACGTGTCGCAGCCGGCTGTCAGCAAGCTGATCCAGTACATCGAAGGGCGTTTGAGCTACCGCCTGTTCGAGCGCATCAACAACCGCCTGGTGCCCACGGCCGAGGCGCAGGTGCTGTTCCGCGAAGTCGAGCGGGTGTACCAGGCAGCGCTGGAGGTCAACGAGTGCGCCCTGTCACTGGGCGCTGGCGGCCACCGCAAGCTGCGCATCTCGTGCAGCGCTTCGCTGTCGACGGTGGTGATCCCGATTGCCCTGGCCCAGCTCAAGCGTGAGGCGCCTTCGCTGAACATCGAGTGGCAAACCTCGCTGATGGGCGAAATGCCCAACCAGATCCTGTCGAAAAAGGTCGACCTGTCGATTGCCGCCCTGCCCGTGGTACACGATCACCTGCATTCGCAGCCCTTCATGCGCGGGCGCATGGTGGTGGTGATGCCACCCGAGCACGCGTTGGCCGGGCATACCTCGCTGACCTTGCAACAACTGGAAGGCCATCCGCTGCTGCTGTTCAGGCCCGACATGCCGTTTGGCAAGCTGCTTGCCGAGCACATCGAGCGGCACGGCGCGCAATTGCCGTCACTGTTGTCGTTCACCAATGCCAACGAGGCTGTGGCTCTGGTCAAGCAAGGCATGGGCATCAGCGTGATCGACGAATTCGTGGCGCAGGACAGCGGCCTGGCGGTGGTGCCACTGGCAGACGAAATCCACTTCGACATCAGCTTTGTCTATTCGCGCTTCGAGCCGCCGTCCCATGCGGCGATGCACCTGATGCGCGTGTTGCAGGGCCAGGCGCAAAAGCTTGGGCGGGCGATGTAGGCTGATGAGGCCATTGGGGCTGCTTGAGCTAGAAACCTACGGTTGCCGATAGCAGGTAGGTACGCGGCGTGGAAAGGGTCAGCCCCGGCTCACTGTCATCCGAGGCACCAGCCGAGCTCCAGTAGCGATCATCCAGCACGTTCTCGACACTGGCCCGCAAGGTAACCTCGGTAGCGTCCACGTTGAAGGCGTAGCGCGCCCCCAGGTCGTAGCGCTCCCAGCCATCGATCTGCTTGCTGTTGTTCTGGTCCAGGTACTGCGAGCTGGAGTGAATGCCGCGCGCCGTCAGGGTCAGGCCATTCACCCCCGGCACGTCCCACTCGGCGCCAAGGTTGACGTTGTACTCGGGTGTGGCCGGCGCACGGTTGCCATCAACGGCGCCACCCACGGTATCGGTCAGCTCGCTGTCGATATACATCACCCCACCCAGCACCCGCACCCCTTGTACGGGTTCACCGAACACGCTCAGCTCGATACCGCGGTTGTCGCGCTTGCCATTGGGGCCGAACACCCGCGAGGTGGCGTTGGTCTCATAAGCCGGCTGGCGAATGCGGAAGGCACTGGCGGTAAAGGCGACCTGGCCCAGGTCGTACTTGGCCCCCACCTCGACCTGGCGGCTGGTGAACGGCGGGAAGATCTGGTCTTCATTGACCGAGGTCGACGGCGCGATCTTGCCCTGGCTCAGGCCTTCCATGTAGTTGGCGTACAGCGACAGCTGGTCAGTAACCTTGAGCAACACACCGCCAGAAGGCGAGACTTTTTCTTCGTCGTAGGCGGTGTCGCCCTTGACGCCGTCGCTCCAGTCATCCACCTGCACCCGCTGCCAGCGCGCCCCCAGGGTCAGCAGCAGGCGGTCATCGAAAAACCCGAGGGTGTCGGCCAGGGCCACGCCAGAAAAGCGGTTTTCCGTGTATACCTCTGGATCGATGCGGGTGGGGGTACCAGGCGTAGGCGTCGCTACCGGGTTGTAGAGGTTACTGGGCGCCGAAGCATAGCGCGCGCCGCCGTTGGTGAAGTCCATGTAGAAGTAGGTAGCGGCCAGGTTCAGCTCGTGGCTGACGGGCCCGGTGTGGAACCAGTTGCGTACACCCGCCATGGCGGTGCGCACCGTTTCATCGCGGGTAAAGGCGCGCGGCTGCACGGTGAAATCACCGGCATCGTTGGTGATGGACACGTTGTGCCGCAGGAAGTCGTGGTTGCTTTTGCGCGCGCCGACCGCGCCATAGGCCAGCAGCGACTCGCTGACGTCGTACTCGGCATGCAGTGCGCCAAAGGTGTCGTTGGTGCGCGCCTTGCTCCAGGCCTGGGCATAGTTGTGGCGTACATCGTTGGCGTCCGGCACTTTGGCGTTGGCACCGACCAGCACACGCTCTTGCGGCGCATCGGTGTCACGCTCAGTGTGGCCGAGGTCTGCCGACAAGCGCAGGCGCTCGCCACGAAAATCCAGGCCCAGCACCGCCATTTCGCGCTCGACGCGCTGGTGGTCCCATTCGGTATCGCCCGCCTGCTTCACACCGTTGAAGCGCACGCCAAACTGTTGGCCTTCGCCAAAGCGCCGGCCAACGTCCACTGCGCCGCCTGCCTGGCCAGCCGACGCATAGCTGCCGGTGAACTCGGTGATGGGCTTGTCGCCGGCCCGCTTGGGCTGCACATTGATGCCGCCGCCCACGCTGCCACGCGGCGAAATGCCGTTGATCAACTGGCTGGGGCCTTTGATGATATCGACCCGGTCGGCCATTTCCATGTCGATCGAGTAGGTCGGCAAGATGCCGTACAGGCCGTTGTACGCCACGTCACTGTTGAACAGGCTGAAGCCGCGAATGGTGAACTGCTCGAAACGCCCACCCGCCGGGTTGGTCGCACGCACCGAGGGGTCGGTGGCGATGAGCTCGCCCAAGGTGCGCGCTTGCTGGTTCTTCACCAGCTCGCTGGTGTAGCTGGTGATGCTGAACGGGGTTTCCATGAAATCGCGTGCGCCAAGCAGGCCCTGTGCACCTTGGCGCGCAACCTGCCCACCGGCATATGGCTGCGCTTCACCGCCTGCCGCCAGGCCGCCGACAATGCTGGTAGGGGCAATTTCCAGCGCGCCACCCGCCTGGGGTGCCGGCACCAGAGTGAAAGCGCCCTCACCCACGGGCAGCAATTGCAGGCCGCTGCCACTCAGCAGCTGCAAGAACCCTTCTTCGACACTGTAGCGACCCGACAGGCCATTGCTCTGCCGGCCCTGGACCAGTGCCGGGTCCAGCGAAAGGCTGACGCCGGCCTGGTCGGCAAACCGGGTGAGTGCGGCGCCCAGGCTGGCGGCTGGCACCTGATAGGCACGCCGCGCCGCTTCATCGGCCCAGGCGGGTGCACACAACAACAGGCTCATGGCAAACAACGGACGCGCTGCGCGCACCAGTGGGCGCAGGCGGCAAGACATTACTGCAGGCATTGAACAAGGCTCCCCTTTAGTTTCTGCTACCGGTAATGACCGGCGAGTGAAAAAAAGGGGACAGCCTCATGCGCGATTTTCTCGCGCCGCCAGGCTCACCCAGTAACGCGTGCGCGTCTGCACCTGCAATGGCAGGCTGGCGGCCAGCAAGGCCAGCACCCGGTCGGTATCGTCCAGGCGGAAAGTGCCAGTCACCCGCAGGCGTTCCAGTTCCGGCGCCCAGCGCAGCACACCGTGGCGATACCTCCGCAGCTCATGCAACAGCTCGCCCAAGGGGCGGTCATCCAGCCGCAGCACGCCTTCGCGCCAACCCAACAACCATTCGTCCAGGGCTGTGACCGGCCCGACGTCTGCCACCTGCAAGCTGGCCTGCTGCCCGGCCTGCACTACCCGGGCCGGGCCACGCAGTGGCTGCAGGCTGGCCAGCCCCGTGACGACCGAAACCCGGCAGGCCTGATCGACCAGGCGCAAGCACACTTCACCCGCATTGAAGCCGCCACCGCCAAGTGCAACCTGGCCGTAAGGCACCTGCACGGCCAGGCTCAGGTTATAGGGTACCCTGATCGCCACTTCGCCGCGCAACAGCGTCAGCCGGCGCGCGCCCAGGTCGATGTCCACCGCACTGTCAGTGTTCAACTGCACAAAGGTGCCATCGCTCAGCAGCACCTGCCGGCGCTCCCCTACTGCGGTGCGCATGTCGGCCGTCCAGGCCTCCAGCGGCAATTCCCGGCTTGCCAGCCACGCGGCCGGTAGCAATGCTGCTACACCCAGGGCTTGCTTGAGGAGTGCGCGGCGGCCGGGGTCCGGGCGGTCCAGAGTGGCCAGGGCCAAGGCACCGGGTAATCCGGAAAAACGCTCGCGCAGCACTGAAGCCTTTTGCCAGGCGTCTTCGTGCAGCCTGTTGCTGGCCCGCCATTGCGCCAGGCGCAACAAGTCCGTCTCGCTGACGTTGCCAGAATCCAGCAGCGCCAGCCAGCGGGCGGCAGCACGCACAGCTTCGCGGGTTTCGGGTGAGTGGGTAGTCACTGCAACTCGGCCAGCAGGCAATGTTCGTAGGCCTGCGCCATGTAACGTTTGACGGAGCGTTCGCAAACGCCCAGGCGCTTGCCTATTTCGGCGTAACCCAGGCCTTCGAGCTGGCTCCAGAGAAAGGCCTTGCGCACCGGCGCCTTCAGGCCATCGAGCAGCTCATCCAGGGCTTGCAGGGTTTCCAGCAACACCCAGCGCTGCTCTGGCGAGGGCACGTGCTGCTCGGGCAGATGCGCCAGGGCATCAAGGTAGGCCTGCTCCAGGCTGCGCCGCTGGTAGAAGTTGCTCAACAGCCGCTTGCCCACGGTCAGCAAGTAGGCGCGTGGCTCACGAATGTCTGCCAATGGCTGGGCACTGGTCAATACCCGCAGGAAGGTATCCTGGCTGAGGTCGGCGGCATCCCAGGCATTGCCCAGGCGCCGGCGTAGCCAGGTTTCAAGCCAGCTGCGATGCTCCCGGTACAGGGCAGGCAGGCTAGGCTCCGGTGGCGGCGCGGCGTCGATCATGGGGATGGCCCTGCGGCGATGTAAATAGGATTAATTCTAATTTACGTTGCGCCGCAGCACCAAGCGGTTTGTTACCAGTCAGGCAATCGCCGCATCCACCAGCCCCTGCGCTTCCTGCACCAGGCGCTGCAGGTGCGCCTCGTCGATGAAGCTTTCGGCGTAGATCTTGTAGATGTCCTCGGTGCCCGACGGCCGCGCGGCGAACCAGCCATTGGCGGTCATCACCTTCAGCCCGCCAATCGCCTGGCCATTGCCCGGTGCGTGGCTGAGGATCTGCACGATCGGCTCACCCGCCAGTTCGGTCGATTTCACCTGCTCCGGCGCCAGCTTGCTCAACAACGCCTTTTGCCGCACATCGGCCTTGGCCTCGACGCGGGTGGCGAACGGCTTGCCCAGCGCGTCAGTCAGGTCGGCATAGGCCTGGCTCGGGTTGCGCCCGGTGCGGGCGGTCATCTCGGCGGCCAGCAAGGCCGGGATCAGCCCGTCCTTGTCGGTCGCCCAGACCGAACCATCACGGCGCAGGAACGACGCACCGGCACTCTCTTCGCCGCCAAAGCCAAGCGAGCCGTCGAACAACCCCTGGGCAAAGTACTTGAAGCCCACCGGCACTTCGTACAGCTCACGGCCCAGGCGCTGGGTGACGCGGTCGATCAGGCCGCTGGACACCACGGTCTTGCCCACGGCGGCGTCGGTGCGCCATTGCGGGCGGTGGCGGAACAGGTAGTCGATGGCGACGGCCAGGTAGTTGTTCGGCGCCAGCAGGCCGTCCGAGGTGACGATGCCGTGGCGGTCGTGGTCCGGGTCGCAGGCAAAGGCCACGTCGAAGCGCTCGCGCAGGCCGATCAGGCCTTGCATGGCGTATGGCGAGGAAGGGTCCATGCGGATCTGGCCGTCCCAGTCGACAGTCATGAAGCGGAAGGTCGGGTCCACCTCGGTATTCACCACTTCCAGGTCCAGCTTGTAGTGCTCGGCAATGGCCGACCAGTAGCGCACCCCTGCCCCGCCCAACGGGTCGACGCCCAGGCGCAGCTTGGCGCTGCGGATGACGTCGAAGTCGATGACGTTTTCCAGGTCCGCCACATAGCTGCTCACGTAGTCGTGGCGCTGGGTGGTCGGCGCCTGCAGCGCCTGGGCATGGTCCATGCGCTTGACGCCCGCCAGGTTCGCTGCCAGCAACTCGTTGGCCTTGGCCTCGACCCACTTGGTCACGTCGCTGTCGGCAGGGCCGCCATTGGGCGGGTTGTACTTGAAGCCACCGCTTTGCGGCGGGTTGTGTGAAGGGGTAATGACGATGCCGTCGGCCAGGCCCTGCTGGCGGCCACGGTTATGGCAGAGGATGGCGTGGGACACGGCCGGCGTGGGCGTGTATTCGTCGTCCTTGGACAGCATCACCTGCACGCCATTGGCAGCCAGCACTTCCAGCGCGCTGGCAGTGGCCGGTGCCGACAGCGCGTGGGTATCGGCGCCGATGAACAGCGGGCCATCGATGCCCTTTTCCTGGCGGTACAGGCAGATGGCCTGGGTGATGGCCAGCACGTGGTATTCGTTGAAACTCAATTCAAGCGAAGTGCCCCGGTGCCCCGAGGTGCCGAAGGCCACCCGCTGGGCCGCCACGGCAGCGTCGGGGCGGCCGGTGTAGTAGGCGGTGAGCAGTCGGGGAATATCGACCAGCACGCTGGCCGGAGCCGGCTTGCCTGCCAAAGGACTGAGCGTCATGCAAAAACCTCGAGTTCAACGGATGTTGGTGTTTGAGCATGCAGTGTACTGAGAGTTGCAATGCCGTGCGATGGGCGACATCAAAGAAAACAGCAGCCGACGCGCCCCACAAAGACCGTGTAAACCAGTACCCCTGCCGCAACCGTCTAGAGTAGTAGCCAAACCCCAGTAAATGAGGCCCCATGGCTTTCCACCGCCTGACCCGAACCCACCCCCGCCTGAGCTTCGCCGCCGCAGTCGGCCTTGTCGGCGCCTGGCTGATCCCCGCCGGTGACACCGTGCAGCACATCCTCGCCGGCTGGAACCTTGGCGTATGGCTGTACCTGCTGCTGGTGCTGTACCTCACCTGGGACGCCAGCCCGGAAAAGGTCCGCAAGGTTGCCCGCGTCGAAGACGAAAACGCAGGCTTGGTCCTGCTCACCGTGTGCATCGCGGCCATCGCCAGCCTCGCTGCGGTCACCTTGCAACTGGTGTCCAGCAGAGGCCTGGAGGGCACGGCCCTGGCCCTGCACTACCTCTACACCGGCCTGACCGTGGCTGGCTCCTGGCTGCTGATCGGCTGCATCTTCAGCCTGCATTACGCCCGCCTGTTCTATACCGGGCAGAACCACGAACCACCCTTGCGTTTCGCCGACGGCGAGCGCAACCCGGACTATTGGGATTTTCACTACTTCTCGTTCACCATCAGCGTGGCCGTGCAAACCTCTGACGTGGGCGTTGCCGGCAGGCAACTGCGGCGGGTGGTGCTGGCACATTCGCTGGTGGGTTTCGTGTTCAATACGGCGATCCTGGGGTTCACCATCAACATCGCGGCCGGGCTGCTTGGATGAGCGCGCCGCTCGTCCGAAAAACGCTGCGCCGAAAAGCTGTGAGATGTACCTGATTGCAGCGGCTAACCGGCGCGATCGTGCCAGGTAAACGTTTGCCTGAAAGCCGCCGTCACATCGGCAGGGTGACCCGGATGTGACCGTTGTCATGGATTGGCACATTTGTCATGTTGGCAGGCGAGAATCGCCCGTGACAGCTGCTATCTTTACATTCCCGGCAGCCGCCATGTGTGTGGCGGGGTATTGACCATGTCCAGGCACGGACCAAGGAGGCAGGCATGAACAAGATGACGTTCCCCAACGCCTGCCAGGTGATGCGCTGGCATTTCCACCCATTGGGTTTCGAAGCCACCATGGATGCGCCCCGCAGCATGATCGCGCGGCTGTTCGACCGCGCCACCGGCGAAACCCTCATGGCCATCGCCGGCATCCCGTGTGCGGCAATCATGGCCGCAGCTGATGTAGAGCGCATCATCGAAGCCGTCGAAGCGGAAATGGACGCTTTCATCCCCGCCTTCACCTTGCGCAACGCTGTCTAGCCCTAGGCGCTCTTCTCCTGGTGCAAGGCTTGCAACTTGTCCATGAACTGCTCGGCCGGAACCGGCTGCCCCAGCAGGTAACCTTGCAGGGAATCACAACCCAGACGGGTCAGGAAGTCTTGCTGCTTGTCGGTCTCCACCCCTTCGGCAACGATGCGCAGACCCAGCGCCTGGCCCAATGCGACGATTGCCGAAACAATCGCTGCGTCGTCACTGTCCTGCTCCAGGTCTCGCACGAAGCCACGGTCGATTTTCAGCTCGTTGGCCGGCAGACGCTTGAGGTACATCAGGCTGGAGTAGCCGGTGCCAAAATCATCGATGGACAGGTCCACGCCCATGTCTGACAGGCGCTGCAGCACGGTCAGGCTGGCATCGGCGTCGTGCATGGCAGTGGTTTCGGTAATTTCCAGGGTCAGGCAGTTGGCCGGCAGCCCGTTCTCCTTCAAGGCCCGGGCCACGCTCTCGACCAGCCCGGCATGGCAGAACTGGATGGCCGACAGGTTCACCGCCATGCGCCAGCCTTGGTGCCCCTGATCCAGCCAATGCCGCATCTGCCGGCAGGCTTCGTCAAGCACCCACTCACCGATCGGGATGATCAGGCCGGTCTTTTCCGCCAGGCCGATGAAGCGGTCGGGCAGCAACAGGCCGTGCTGCGGGTGTTCCCAACGCAACAACGCCTCGGCACCAATCGGCAGGCAGGCCTGGGCGTCGAACTTGGGCTGGTAATGCAAGCGGAACTGGCGTTGCTCCAGGGCCTGGCGCAGGTCCTGAAGCAGTTGCAGTTGCTGGCGTGCGTTGCTGTTCATCGACACATCAAAGAAACTGTAGCCGTTCTTGCCAGCGCTTTTGGCGTGGTACATGGCGGCATCGGCATTGCGCAGCAGCTCGTGCTGGTCCTGGCCGTTGCCGGGGTACAGGACAATGCCCAGGCTCGCCGACAGCTGCAAGTCATGCTCGGCCACGCGGAACGGCCGTGACACCAGGTTCACCTGCTTGACCGCCACGTCCATGGCATCGTCAGGCTCCTGCAGGTCTACCAGCAGCACGAATTCGTCGCCGCCTATACGCGCGAGGGTGTCCTGGCTGTGCAGGTGACCGCGCAGGCGGGACGCCACTGCCTTGAGCAGCAGGTCACCGATATGATGGCCAAAGGCATCATTGACCGGCTTGAATCCGTCCAGGTCGATGAACATCAGGGCAAAACAGCCACCCTGCTCCGCCACCTTGGCGATGGCCTGCTCGATGCGGTCGGCCAGCAGGGTACGGTTGGGCAGATCTGTAAGGGTGTCGTGCAGGGCCAGCTGGGTCAGTTCCTGGTTGGCCAGTGTCAGCGAACGGGCCAGCTCGGCAGTGCGCGCCTCCAGGCGGGCGTCCAGCACCGAGGTCAGCAAGGCCACCGCCAGCACTGCCAGGGTGGTGATCAGCACCAGATAGACCAGGCCGTCGCCCTGCAGCCCGCCGCCCAAAGCACCGCAGAAGCTGCCCTCGGGGAAATTCGCCGCCGCCATGCCGGTGTAGTGCATGCCAACGATGGCAATGCCCATCACCACCGCCGCCAGGCCACGGATCTGCCGCACATAGGGGGTGTGCCGGCGCAGACGGAAGGCGATCCACAACGCCGCTGCCGAGGCGCCCACGGCGATCAGCAGCGAGGCGCCGAACAGCGCCGGGTCGTAGTCGATGCCCGGCAACATGCGCAGCGCAGCCATGCCGGTGTAGTGCATGCAGGCAATGCCGGCGCCCATGATCAGCGCGCCAAAACCCAGTTGCAGGCACGGCAAGCTCGGCTGGCTCACCAGCCACAGGGCAAAACCCGAGGACAGGACGGCGATCAGCAGCGAGAACGCGGTAAGGGCCAGGTCATAGCCCAGGTCGATGGGCAGGCTGAACGCGAGCATGCCGATGAAGTGCATCGACCACACGCCGATGCCCATGGCCAGCGCGCCGCCTCCCATCCACAAGTACGACGCCCGCCCCTTGGCCGTGGCAATACGGCCGGTAAGGTCAAGGGCGGTATAGGACGCCAGAATCGCCACGCACAGCGAAATCAACACCAGCGAAGAGGAGTAGCTACCGGTCAGCATTGGGAATTCCAGCGACGGGACAGGGGGGCCCGGCAAAAGCTGACGATTGTACTCAAGCTTAGGCGAAACGCACGGGGTTTTTGCGAATGGGAATGGATCCAAAACCTTCAAGGGTTACTGTTCTTAGATCCTCCTTGAAACTTGACAATTCGCAAATGAAATCGTAAATAAACATCACAACTTACTACCTGCCCCCCATCCATCTGAATTTGGATGCATCCCGACAGCCATCGTTGTAACCGCATCATAACAAGATACTTCGGTGCCCGGGAAATTCTCTATAAACTTTCGACGCATATCTGGAAAACCAGTAAATGCCTGCATCCAGATGCTAAAAAAGCCTGACAACTTTACAATTTCAATAATCGCGTCTTGCAAATCCGCACTTTGGTTACTTGCATATCTCGTCGACCACCTCTCTGCTGCCACCCAAGCTTCCAAGCGCTGAGTTCGCCTATCTAACGCTAGCAGATTTCCTTGCTCATCCAAAACACGCCGAACCTCTTTATTCAAATTCATGAGATCAAGAGTTTTTTCAGCACAACTTTTAACAACACCACCAACTACTACCTCAATAACTCCGTCCTTTCTATAGGAAAAAGCAGCTGCGGTATTATCCCTATCTGGAATCAACCAATCTGACAGTGCAGGATCCTTCTTTGACTTTGTCGAATTACAATTCTTGCAACTAACCAAAAAATTTGACCAAACCCGCTCCAAGGCATCATGAATGTCTTTGGCCTGGATATGCTCGACCTCTATTCCATTATTCAATCGACGCTCGCAGTACGAACAGTACTTTCCAATCCTAGCCGAAAGTCCGCCTACGGCCTTACCGTAGGGCTGCCCATCCGTGTACTCATATGGCACCTTGCCTTTACTGACAGGCCGCATTTCATTTCCCTATTTTATATATCCGCTCAGCTTCCAAAACAGCCTGAAAAGCTGGATTATCTGCAAAAGGCGCAATACGCTTCGATAGTTGCCGCTTATACTCCTCCAAGCGATCCTCGGGTGCCTTCGCGGCCTCATCTAACTCGGCAAGATATTCTTTTGCCGCCTCAAGCATGGCCATGTACTGCGGACTCGCCTCTGCGTCAACACCCATGATACCTCGGGAAATAGTTTCAATCCCCAAATTATCAAGTTTATCAAGCACTTGTATAGATGGAGACTCACTATCAACGTCGGTATTCGAGTCACCAGGAGAGTCAAGCACAATTAATTCGCTCCCGTCACGCAAGGTTTGTATCAGAAACGGTGAATGCGTCGTACAAATAAACTGAACCTTTGGGAAGGTACGACGAAGGTCTTCTACAACTCGCCGCTGCCAGCGGGGGTGCAAATGAAGATCTAGCTCATCAATCAAAACAACGCCCGGCGTCATATCAAGTGCTTTTTCACCAAGCTGCGGATTGAGCATTGATGCTTTGATCGCTAAATCCGCAACGATGGCGACAATATTCCTGTAACCATCACTGAGATCACTAAATGGCTGACGCTGACCACTCTTAAAATTAAGAACAAGCGAGCCAAGCCTCTTCACATAGCGCGCTGACTGAATCTCCGGCAAAAACAATTCAATAGCCTTATATACCAACCTTAACGCTGGAGAGTACTCATCCTCGTCAAGTTCGGTCAGATATTCTACAGCCATCCAGCGCAGCAAGTCATCCGGATTACACCGCTTATCAACACTCATTCGATAGCCATAGAAAGGCTCGGATAGCTTATCGTACTCCCGCAGTGCCATATCTATTTCATCAGCATCTTCCAACAAGTCAGCGGGCTGCTTGCCCTTGTGCTTACTGAGCGCCTTCCCTTCCGTATCCCTAACCGATTCCCATAGCCTTCCAGCACCAAAATAGCGAATCAACGGCAATATCCTAGGCTCTCGCTGCAGTACTGAATCGGAAAAAATACTCGCATATCTTTTTATATCCGCAGCACCACGGCGGGTCGTCTTACCTCCAGCAGTTTCTATCGACCTTTCCCACTCCACTGGCAATTCCCGTGGATTTTTCTTTCCGTTACTAAGGGCCTCGTACTCAACTTCCCCCGTTGATTCATTTCTTGATGCCTTAGCGACATGGACATAGCCTTGCGCCGAAACTCGAACAGGGTACTGGGGAAGTTCACGATACCGACGCTCAACCACATCGAATACACGACGAACATCTCTTTCACGGATATTTCTAGAATCATGCCCTGGAAACCCTAGAAGCCATGATCCAATTGCGATCGTAACAGCCTCCAGGAGAGAGGTTTTACCCGCCCCATTCTCTCCAACAACCAAGTTAAAATTTGAATGAAACTCAAAAACAGTATCAACATGACCTCGAAAATTTTCGAGACGAAGACTTTCAATTCTCATCACCAAATTCCTTTAACCGATTGAATTCTCGGTGAGACTTAAAACCATGCCAAGTGCCAAGTCACTTGACACCGCGAAGTAGACCCGCACCTTATAGACTATGCGTAGCAATGCTAGCAAGCACTCTATAAAAAAGCGCTTGCTCCCCGCCCCTCTACTTACTCAATTTGCAGTTGATTTCCCTTCTCCCACCCCCCACCCAGCGCAGCCACCAACTGCACACTGGCCACCAGGCGGCCTTGCAGCAGGTTCAACACGCTGCGCTCGTTACTCAGCGCCGTGGTCTGCACGTTGACGACATCCAGATAGCCAATCAGCCCAGCGCGGTACTGGTTCTCGGTCAGGCGCAGCGACTCGCGGGCGGCGTCCAGCGCTTCCTGGCGCACCACCGCTTCATCGCCATACACCTTCAACTGCACCAACAGGTTTTCCACTTCCTTGAAGCCATCCAGCACGGTCTGGCGGTACTGCGCCACGGTCTGGTCATACACCGCCACCGTACGGTCCACCTCGGCGCTGCGCTTGCCGGCGTCGAACAGGGTCAGCGCCAGCTGCGGGCCTACCGACCAGTAGCGGTTGGGCAGTTCGATCCAGTTGCTGAAGCTGCTGCTGGAATAACCACCACTCATGCTCAGGCTGAGATCGGGGAAGTACGCTGCCCGCGACACACCGATATTGGCGTTGGCCGCCATCACATTGCGTTCGGCAGCAGCGATGTCCGGGCGACGTTCCAGCAGCTGCGACGGCAGCGAAACCGGAATTTGCGGCAACGCCGGAATGGCCTTGCTGTCAGCCAGGGCGAAATCGGCCGGGGTCTTGCCCAGCAGCACGGCGATGGCGTTCTCGAACTGCGCACGCTGCCAGATCAGGTCGATCAGATCAGCCTGGGTGCTCTTCAGCTGGGTACGCGCCTGGGCCACGGCATCCGGGCCAGAGACACCAGCGCGGTACTGGTTTTCGGTCATTCGCAACGAGCGCTCATAGGCCGCCACGGTGGCTTCCAGCAAGCGCTTCTGCTCATCGATGACCCGCAATTGCAGGTAGTTCTGCACCAGCTCCGATTGCTGGCTCAAACGGATCGAAGCGAGGTCGGCGAGGCTGGCTTCGGCACTTGCCTCGTTGGCATTCATGGTTTCGCGCAACTTGCCCCACAGGTCGATTTCCCAGCTGACACCGAGCTGGGCGTTGTAGGTATTGCGAATGCCGCTGCTGTTGTTGGACAAGCTGGAACTGGAGCTGCCGGTACCCTGCGCCGAGCGGTTCTTGCCGGCGCTCAGGTCCAGGCTGGGGAACAGCGCCGCACGGCTGCTGCGCACCAGCGCCTGGGCCTGGCGGTACTGCGCTTCTGATTGCGCCACGGTCTGGTTGCTGCGGTTAAGCTCCTCGACCAACGCATTCAGCCCGGCATCGCCGTAGATTTCCCACCAGGCGCCGCGGGCGATGGCATCGGATGGCGTGGCCTGGCTCCAGCCTTCGGCGTGTTTGAACTGCGCAGCCGGGCTGTTCAGCTCTGGGCGGTGATAGTCCGGGCTCAGGGTACAGGCACTGAGCAAGGCCACGCACAACCCGGCGCCGAGCAGGCGCGAGCCACGCCCACGGGTCAGCGCTTGCAGCGCACGGTGAAGTGGGGTCTGGGCAAAAGTCATAGCGGGGTTTCCAGGGCGGCGTCGGTGCGCACGCCGCGCCAACGGTTGAAACGGTGGCGCAGGCGGTCCAGGTACAGGTAGACAACCGGCGTCGTGTAAAGGGTGAGGACCTGGCTGAACACCAGTCCACCGATGATGGTCAGGCCCAGCGGCTGGCGCATTTCCGCGCCTTCGGCATGGCTCAGCAGCAGCGGCAAGGCGCCAAGGATGGCAGCCAGGGTGGTCATCAGGATCGGTCGCAGGCGCAGCAGGCAAGCCCGGCGGATCGACTCTTCCGGCGACATGCCCTGATGGCGCTCCAGCTGCAAGGCCAGGTCGATCATCAAAATGGCGTTCTTCTTCACCACACCGATCAGCAGGAACAGCCCCAACAGCGAGATCAAGCTGAATTCGCCACCAGTGACGTACAGCGTCAGCAAGGCACCAACGCCTGCCGAAGGCAGTGTCGAGAGAATGGTCAGCGGGTGGATGTAGCTTTCATAAAGAATGCCCAGCACCAGATACACCAGCAGCAGTGCGCCAAGGATCATGAACGGCTGGCCCTGCTGGGTCTTGGCGAAGGCATCGGCCGTACCACCAAGCTTGGCAATTACCTCTTCGGGCAAGCCCACCTTCGCCACCGCGCGTTCCAGCGCCGCCATGGCCTGGTCGGGGCTGTAGCCTTCGGCGACGTCGAAGGCGATGTCTTCCGAGGCGAACTGGCCTTCGTGGCTGACCCGGTCGTTGGCCAGGCTGTTCTCGTAGCGGGCGATGGTCGACAGCGGTACGCGAGCGCCGTCGGCGGTAATCACTTGCACCTGCTCCAGCGTGCTCGGGTCCCAGGCGTACTTGGGGTTGATCTCCAGCACCACCTGGTACTGGTTGAGGCTGTCGTAGATGGTGGAGATCTGACGCTGGCTGTAGGCGTTGTTCAACACCGAGGTGACCATGTCCATGTCGATGCCCAGGCGCTTGGCCTGGTCACGGTCGACCACCAGCGTCACCTGCTGGGTACCAGAACCGTCACGGGCGTCGATGGCGGTCAGTTCCGGCAGTGCACGCAGCGCCGCAACCACCTTGGGGAACCACTGGCGCAATGCGGCCAGGTCGCCACTCTGCAGGGTATACAGGTACTGCGACGAGCTCTGGTCACGCCCGCCGCCACCCAGTTGCAGGTCCTGGTCGGCCATCAGGAACAGCCGCCCGCCTGGCACTTTGGGCATTTCCTTGCGCAGGCGCTCGATCACCTTCTGTGCATCGATCTTGCGCTCGCTGATCGGCTTCAGGCGCACCAGCACCATGGCATTGTTGGTGCCGCTGTTGCCACCGATGAAACCGGCAACGCTCTGCACTGCCGGGTCGGCCAGCAAGGCGCGGCGGTAGATCTCCATTTTCGGCTGCATCACGCTGAACGACAGGCCGTCATCACCGCGGATAAAGCCCATCAGCTGGCCAGTGTCCTGCTGCGGCATCAGCGTCTTGGGCACCACCACGTACAGGGCGATGTTGATAGCAATGGTCGCCAGCAGGCTGAGCAGGGTCAGGCCTTTGTGGCGCAAGACCCAGCCCAGGCTACGGTCATAGGCGTTGACCATGCGCTGGTGCACCTTGTCGCTCCAGCGCTGCACGCGGGTCTGCTCGGCCTGGTGTGGTTTGAGCCAGCGGGCGCACAGCATCGGCGTGAGGGTCAGCGATACCACCAGCGACACGATGATCGCCGCCGCCAGTGTGATCGAGAACTCCTGGAACAGGTTGCGCACGATGCCGCCCATGAACAGGATGGAGACGAATACCGCCACCAGCGACACGTTCATCGACAGCAAGGTGAAGCCCACTTCCTTGGCCCCCAGGAAGGCCGCCTTCATCGGCGGCTGGCCGTCCTCGATGTGCCGCGAGATGTTCTCCAGGACCACGATGGCGTCGTCCACCACCAGGCCAGTGGCGAGGATCAAGGCCATCAGCGACAGGTTGTTGAGCGAGAAGCCACACAGGTACATGACCGCGAAAGTCCCCACCAGCGACACTGGCACTGCCAGGCTGGGGATGAGTGAGGCGCGCAGGCTGCCGAGGAACAGGTACACCACCAGGATCACCAGCACCACAGCAATCAGCAGGGTGTGTTCGGCCTCCTTCAGGGTGGCCTTGATCACCGGCGAGCGGTCCATTGCCACGTTCAGTTGCACATTGGCCGGCAGCAACGACTGCAGGGCTGGCAACTGCGCCTTGATCTGGTCGACCGTTTCGATGATGTTGGCACCGGTCTGGCGGTTGACCACCAGCAGCACTGCGCTCTGGTCATTGAAAAAACCACTGTTGTAGCGGTTCTCCACGCCATCGGTAATGGTCGCCACGTCGGACAGGCGCAGGATGGTGCCGTTCTGCTGGCGGATCACCACCGGCTCGTAATCCTTGGCGCTTTCCAGCTGGTCGTTGGCCCTCACCTGCCAGTTGCGCTCGGCATCCTCGACAAAGCCCATGGGCCGGCGCTGGTTGGCGTTGGACACGGCCGTGCGCACATCGTCCAGCGACACACCGTACTGGTTGAGCAATTGCGGCTCGACGGCAATGCGCACCGCCGGCAGCGAACTGCCGCCGATCTGCACCTCCCCTACCCCCGACACCTGGGCCAGGCTCTGCGACAGGATGGTGTCGGCCAGGTCGTACAGCTGGCCTTTCTGCAGCACGTCCGACGTCAGCGACAGCACCATGATCGGTGCTTGCGACGGGTTGATCTTCTTGTAGGTGGGCATGCTGCGCATGCCGCTGGGCAGCAGGTTACGGGTGGCGTTGATCGCTGCCTGCACCTCGCGCGCCGCGCCGTCGATGTCGCGGCCCATCTCGAAGCCGATGATGACCCGCGTGGAGCCCTGGTTGGAGCTGCTGGTCAATGTGGTCACGCCGGCGATGCTGCCCAGCTTGCGCTCCAGTGGCGTGGCCACGGTGGAGGCCATGACCTCCGGGCTGGCGCCGGACAAGTTGGCCGACACCACGATTACGGGGAAGTCCATCTGCGGCAGCGGTGACACGGGCAACAGGCCGAAGCTGACCCCGCCCAGCAGCATGATCGCCAGGCTCAGCAGCATGGTCGCTACCGGGCGACGGATGAAAGGACCGGACAGGTTCATGCCTCTGCCTGCTTCACGTCAGTGGCCGGGCGCCAGCGGCGGGCCAGGCGGTCGAAGTACAGGTAGATGACCGGGGTGGTGAACAGCGTCAGCACCTGGCTGACCAGCAACCCGCCGACCATCACCAGGCCCAGCGGCTGGCGCAGCTCGGCGCCGGAACCGGTGGCGAGCATCAGCGGCACGGCACCAAACAGCGCGGCCAGGGTGGTCATCAGGATCGGCCGGAAGCGCAGCAGCGCCGCCTGGTAAATCGCATCGCGCGGGCTCATGCCCTGATGGCGCTCGGCCTCAAGGGCAAAGTCGATCATCATGATCGCGTTCTTCTTGACGATGCCGATCAGCAGGATGATGCCGATGATGGCGATCATGCCCAGGTCGTTGCCGCTGATGAGCAAGGCCAGCAAGGCCCCCACCGCCGCCGACGGCAGGGTCGAGAGGATGGTCACCGGGTGGATGTAGCTTTCGTACAGCACGCCCAGCACGATGTACATGGTCACCACCGCCGCCAGAATCAGCAGCAAGGTACTGGACAGCGACGCCTGGAAGGCCTCTGCGGCGCCCTGGAAGCGGGTTTGTACCCCCAGCGGCATGCCGATGTCCTTCTGCACCTGCTCGATCACCTGCACGGCTTCGCCCAACGACGCGCCATGGGCCAGGTTGAACGACAGGGTCACCGCCGGGAACTGGCCGATGTGGGAAATGGCCAGTTGGGCCTGGCGCTGCTCGATGCGCGCCAGTGCCGACAGCCTTACCTGGCCGCCATCGGCGGCCTTGACGTGGATCGACTCCAGCGCCTGTGGGCCGATGACTGCCGCGTCCTTCGACTGCAACACCACGCGGTACTGGCTGGCCTGGGTATAGATGGTCGAGATCTGCCGCTGGCCGAAGGCGTCGTACAGGGCGTTGGTGATCTGCGCCACGTTGATGCCCAGGCGGCTGGCCATGTCACGGTCGATCAGCAGGTATACCTGCAGGCCCTTGTCCTGCAGGTCACTGGCCACGTCGACCAGTTCCGGGCGCTGCTGCAGCGCCTGCACCAGCTTGCCGCTCCACTGCGACAGCAGGTCGGCGTCCGGCGATGACAGGCTGAACTGGTACTGGGTACGGCTGACCCGGTCTTCGATGCTCAGGTCCTGCACCGGTTGCATGAACAGGCGGATGCCCACCAGCCGGTCAAGTTGCGGCTGCAAGCGGCTGATCACTTCAGTGGCGGTGACATCGCGTTCGCCGTGTGGCTTGAGGTTGATCAGCAGGCGGCCGCTGTTGAGCGTGGCGTTGTCGCCATCAACGCCAATGTAGGACGACAGGCTCTGCACGGCAGGGTCCTGCAGGATCACCTTGCTCAGGGCCTGCTGGCGCTCGCTCATGGCGGCAAACGAAGTGGACTGCGGTGCTTCGGAAATGCCCTGGATCACCCCGGTGTCCTGCACCGGGAAGAAGCCCTTCGGTACCACCATGTACAGGAAGACGGTCAGCACCAGGCTGGCCACGGCTACCAGCAGGGTCAGCGGCTGGTGCTTGAGTACCCACTGCAGGGCGTTGCCGTAATGTTTGATCAGCCAGTCGATCCAGGCGCCGCTGGCGCGGTAGAAGCGGCCTTGTTCTTCTTCCTTGGGCTCGCGCTTGAGCAGGCGCGCGCACATCATCGGCGTCAGGGTCAGCGACACCACCAGGGAAATCAGGATGGCCACCGCCAGGGTGATGGCGAACTCGCGGAACAGGCGGCCGACCACGTCAGCCATGAACAGCAGCGGGATCAGTACTGCAATCAGCGAGAAGGTCAGCGAAATCAGGGTAAAGCCGATCTGCCGGGCGCCCTTGAGCGCCGCCTGCATGGGCGTCTCGCCCTCTTCGATGTGCCGGGAGATGTTCTCCAGCATGACGATGGCGTCGTCGACCACAAACCCGGTGGCAATGGTCAGGGCCATCAGCGTCAGGTTGTTCACCGAGAAACCCGCCAGGTACATCACGCCGAAGGTGCCGATCAGCGACAGTGGCACGGCAATCGACGGAATGAGGGTGGCGCTGAAACGGCGCAGAAAGACGAAGGTGACCATTACCACCAGGACGATGGCGATCAGCAGTTCATGCTGTACGTCCTTGACTGCGGCGCGAATGGTCTGGGTGCGGTCGGTCAGCACCGACACATCGAGGCCCGCCGGCAGGTTGTCGGTGATCGACGGCAACAGTTCCTTGATGCGGTCGACCACTTCGATCACGTTGGCGCCTGGCTGGCGCTGGATGTTCAGCAGCACCGCGTGGTTTTCGTTGGCCCAGGCGGCCAGGCGCTCGTTTTCTGCACCATCGACGATTTCGGCCACGTCTTTCAGACGCAACGGCGCACCGTTGGTGTACGCCAGGATCAGGTTGGCGTATTCCTCGGGGGAACGCAGCTGGTCATTGGCATCGAGCATCGACACCCGGGTGGGGCCATCGAAATTGCCCTTGGGCTGGTTCACGTTCGAGGCACCGATCAGCGTACGCACGTCATCCAGGTTCAGGCCATTGGCCGCCAGGGCGTCGACGTTGACCTTGATGCGTACCGCCTGGCGCTGGCCGCCGGCAATGCTGACCATGCCCACGCCGCTGATCTGCGCGAGCTTTTGCGCCACACGCGTATCGACCAGGTCGTTGAGCTTGGGCAGCGGCATGGTCTTGCTGGAAATGGCCAGGGTCAGCACCGGGGTGTCGGCCGGGTTGACCTTGTTGTACACCGGCGGTGCCGGCAGGTCGCTGGGCAGCAAGTTACTGGCGGCGTTGATCGCGGCCTGCACCTGTTGCTCGGCAACGTCCATGTTCATGTCGAGGTTGAAACGCAGGGTCAGCACCGACGCCCCGCCGGAGCTGGTCGAGGCCATCTGGCTCAGGCCCGGCATCTGGCCGAACTGGCGCTCCAGCGGAGCGGTGACCGCGCTGGTCATCACCTGCGGGCTGGCACCGGGGTACAGCGTCATGACGCGGATGGTCGGGTAATCCACCTGCGGTAAAGCGGAAACCGGCAGCAGCTTGTAGGCGATCAGGCCGGCCAGGACGATGGCCAGCATGCTCAGCGTGGTGGCGACCGGCCGCAGGATGAACAGACGCGAGAGGTTCATGCGCCCGCCTTGCCTGCTGCGTTGCCAGGCTGCGCTTCACCTGTGTGCGCCGAACCTTTGGCTTCCTGGCCTTGCAGGTGCTGGCCTGGGGTGGTCGGTACTTGCGAGCTGTCTTCGACCACTTCCACCTTGGTGCCTTCGCGCAGGCGGTCGGTGCCTTCCAGCACCAGGCGGTCACCCGCCTTCAGGCCTTCGAGGATGACGCTGTTCTCGCCATCGCTGGCGCCGACCTTGAGCTTGCGCACGTTCACCGTGTTTTCAGCGTTCACCACATAGGCAAAAGTACCGTCGTTACCAAACTGGATGGCCGCTGCCGGGGCCATGATCACCTGCTTGAGGGTATCGGCCAGCAGGCGCACGTTGACGAACTGGTTGGGGAACAGGGCGAGGTCCTTGTTCTCGAAGCGGCCCTTGAACTTGAGCGTACCGGTCGTAATGTCGATCTGGTTGTCGATGCTACCCAGCACGCCTGTGGACTGCAGCTTGCTGTCACTGCGGTCCCAGGCCTCGACCGGCAGGCTGGCGCCGCTGCGGTAGCGTTCCAGCACGGTGCTCAGCTCGGTTTCCGGCAGGGTGAAGGCGACGTTGATCGGCTCGGTCTGGGTAATCACCACCAGTGCCGTGGTGTCGTTGGCCGCAACGAGGTTGCCCAGGTCCAGCTGGCGCAGGCCCACGCGGCCGTTGATCGGCGCACGGATCTGGGTGAAGTCGAGGTTCAGCCGGGCGTCGTTGACCTGAGCCTGATTGGTCTTGACCAGCCCCTGGAACTGCGCCACCTGCGCTTCGGCGGTGTCGAGGGTTTGCTTGGCGATACTGTCTTCAGCGTACAGGCCTTTGTAGCGGGCTACATCCACCTGGGCGTTCTTCAGCTGCGCCTGGTTTTGCGCCAGCGTACCTTCGGCCTGCTGCAGGGCGATGCGGTACGAGCGCGGGTCGATTTCGGCGAGCAGGTCGCCGGCCTTGACCTGCTGGCCTTCCTTGAAGTGGATCTTCACCAGTTCGCCAGCCACGCGGCTGCGCACATTGACCGTGTTGGTGGCAGTGACTGTGCCCAGGGCTTTGTAATACAGGGGGAAGTCGCCCACGCGTACCGGTTCGACGCGCACCGGCACCGCTTCGCTCGAGCCGCCGAACCCTGGGCGGCCGCCGATCATGCCCATGCCCTTGCCTCCGCGCCCGCCGCCGCTGGCTTCTTTATGCGCAGGCGTTGCTGCAGGCCACAGCCACCAGGCCAGGGCAGCCACCAGCAGCAGGATCAGCAGGCCGACGAGCCAGCGACGGGGGGAACGGGAATTGGACACTTGCATGGGTTGAACGAACCTTGTTCGGAATGGCGGCTTGGGGAGGGTGAACGATAAGCAATGGCATCGTTTTAGCAAAGGGCCTTTACCAGAGGTTTACCTTTGGCTGACGTTGCCAAGACGCTGAACTTTAAATGAAAACGGCCCGGAAAGCGTTCCGGGCCGTTACAGGGTGTTGCTTGGAGTAGTGGCGGGCTGAAAGGTTTCGGTTGCCTGGGCTGGCCCTTTCGCGGGTGAACCCGCTCCCACAGATCCCGCACAGATTTCAAAAACTGTGCTTTACCTGTGGGAGCGGGTTCACCCGCGAAGAGGCCAACACAGGACTCAGCCGCCCTGCCCCGCAACCCTTACTTCAGTACTGCCAGCGCTGCATCGTAGTTCGGCTCGTCAGCGATTTCGCCAACCAGCTCGCTGTGCAGCACGTTGTCGTTTTCATCCAGCACCACCACGGCGCGGGCAGCCAGGCCGGCCAGCGGGCCGTCGGCGATGGCGACGCCGTAGTTTTCGAGGAACTCGCGGCCACGCAGGGTCGACAGGTTCTTCACGTTTTCCAGGCCTTCGGCACCGCAGAAGCGTGCTTGGGCGAACGGCAGGTCGGCGGAGATGCACAGCACCACGGTGTTGGCCACATCGTTGGCCTGGGCGTTGAACTTGCGCACGGAGGTGGCGCAGGTTGGGGTGTCAACGCTCGGGAAGATGTTCAGCACCTTGCGCTTGCCGGCGTAGTCCTTCAGCGACTTGTCAGCCAGGCCTTCACCGACCAGGGAGAATGCCGGAGCCTGGGCGCCGATTTTCGGCAGTTCGCCGTTGACCTGAACCGGGCCGCCTTTGAGAGTCACTTGAGCCATGACGAAATCCTTATGCTGGGTTTGAAAAGGACACTGAGTTAAGCATGAAGGCGGCCGGGTGCCTATGGGGGCAGGTGAAATTGTTCTATTGCCGGATATTTTTTGTGGACAAAAAAATGCCCAGGTTGCGACAAGCGACCCGGGCATTCTTTATTTCAGGCAGCGAATCAGCCCAGCAGGCCGTACACCACCGAGGTCAACGCAACCAGGCCGACCACTACAACGAACACGTTGGAGGCTGCACCGCTGTACTTGCGCATCGACGGTACACGGTGGATGGCGTACATCGGCATCAGGAACAACAGCACCGCAAGGATCGGGCCGCCGAGCGATTCGATCATGCCGAGGATGCTCGGGTTGAGGGTGGCAACGATCCAGCACACCACCAGCATCAACGCGGCTACCACGCGGTCCAGGGTTTTGGCACCCGGGCGTGCACCGGTCTTGGCGATAATACCCTTGAGGCCTTCACTGGCACCGATGTAATGGCCCAGGAACGACTTGGCGATGGCCACGAAGGCGATCAGCGGCGCAGCGAACGCGATGGTCGGGTTGCTGAAGTGGTTGGCCAGGTACGACAGGATCGACAGGTTCTGTGCCTTGGCTTCGGCCAGTTGGGCGCTGCTCAGGGTGAGCACGCAGCTGAACACGAAGAACAGCACCATCACCACCATCAGCAGGTGGGCACGGCGCAGGATCTGGCCGCTACGCTCGTCGGCATGCTCGCCGTAGCGGCGTTTCTGGTCGACGGCGAAGGCCGAAATGATCGGCGAGTGGTTGAACGAGAACACCATTACCGGAATGGCCAGCCACAGGGTGTGCAGGAAGGCCGAGGCCGGCGGCACCTGGGTGGCGCTGTCGAGGATGCCACCGGTCCAATGCGGCACCAGGTACAGGCCCAGCAGGGCCAGGGCGACGATGAACGGGTACACCAGCAGGCTCATGACCTTGACCGTGGCCTGCTCGCCGCAGCGCACGATGGCCAGCAGGCCGAGGATCAGTACGAACGACAGGATCACACGCGGCGGCGGCTGCATGTGCAACTGGTGCTCCATGAAGCTGGACACGGTGTTGGTCAGTGCCACGCTATAGATAAGCAGGATGGGGAAGATCGCGAAGAAGTAGAGCACCGTGATCGCGGCACCGGCGTTGCTGCCGAAGTGCTCTTTGACCACTTCGGTGATGTCGCCACCATTGCGCCCGGAGAGCACGAAGCGGGTCAACCCGCGGTGGGCGAAGTAGGTCATTGGGAAGGCCAATACAGCCAGGATCAGCAGCGGCCAGAAACCGCCAAGGCCGGCGTTGATCGGCAGGAACAGGGTTCCGGCGCCAATGGCCGTGCCGAACAGGCCCAGCATCCAGGTGGTGTCGTGACGCGCCCAGCTGCCGAGAGTGGCGGGGGTCGATTCTACAAAGCGTTGTTCAACGCTTGGGGCCTGCTCATTCATTCCGGGTGAAGCTCCACTCGCAAGACTGTAACAGGCTGAGAATGGCGAAACAGTGCCTTCGCCCAACTCAACCGGAAAAGAGGGGCGCGATTGTGCACGGAAAGGTTGCACTTGCGAAGCCCTTTTCCGAGGGGCGGTTGCACTTGTCATGACAAGGGTGGCACCGACGAGCCATCGGGACGAAATGCCTGTCCCATTTGCAGTGGCGCTCTTAACGTTTAAAAGTTACTTCTGACGCCTAAGCCGCGCAGCTAACTGAATGGCGCTCGCATCTCGCTCCTTTCTCATGCCCTCCAGCCAACCATCAATTTCCGTCATATTTTTTTCGTGAGCGCGCTGAAATCCTCGATCATGCTCCTGGAATGAAATGCTAAAGTCTCCGGCATCATTTAACCTCTCCACCAGCCGTTTAACTAGGCGTTCATGCTGCGGTAACATCCCTTTCGAATCAATGTCCAAGTTATTCACAGCAAGCGCCATATAGGCGCGCTTAGCGTTTTTCATAGACCGATACAAAACCATCGGCTTAACTTCCGGAATGCCCCCAACGGGAGTCGTTTCGTCAAAATTTAGCTCACCTGAAGGCGTAGCATCAAATTTATCCTTGAACGCTGCAGTAAAATCTGCAATTTGTATATCCGGCCTCTCCGAACCTGTCCTGGCTTTCATAAAGTTCCGCACACCAGGAGAACTATCTTTAACCTTGAATTTTACTAGCTTGAGCGTAAACGCCGATTCCCAGGATCTCCCATCCGGATCAACTCGGTTTAACGGATCTCCGGCACAGTACCCATACGCATTCAGGCCGCCTCGGCTAAAGGGGCTAAGACTATCGGGTGACAAGAAACGCATCATACTGGGGCTGTAGCTACGATAACCGTTACCGAGCAGATAGTATGTAGACAGTGCATCGAAGTAATACCCTGAAAAGCCGATCACACTTGCCAATTCAGCAGATTCCTCATGTACGCCGTAGACGCCGTAGCTTTTTCCATGAACCCCTGCCGGCCCCATCGCCCTATCGCCCCAAGTACTGAAGCCTGCTTATCCCCCCACGCCACGTGGGTAACAGCACCCCGCTCTATAAGCACATCCCTATCGTGTCGAATGACCTGCCGAACACTACCTTCCGACTTTAGGGTGTGAACTTTTCCTGCGCAATAAAATAGTTTCACCCTTCCTTCGCCCTCACGCCTGAGTTCATTTACCGCTGCGCCAGTATTGGCAGATCAGCCTCAGGGCACAACTGGCAGAAATATCAGGTGTTCTTGATCAGGCAAACCTGTTCGAGGGCGGCGATATTTACCTCTACGGGGAGGTGCAAAGGGGGGCGGGAGCGTTTCATGTAGAGAAAGGGGCGCAATGCGCCCCTCGGATGGGCCGCAATACGGCCCGTATCTTGCGCTATTTCTGAACAGCAGCGAACGCTTCGGCAACCTGTTGCAGGTTGGCCGGGCGCAAGCCGGACATGCACACGCGGCCACTGTCGATCAGGTACACGCCAAACTCGTCACGCAGGCGGCGCACTTGCTCGACGCTGAAGCCGGTGTAGCTGAACATGCCACGCTGGCGCAGGAAGAACTGGAAGTCCTGGCCTGGCAGCAGCACGGCCAGGGCATCGACCAGCGCCTGACGCATGTCGAGGATACGCTTGCGCATCACTTCGACTTCCTCGGCCCACTGGGCATTGAGGGCTGCATCGCTGAGCACGCCTGCAACCAGCTGGGCGCCAAAATTGGGCGGGCTGGAGTAGTTGCGGCGCACGGTTGCCTTGAGCTGGCCAAGCACGCTCTGGGCAGTGGCGTCATCGTCGCAGACCACCGACAGGCCGCCTACCCGCTCGCCGTACAGCGAGAAGATCTTCGAGAACGAGTTGCTGACCAGGCACGGCACACCGGCGCGGGCCATTTCGCGGATGGCGTACGCGTCTTCCACCAGGCCTTCGGCGAAGCCTTGGTAGGCGATGTCGAGGAACGGGATCAGCTGGCGTGCCTTGACCACTTCGACCACTTGTTGCCACTGGTTTTGCGTAAGGTCGGCACCGGTGGGGTTATGGCAGCACGGGTGCAGCAGTACCACGCTGTTGGCCGGCAGGGTCTGCAGGGTAGCCAGCATGCCGTCGAAGTCCACGCCACGGGTGGCCTGGTCAAAATACGGGTAGGTGTGCACCTTGAAGCCGGCGCCTTCGAAGATGGCGCGGTGGTTGTCCCAGGTCGGGTTGCTGACCCAGACTTCGGCCTGCGGGAAGTAGCGCTTGAGGAAGTCGGCACCGACTTTCAGGGCGCCGGAGCCACCCACAGTCTGCACAGTGGCCACGCGACCGCCGGTCACGGCCGGGTGATCGGCACCGAACAGCAGCGCCTGGATGGCCTGGCGGTAGCTGGCCAGGCCTTCCATCGGCAGGTAAAGGGACGCTTCGTGGTCCTGGCCGGCAATGCGTTTTTCCACCGCATCCACAGCCGCCAGTTGCGGCACCACGCCGGCCTCATCGTAATACAGGCCGATACTCAGGTTGACCTTGTCGGCGCGCGGGTCGGCCTTGAAGGTTTCCATCAGCGAGAGGATCGGGTCGCCGGCATAGGCATCGACATGTTTGAACACAGCGTGCAGCTCCTTGGATCAGGACAGTTCGAAAAGGCAGACCTGAGCATACCCGGAGTGTGGGCTCAGGAACATCCACTATTGTGCAAGGTTGTCTATGCAACATTGCATGGCTGGAGATTGGTGCTGACAGCGATGCCCTCATCGCCGGCAAGCCAGCTCCCACAGGTACACCACAGGCCTTGAGGTTGGTGATGTACCTGTGGGAGCTGGCTTGCCGGCGATAGGCTGGGTCAGGCAAGCAGCGCTTTCAGCCCCTGCAACTCCTGCTCGGTCAATGCCACGCCCTCCTCCTCGGCCACCTCGCGCTCGCGATAGCGCCGCTCGCCCGGCATGCGCGTCAGGCCCACCGCCTGCATCTGCTCCACCAGTTCGCGGCTGCGCTGGGCAAATTGCTCGCCTTCTGCCTTGCCGGGGTCGATAACGATAAGCAGCTGCCCGGTCCAGGGTGTCTTCGCCCCCGGGTGGCCCGACCAGTCGAATTCCCAGGAGAAATTACCCCCGGTCAGCGCCGCCGCCAGCAACTCGACCATCATCGACAACGCCGAACCCTTGTGCCCGCCAAACGGCAGCAAGGCGCCGCCTTCGAGAATGGCCAAGGGGTCGGTGGTCGGTTCGCCATTGGCGTCCACGCCCATGCCTTCCGGCAGTTGCTGGCCGGCACGCGCGGCAATCTGCACGTCACCGTGGGCCATGGCGCTGGTGGCCATGTCGAAGACGATCGGATCGTGTTCGGCACATGGCGCCGCAAAAGCGATGGGGTTGGTACCGAACAGGGGCTTGCGTGCGCCATGCGGCACCACGCAGGTCATGCTGTTGACCACGCTCAGGGCCACCAGGCCCTCGTCGGCGAACGGTTCTACATCCGGCCACAGCGCGGCGAAGTGGTGCGAGTTGTGGATCGCCAGCACGGCAATACCCGCGTTGCGCGCTTTGGCTACCAACAGCTCACGGGCCGCCGCCAACGCCGGCTGGGCAAAGCCGCCCGCTGCATCGACACGTACATAACCGGCCGCTACGTCGCTGACCTTCGGTGTGGCCTGGCCATCGACCCAGCCGCTGGCCAACGTCGAGACGTAGCCAGGCATACGGAATACGCCGTGGCTGTGAGCACCATCGCGCTGGGCGCTGGCGCAGTTGTAAGCCAGCACCCGGGCCACGCTCTCGCTGCAGTCATGGCGCTGAAAAATGGCCTGCAACAGACCCTGCAGCTCGGTAAAAGGCATACGCACGACGGTGCTGGTGGAAGGTGCGGACATCTGAAGCTCCTTGTTGGTATTGGAATGGCTACAGCGTTGCAACGACAAAAACTTTCCGGCATGTGACAGCAATCTGTCAAATGTTGACTTGATGACAGAAAACATTCATTTTCTTCCCAAGCCTTACCCCTGGAGCCGCAGCATGAGCCAACCGATCAAGCAACGCCTGGAAAACAGCCTCGAAGGGGCCGCTGCCTCGGGCCGCAAGATCGCCACTTACATGCTCGCCAACCTGCACGAACTGCCGTTCCAGACCTCGGCCAGCATTGCCGCCAAACTGGGCGTCAGCGAATCCAGCGTCGGGCGCTTCTGCCGCTCACTCGGTTATGCCCACCTCAAGGCGCTTAAGCAAGACCTGCAGAACGACTTGGGCGACGGCCCATGGCTGGTGGGCGACCGCCTGCAAGATTACCGCCAGAACCAGGACGCCAGTGACAACGCCGGCAGCCTGGAGCTGGAAATCGCCGCCTTGATGCGTGTGCACGAGTACCGCCAAAGCCCCACCTGGCACAGCGTAGCGCAACGCCTGGCGAGCAAGCCGCGGGTGTTCATCGCCGGTTTCCAGACCGAGCGCGGCATCGCCATGTGCATGAGCCACCTGCTGCAGTACCTGCGCGATGGCGTGCAACTGGTGGACATCAGCGCCGGGCACTTCGGCGAGGTGCTGCTGGGCCGTGCCGAAGACAGCGCCCTGGTGGTGTTCGAGGCGCGCCGTTATTCCCGCCACGCCCTGCTGCTGTGCCAGAAGGCACGCGAGGCGGGCATTGCGGTCACCCTGGTGACCGACACCTTCTGTGACTGGGCCGATGCCAACGCCGACGAGGTGTTCCGCATCCCCACCGAGTTCAATCTGTTCTGGGAATCCACCTCGACGATGCTGTCGTGGGTACACCTGATGGTCAACGAGGTCTGCAAGAAACTCGGGCCTGATGTTGAAAAACGCTTGGAAGCGACTGCCGCTCTACATAACGAATTCGTCGGCTACACCTCGTGGCCGACGGGCAAACAACAATAGCAAGAGTGCAATGAGGTGCGAGATGAACAAGACCATGGCCTTGGTGGGTGCGTGTGCCCTGCTGCTGACGGGCGCCGCCAGTGCCGAAACCCTGCGCTTCGCCACCGAGGGTGCCTACCCGCCCTTCAACTATGTAGACGCCGATAACAAGCTGCACGGCTTCGATATCGACATCACCCATGCCCTGTGCGAACAGATGAAAGTCGAGTGCACGCTGGTGGCCCAGGACTGGGAAGGCATCATCCCCGCCCTGATGGCGCGCAAGTACGACGCCGTCGTCGCGTCGATGATCAATACCGAAGAGCGCCGCAAGAAAATCGCCTTCACCGACCACTACTACCGCACCCCGCTGACCGTCGCAGTCGCCAAGGACAGCAAGATCGACAGCGCCCAGACCGACTTCGTTGGCTACACCGTCGGTGCCCAGTCGTCGTCCACCCAGGCTATTTACGCCGAAGACGTGTATGGCAAGGCCGGGGCCGATGTGAAGCTGTACCCGACCATGGATGAAGCCAACGCCGACCTGGCCGCCGGGCGCCTGGACGGGGTAATTGCCGATAAATTCCCGCTGCACGAGTGGATGACCAAGAACGGCGGGGATTGCTGCAAGATCCTCGGCGACGTGGCCGACACCAAGGCCGATGCCGCCATTGCCGTGCGCAAGGACGACGAAGCCCTGCGCCAGCGCCTGAACACCGCGCTGCAACAGATCGTGGCCAACGGCACGTACCAGAAGATCGCCAGCAAGTACTTCGCTTTCGATATCTACAACTGATCTTCAGGAAGTTGTGCGAAATCCCTGTGGGAGCGGCCTTGCGTCGCGATAGGGCCGCGTAGCGGCCCCGGCAATCTCTGCAGTTGCATAAACCCTAGGGCCGCTACGC
>NZ_JBLZWV010000030.1:0-122204 GCF_056098905.1 Pseudomonas sp. TSO6 | reverse complement strand
CATAAACCCTAGGGCCGCTACGCAGCCCTATCGCGACGCAAGGCCGCTCCCACAAGGCCGCATAACCTGCCCAAGGGGTTTGTCATGCTCGATCAATTGTCCTTGCTATCCTTCGCCAGCGGAGGCTGGGGCCAGGCGCTGCTGGCCGGCGCCCTGGTGACTGTTTCACTGGCACTGGCCTGCCTGCCCATCGGTCTGCCGCTGGGCCTGCTGGTAGCGCTGGCAGCGCGCTCGCGCAAGCGCCTGCCACGGGCCTGGGCCACCACCTTCTCTACGGTGTTCCGCGGCCTGCCCGAACTGCTGACACTGCTGATCATCTATTACGGCTGCCAGATAGCCGCGCAGAAAATCCTCGCGGCCATGGGCTATCAGGGTGAATTCCTGATCAACACCTTCCTCGCCGCGATGATCGCCTTCAGCCTGGTGTTCGCCGCGTTCTCAAGCGAGATCTGGCTGGCCGCCTTCAAGACCCTGCCCAAGGGCCAGCTGGAGGCCTGCTCGGCATTGGGCCTGAGCAAGCGCACCGCCTTCTTCAAGGTGCTGCTGCCACAACTGACCCGCATCGCCCTGCCCGGCCTGTCGAACAACTGGCTGTCGCTGCTCAAGGACACTTCGCTGGTGTCGACCATTTCGCTGGTCGACCTGATGCGCCAGACCAACCTGGCCGTCAGCGTGACCAAGGAGCCGATGTTCTTCTATGGCGTCGCCTGCCTGGGTTACCTGCTGTTCGCAGCGCTTTCCGGGCGCGTGTTCGCCTTCATCGAACGGCGCAGTAACCGCCACCTGCTAGGAGCACGGGCATGAGCTTTGAACAACTGCTGGCACTGGTGGTGGACCCCGACCTGCTGGAACGCTACGGCCCGCGCTTCCTCGACGGCCTGCTGGTAACCGCCAAACTGGTGGCCATTTCCTTCACCCTGGGCGCCGTACTCGGCCTGTTGCTAGCCCTGGCGCGCATGTCGCGCAGCCTGCTGCTGCAGCGCATGGCCGCCGGCTACGTGTACTTCTTCCGCGGCTCGCCGCTGCTGGCCCAGCTGTTCCTGCTGTACTACGGCCTGGGTTCGCTCAAGGGCTTCTGGCAGGACGTCGGCCTGTGGTGGTTTTTCCGCGAAGCGTGGTTCTGCACCTTGCTGGCCTTCACCCTGAACACCGCTGCCTACCAGGCGGAGATCTTCCGCGGCAGCCTGATGGCCGTTGCGCTGGGGCAGCATGAGGCGGCGCGGGCACTGAACCTGAAGCGCTCGACCACCTTTTTCAAGGTGATTCTGCCGCAGTCGTTGCTGGTGGCCATCGGCCCACTGGGCAACGAACTGATCCTGATGATCAAGGCCAGCGCAATTGCCTCGCTGGTGACCATCTACGACCTGATGGGCGTAACCAAACTGGCGTTCTCGCGCAGTTTCGACTTCCAGATCTACCTGTGGGCCGCCGTGCTCTACCTGGTGATCGTCGAACTGGTGCGGCGCCTGCTGAAACACCTGGAAGGCCGCCTGGGCCGCCACCTGAACTGACCGAAGGATACGTTCCATGCATTGCCAGACCCTTGTCCTCGGCGCCGGCATCGTCGGCGTCAGCACCGCCCTGCACCTGCAGGCCCGCGGGCGCCAGGTCGTCCTGATCGACCGCGATGAACCCGGCAGCGGCACCAGCCACGGCAACGCCGGGCTGATCGAGCGCTCCAGCGTCATCCCCTACGCATTCCCCCGGCAGTTCGGCGCATTGTTGCGCTACGGCCTGAACCGCCAGCCCGACGTGCGCTACAGCCTGGCGCACCTGCCCAAGGCCGCGCCGTGGCTGTGGCGCTACTGGCGCCAGTCGGCACCCGGGCGCCTGGCAGGGGCCGCCGCCGACATGCTGCCGCTGGTGCAGCGCTGCGTCGAAGAACACGACGCGCTGATCAAAGCCGCCGGCCTTGAAGGGCTGGTGCAGGCCAAAGGCTGGATCGAAGTGTTCCGCGACCCGGCCCTGTTCGAGCAGGCCAAGGCCGACGCCAAAGGCCTGAGCCGCTATGGCCTGCAATTTGAAATCCTCGAATGCGGGCAGTTGCAGGCCCGCGAGCATCAGCTGGACGCCACCGTGGTCGGCGGCATCCACTGGCTCGACCCCAAGACCGTGAACAACCCCGGCGCCCTCACCCGCGGCTATGCGGCGCTGTTCCAGCAGCGCGGCGGGCAGTTCCTGCATGGTGATGCGCGCAGCCTGCGCCAGGCCAACGGCAAATGGCGGGTAGAGAGCCGCCGTGGCACGATTACCGCCGACGAGGTGGTGGCCTGCCTCGGCCCGCAGTCGGCCGACCTGTTCAGCGGCCTGGGCTACCAGATTCCGCTGGCGATCAAGCGCGGCTACCACATGCACTACAGCACCCGTGACGGCGCAACGCTTGAGCATTCAATCTGCGACACCCAGGGCGGCTACGTGCTGGCGCCAATGGCGCGCGGTGTGCGCTTGACCACCGGCATCGAGTTCGACGCCAGCAGCGCGCCGGGCAACCAGATCCAGCTGGGCCGCTGCGAGGCCCTGGCGCGCAAGCTGTTCCCGGCCTTGGGTGAACGCCTGGACGACACCCCTTGGCTGGGCCGCCGCCCATGCCTGCCCGACATGCGCCCGGTCATCGGCCCGGCAGCCCGCCACCCGGGGCTGTGGTTCAACTTTGGCCACGCCCACCACGGCCTCACCCTGGGCCCGGTCAGCGGCCGGCTGGTGGCCGAGCTGATCACCGGCGAGCGCCCTTTCACCGACCCCGCGCCCTACAGCGCGACTCGTTTCGACTGAACCCACGCGGGAGAACAACAACATGACCGCACCACTGAGCCTTGCAAGCCTTGCCCCCGAGCCCGACCCACGCCCGGTGCTGATCCGCATCGAAGGCCTGAACAAGCACTACGGCGCTTTCCAGGTGCTACACAACATCGACCTGCAGGTGCGCGAAGGCGAACGCATCGTGCTGTGTGGGCCGTCCGGCTCGGGCAAGTCGACCTTGATCCGCTGCATCAACCGCCTGGAGGTGGCCCAGCAGGGCAACATCCAGGTGGACGGCATCGACCTGGCGGCCACTACCCGTGAAGCGGCGCAGGTGCGCAGCGACATCGGCATGGTGTTCCAGCATTTCAACCTGTTCCCGCACATGAGCGTGCTCGACAACTGCCTGCTGGCACCCACCAGCGTACGCGGGCTGTCGCGCAAGGACGCCGAAGAACGGGCGCGCATGTACCTGAGCAAGGTGGGTATCGAAAGCCAGGCACACAAGTACCCCAGCCAGCTGTCAGGCGGCCAGCAGCAGCGCGTGGCAATTGCCCGGGCACTGTGCATGAAGCCGCGCATAATGCTGTTTGACGAGCCTACCTCGGCGCTGGACCCGGAAATGGTCGCCGAGGTGCTGGATGTGCTGGTGCAGCTGGCCGGCACTGGCATGACCATGCTTTGTGTTACCCATGAAATGGGCTTTGCCCGGCAAGTGGCCGAGCGGGTGCTGTTCCTTGAGGGCGGGCAGATCATCGAAGACAGCCCGCCGCAGGTGTTCTTCAACCAGCCGCGTACCGAGCGCGCCAAGGCGTTCCTGGCGCAGATACTGCACTGAGCAAAATGTTTGATGCCTGTGCTGCCCCTATCGCCGGCAAGCCAGCTCCCACAGGATATCTGCAGCTTTCAAGGCCGATGCAGTACCTGTGGGAGCAAAATGTTTGATACCTGTGCTGGCCCTATCGCCGGCAAGCCAGCTCCCACAGGATATCTGCAGCTTTAAGGCCGATGCAGTACCTGTGGGAGCTGGCTTGCCGGCGATAGGGCCAGTAGCACAAACTCCAGCCCCCTTCATTGCACCGCTGCAAAGACCCAACTGCGTCGTTAAATATTATTGACCAACACCGCCGCCAAACCCACGCCGCCACAGGCCCGCATCGGTTTCAACCCCCAAAAACCGGTGCATTCCCCGCGTTAAAGCCCTCTTCCGTCGTTTGACATATCGAACGGCTCTGGCAAGCTATCTACAAGCCCCGACCGGAATCGTCGCCTCTGACGAGCCGGCAGTGCTCGGAGCTTCAGGCTGCACTCAGGGCCCCGCGCCGTGCACCTGCACAACAACGACAGGCTGAACCTGTCCCAAGGTGACATATGTCCAACAGCAACATTGGCAACAAGCAACCTTCCCTGCGCAAACCCATCGTCCTGATGACCATGGGCAGCCAAGAGCGCAAAGGCCATGACTATCAGGTCATGACCCACAAATACATCACCCCGCTGGTCGAATTCTCCGATTGCGTCCCGGTACTGGTGCCCACCTGCTGCGGCACCGAAGACCTCGACACCTATCTGGACATGGCCGACGGCGTTTACCTGACCGGCGCCGGCAGCAACATCGACCCGGCCCTGTACGGCCAGGAGAACGAAACCCCAGGCAAAGGCCAGGACCAGAACCGCGACCTGTTCGACATCCCGCTGGTGAAAGCAGCGATCAAGCGTGGCCTGCCGATTTTCGGCATCTGCCGTGGCATGCAGGAAATCAACGTGGCCCTGGGTGGCGACATCTACCAGAAGGTATACGCCGAGCCTGGTTTCAACGACCACCGGGAAAACCCGGAAGACCCGGTTGAAGTGCAGTACGCCCAGGTACATGGTGTGAAGATCAAGCCAGGTAGCTGGCTGCGTGACACCCTGGGTACCGACGAAATTCGCGTCAACTCGCTGCATGGCCAAGGCCTGCGCACGCTTGGCGCCGGCATCGAAGCCATCGCCCTGGCCGAAGACGGCCTGGTCGAGGCCATTCACGCCCCGAGCATTTCGCCCTTCCTGTTCGCTGTGCAGTGGCACCCGGAGTGGCAAGCTGCGAAGAACCCGGATTCGATCAAGATGTTCCAGGCTTTCGGCGATGCTTGCCGTGCCCAGGTACGCAAGGCGCAAATCAAGCGCCAGCACGCTGCCTGACCTTCAGTTTCCTCTGCTTTGATCGCGGGGCGGCGCAAGGCCGCCCTCGTTTCCCCGGTCACCCTCTGCTGGTCCCAGAACACTTCCCGTGGAATCGGGCGGCGGCCTAGTGCCTGTCTCCGCGATCGTTTTTTCCTTCCCCGCCAAGAGATACGATGACTGATTGCGAATAGTCTGACATTGGTGTCTTTTCCTTCCGTTATGGTTCGCCTGCACCGGCCTCTTCGCGGGTAAACCCGCTCCCACAATGATCTGCATAGCTCTCTGGACCGCTGCGCCGTGCCTGTGGGAGCGGGTTCACCCGCGAAGAGGCCAGCACAGGAAACAGATCCTCCTCCCTGCCCACTGCAAAAAATCTCGCAAAAAGGACTAGTCATCGCACAGGTTGTACGATAACTTACCTCCAACGCAAAACAACACCCTTCACCCAAGCGCCACAGGATGCCTACAACAATGAATCCACAAGAACTTAAATCCATCCTCTCTCACGGCCTGCTGTCATTCCCGGTCACCGACTTCAATGCCCAGGGCGATTTCCACCAGGCTGGCTACATCAAACGCCTGGAATGGTTGGCCCCGTATGGCGCCAGCGCTCTGTTCGCAGCCGGCGGCACCGGTGAGTTCTTCTCCCTGGCCGCCAGCGAATACAGCCAGGTGATCAAGACTGCCGTCGACACCTGCGCTACCTCGGTACCTATCCTCGCTGGCGTGGGCGGCTCCACCCGCCAGGCCATCGAATACGCACAGGAAGCCGAACGCCTGGGTGCAAAGGGCCTGCTGCTGCTGCCGCACTACCTGACCGAAGCCAGCCAGGACGGCGTCGCCGCCCACGTCGAAGCAGTGTGCAAATCGGTGAAGATCGGCGTGGTGGTGTACAACCGCAACGTCTGCCGCCTGAATGCCGACCTGCTGGAAAAACTGGCCGAGCGCTGCCCGAACCTGATCGGCTACAAGGATGGCCTGGGTGATATCGAGCTGATGGTGTCGATCCGTCGCCGCCTGGGCGACCGCTTCAGCTACCTGGGTGGCCTGCCGACCGCCGAAGTGTATGCTGCCGCCTACAAGGCCCTGGGCGTGCCGGTGTACTCCTCCGCCGTGTTCAACTTCGTGCCGAAGACCGCCATGGACTTCTACAACGCCATCGCCCGCGACGACCACGCAGCCGTGGCCAAGTTGATCGACGATTTCTTCCTGCCGTACCTGGACATCCGCAACCGCAAGGCCGGCTACGCCGTGAGCATCGTCAAGGCCGGTGCCAAGATTGCCGGTTACGACGCCGGCCCGGTGCGCACCCCGCTGACCGACCTCACCGCAGAAGAGTACGAGATGCTCGCCGCGCTGATGGACAAGATGGGCCCGCAGTAAGCGTCGCCCGCGGCCTGCCAAGTGCCGCGCCCGGAGTGGGCCAGCCCCACTCCGGTTACAATTCGTGAGCCCGCACAAAAATAACTAGTGGGAGTATTGCCAGCATGCAAGCGACTAAGAAGACGCATGTGCGCTACCTGATCCTGTTCATGCTGTTCCTGGTGACCACGATCAACTATGCCGACCGCGCCACCATTGCCATCGCAGGTTCCAGCCTGCAGAAAGACCTCGGCATTGACGCCGTTACCCTCGGTTATATCTTCTCCGCCTTTGGATGGGCTTACGTGGCTGGCCAGATTCCTGGTGGCTGGTTGCTCGATCGTTTCGGTTCCAAAAACGTCTACGCCTTCAGCATCTTCACCTGGTCGCTGTTCACCCTGCTGCAGGGTTTTGTCGGTGGCCTGCCGGTTGCCTGGGCCGTGGTCACCCTCTTCACCCTGCGCTTTCTGGTCGGTTTCGCCGAAGCCCCGTCGTTCCCGGGCAACGCGCGCATCGTCGCCGCCTGGTTCCCGACTCAGGAGCGCGGCACTGCCTCAGCCATCTTCAACTCCGCGCAGTACTTCGCCACGGCGCTGTTCGCCCCGATCATGGGCTGGATCGTATTCAGCTTCGGTTGGGAGCACGTATTCGTGGTCATGGGTGCACTGGGCATCGTGTTCTCCATGGTGTGGCTGAAAACCATCCACAACCCGCGCCAACACCCACGCATCAGCCAAAGCGAGCTTGAACACATCGAGCAGAACGGCGGCCTGGTGGACATGGACCAGAAGCGCGGCAACGCTGGCCCGAAATGGGGCTACATCAAGCAACTGCTCACCAGCCGCATGCTGCTGGGCGTGTACCTGGGCCAGTACTGCATCAACGCCATCACCTACTTCTTCCTCACCTGGTTCCCCGTGTACCTTGTGCAGGAACGGGGCATGACCATCCTCAAGGCCGGCTTTATCGCCTCGCTGCCGGCGGTCTGCGGTTTCATTGGTGGCGTGCTGGGTGGCGTGATCTCCGACTGGCTGCTGCGCCGTGGCAACTCGCTGACGTTCTCGCGCAAACTGCCGATCGTGTGCGGCCTGCTGCTGTCGACCACCATGGTGTTCTGCAACTATGTCGATGCCGAGTGGATGGTGGTTGGCTTCATGACCCTGGCGTTCTTCGGCAAAGGCATTGGCGCGCTGGGCTGGGCGGTGGTGGCCGACACCTCGCCCAAGCAGATCGCCGGGCTGTCCGGTGGCCTGTTCAACACCTTCGGCAACATCGCCTCGATCACCACCCCTATCGTGATCGGCTACATCATCAGCGCCACCGGCTCGTTCAAGTGGGCGCTGGTGTACGTGGGTGCCAACGCCCTGGTAGCGGTGTTCAGCTACCTGGTGATCGTCGGCCCGATCAAGCGTATCGAGCTGCGCGAAGATGCCCCAAAGCCACAGGCTGAGCCTGCCGCCAACGGCGAACTGGCCAGCTCGCGTCACTGAGTGAACACGCCCGCACCGGGGCAACCGGTGCGGGCGGATGTACAAAAAAGCCTGAGAACCTGACAAGTAGGGCCCAAACATGCAGTTGATCGAACATTCCGACTCGCCCCGCTACGTCCGCCTGCACCACGACGATAACGTCGTGGTGGTGGTCAACGACGGCGGCCTGGGCGAAGGCGCCCGCTTTGCCGACGGCCTGACCCTTGTCGAAGGCGTGCCTCAAAGCCACAAGGTGGCCACCGTGGCCATCGCCAAGGGCGAGCCCGTGCGCCGCTACGGGCAAATCATCGGCTACGCGCTGGAAGACCTGCGCCAAGGCAGCTGGGTGCAGGAAAGCCAGCTGGCCATGCCGGCCGCGCCCGAGCTGGACAGCCTGCCGCGCTGCGACGCCGTCCCACAACCGCTGCCGCCGCTCGAAGGCTTCACGTTCGAAGGCTACCGCAACGCCGACGGCACCGTCGGCACCCGCAACATCCTTGGTATCACCACCACCGTGCAGTGCGTGACCGGCGTGCTGGAGCATGCGGTCAAGCGCATTCGCAGCGAACTGCTGCCCAAGTACCCCAACGTCGATGACGTGGTGGCCATCACCCACAGTTATGGCTGTGGCGTGGCCATCAACGCCCGCGATGCCTACATTCCGATCCGCACCGTGCGCAACCTGGCGCGCAACCCCAACCTGGGTGGCGAGGCGCTGGTCATCAGCCTCGGCTGTGAAAAGCTGCAAGCCGGCCAGGTGATGCACGACAACGACCCTTCGGTAGACCTGAGCGAGCCGTGGCTGTACCGCCTGCAGGATGCCAGCCTGGGCTTTGTGGAAATGATCGAACAGATCATGGAACTGGCCGAAACCCGCCTGAAGAAGCTCGACCAGCGCCGCCGCGAAACCGTACCGGCCAGCGAATTGATCCTTGGCATGCAATGCGGTGGCAGCGATGCGTTCTCGGGCATCACCGCCAACCCGGCGCTGGGGTACGCAGCCGACTTGCTGGTACGCGCCGGCGCCACCGTGCTGTTCTCGGAAGTGACCGAGGTGCGCGACGCCATCTACATGCTGACCTCGCGCGCCGAAAACCAGGAGGTGGCCGGTGCCTTGATACGCGAAATGGACTGGTACGACCGCTACCTGCAGCAAGGCGCCGCCGACCGCAGCGCCAACACGACGCCGGGCAACAAGAAAGGCGGCCTGTCCAATATCGTCGAGAAGTCGCTGGGGTCGATCGTCAAGTCCGGCAGCGGCGCCATCCAGGGCGTGCTTGGCCCGGGCGAGCGGGTAATGCGCAAAGGCCTGATCTTCTGCGCCACCCCGGCCAGCGACTTTGTCTGCGGCACCCTACAACTGGCCGCCGGCATGAACCTGCATGTGTTCACCACGGGCCGAGGCACGCCCTACGGGCTGGCCATGGCGCCGGTGGTGAAGGTGTGCACGCGCAGCGAACTGGCCCAGCGTTGGCCCGACCTGATCGACATCGACGCCGGGCGCATCGCCACAGGCCGTTCGAGCATCGAAGAGCTGGGCTGGGAACTGTTCCATTACTACCTGGACGTGGCCAGCGGCCGCAAGCAGACCTGGGCCGAACAGCACCGGCTGCACAACGACATCACCCTGTTCAACCCGGCACCGATTACCTGATGCCGAGGATTCACTCTTTTTCCCGGTATTTCGCGTCCCCTGTAGGAGCGGGTTTACCCGCGAACACCGGCAAGGCCGGTGCCATACACCGCGTTGGATTCTTCGCGGGTAAACCCGCTCCCACAGCCCATGCGACTACCCCCCAGATTTTTTTCAGCCAACAGGAGCACCCCAATGCCTGAAATCCTCGGCCACAACTTCATCGCCGGCCAGCGCAGCGCCGCTGGCCCACAGCGTCTGCAGAGCCTGGACGCCAGCACTGGCGAAGCCCTGCCCTACAGCTTTGCTCAAGCCAGCGAAGCCGAAGTAGACCAGGCCGCCAAGGCCGCCGCTGCGGCCTTCGCTGAGTTCCGCCAACTGGCCCCGGCCCGCCGCGCCGAATTCCTCGACGCCATCGCCGCCGAACTGGACGAACTGGACGATGCCTTCGTCGCCATCGTCTGCCGCGAGACCGCCTTGCCCGCTGCCCGCATCCAAGGCGAGCGTGGCCGCACCAGCGGCCAGATGCGCCTGTTCGCTCAGGTGCTGCGCCGTGGTGACTTCCTCGGTGCCCGTATCGATCTGGCCTTGCCCGAGCGCCAGCCGCTCCCGCGTGTGGACCTGCGCCAGATGCGCATTGGCGTCGGCCCGGTCGCCGTGTTCGGCGCCAGCAACTTCCCGCTGGCCTTCTCTACCGCCGGTGGCGACACCGCTGCTGCACTGGCCGCTGGCTGCCCGGTAGTGTTCAAGGCGCACAGCGGCCACATGGCCACCGCCGACCTGGTGGGATGCGCCATCGTGCGCGCCGCCGAGCGCACCGGCATGCCCAAGGGCGTGTTCAACATGGTGTTCGGTGGTGGTGTGGGCGAATGGCTGGTCAAGCACCCGGCCATCCAGGCCGTCGGTTTCACCGGCTCGCTCAAAGGCGGCGACGCCCTGTGCCGCATGGCAGCCGAACGCCCGCAGCCGATCCCAGTGTTCGCCGAGATGTCCAGCATCAACCCGGTCATCATCCTGCCAGCCGCCCTGGCCAAACGTGGCGAGGCCATTGCCCGCGAACTGGCCGGTTCGGTATGCATGGGCGCCGGACAGTTCTGCACCAACCCGGGGTTGGTGATCGGCCTGCAATCGCTACAGTACAGCCAGCTACTGGCCGACCTTGGCCAGCACCTGGACCAGCAGGCCGGGCAAACCATGCTCAACGCGGGTGGCCTGCGCAGCTACGTTGGCGGCCTTGAGCACCTGCAGGCCCATACCGGTATCGAGCACCTGGCCGGCCAGGCGCAGGAAGGCAGCCAGGCCCGCGCCCAACTGTTCAAGGCCGATGCCCGCCTGCTGGTCGAGTCTGACCCGCTGTTGCAGGAAGAAGTGTTCGGCCCTACCACCGTCGCCGTAGAAGTGCAGAACGACGAACAACTGCGCGCCGCCCTGCTCGGCCTGCGTGGCCAACTGACCGCTACCCTGATCGGCGAAGCGGAAGATTTCGAGGCGTACGCCTGGCTGGTGCCGCTGCTGGAGGAGAAGGTCGGGCGCATCCTGATCAATGGCTACCCGACCGGTGTCGAAGTATGTGATGCCATGGTCCACGGCGGGCCTTACCCTGCGACCTCGGACGCCCGCGGTACCTCGGTGGGTACCTTGGCCATCGACCGCTTCCTGCGCCCGGTGTGCTACCAGAACTACCCGCAGGCCCTGCTGCCTGAGGCGCTGCGCGATGGCAACCCGCTGGGGCTGCGCCGACTGGTGAACGGGCAATGGAGTGATGAGGCGATCTGATCGGGCGCCTGAAATAAGAAAGCCCCGCACATTGCGGGGCTTTTCTTTTGGCTGTGCCGGCCTCTCCGCGGGTAAACCCGCTCCCACAGGGTTTGCACAATTTTCAGGCATTGTGGTGATTCTGTGGGAGCGGGCGTGCCCGCGAAGAGGCCGGTATAGGTCACAAATGCCTCAGACCCCTTGCGCCTCAGCCTCTTCATGTACCTGACGCAAGCGCTCCCGGCTATTGCTCAGGTGCATGCGCATGGCCATCTTTGCCCCTTCGCTGTCACGCCGGGCGATTGCTTCATAAATCGCCTCGTGCTCATGCATCAACCGGCTCATGTAATGCGCCTGGTCATCACGGGCCAGCCGCGCCGAATTCACCCGGGTACGCGGGATGATGCTGGTGCCCAAGTGGTTGATGATGTCGGCGAAGTAGTGGTTGCCGCTGGCCTGGGCAATGCGCAGGTGGAACTGGAAGTCCGCTGACACCGCATCATTGGCATGGGCCGCCCCTTCGTTGAGTTCGTCCAGCGCCGCACGCATGCCCGCCAGCTCTTCATCGCTGCGCCGCTGCGCCGCCAAGCCCGCCGATTCGATCTCCAGGGCAATACGCAACTCCAGCACCGCCAGCACTTCACGCAGGGTGACCACAGTCGCCGGGTCGATGCGAAAGCCCCCCGACGCTGGCGCGTCCAGCACGAACGTGCCGATGCCATGGCGGGTCTCGACCTGCCCGGCGGCCTGCAGCCGCGAGATTGCCTCACGCACCACGGTGCGGCTGACGCCCTCTTCGACCATGATCTGCGATTCGGTCGGCAGCTTGTCGCCACGCTTGAGCTGACCACTGCGAATGCGTTCGGTCAGCACTGTGACCAGTTCCTGGGCCAGACTACGCGGCTTGCGCCGGGTCCTTGCCTGTACCTGTTGCTCTGTCATTGCCCTGTATTTCACCTAGAAAGACAGCGCTCATCATAGCGCAAGCAGTTGTACGATCACATACACCCGGTGCGGTATTTCTTGCTCTTCCTCCCAAGCCACACCTATGAAAAAGCCGGCCCAACTGCTGGCCCAGAGGCCACGCAAGCCTGTACTGTGCGCCTTTGCGCTCACTCATCCATGGAAGGAAAATGCCGCATGAAACCCCTCGACCGCCTATTGCTCGCCAGCGGCTTGCTGATACCCCTCTGGTTGCTGGCAGGTGTTTGGCTCACCGCCCAGGCTTACCCCGGCTATGACCACCTGCAACAAGCCATGAGCCAGCTCGGGGCCGTGGGCGCGCCGACCCACAGCTGGTCGCCACTGGTAAACAACTTCCCACTGGCCGCGCTGTTCGCGCTGTTTGCCTGGGGCCTGGTGCGGCGCTGGCGTGGTTCGAAACTGGCAATGCTGAGTGCTGCCCTGGTGCTTCTGCATGGCGTCGGCAGCCTGGGCACCGGCTGGTTCCCCTGTGACCAAGGTTGTGCACCAGCGCAGCCGTCCACCTCACAGCAACTGCATAACCTGTCCGGCCTGCTGATGTTCCTCTCGCTGACCCTGGCCAGTGCCCTGTGGGCGTGGCTAGGCAATCGCATTGCCGGCTCGCGGGCCTTTGCGCTGTTTTCCCTGGCCTGTGTGTTACTGGCGATCATTACCGTCGCGCTGATGGGCCAGGCAGCGCAAAACGGCCAGTTATTCGGCCTGTATCAACGCCTGAACTATGGTGTGTCGGTCATCTGGGTTGCCAGCCTGGCCTGGGCAAGCCTACGCACACCAGCGGACAGCCCGCTGCGCATGGCGGTGATCTGACGGCAAATTGCTGGCCCCCGGCATCGGAAAGCGAAGGCAAACTCCGTTCTTCTTCAGATGCTTAGGACAGCAATATGCGAGTATTTCTAGCAACGATGGCCGGTTGCTTGCTGGCCACGCTGGCTTTCGGCGCCCAGGCCCGGGCGCTGAGCCAGAATGATCGCCACACCTGCGGCTGGGGTGCGCAGATAGCGGCCGAGGCCCAGCAGGCCAAGCTTTCCGGGGTGACCCTGTATGCTACGCGCAAGAAGCTGCAGGTACGCAAATTCCCCAAACCCTGGATGCGCATGACCGCCTTCGGTATTACCGAGCAGACTTACAACAGCCGCTCGCGGTTGAAGCCTGCAGCGATCAAGCAAACTTATTATGAGCAGTGTGTTCAGCATGCGGTAGCCAAACGATAATCTATTATTTATCAGACAGTTATGCGTTAAATCTGCAGAAGAGCATCAAGACCGCCACGGTGCCCCGGCCTGGAAGCGGTCTTCCAGCCAGGCCTTGAAGGCGCCCAGGGCCGCAGTGTTTAGCCGAGCGGTCGGGCGTACCAGGTAAATGCCCGCTGCCACATCCAGCTGCCATTGCGGCAGCACCCGTACCAGGCGGCCGCTGGCCAGGTCCTCACCCATCAGCCAGTCACCGCCGGCAAGAATGCCCACGCCACGCCGCGCCGCCTCCAGCAATGCCTCATTGTCGTTGCTGCGCAGGCTGCCTGCGACCTTCACATTCACCTGCCGCTCACCGCTCATCAGGCGCCATTCAGGAAATGAACGTAAGCCACTGAAACACAAGCAATTATGATCATTCAATTGTTCAGGCTGTACCGGTACACCATGCCGAGCGAGGTATTCAGGCGACGCACACAGGATGCGCCAGTGATCGCACAGTTTCCTGGCCACCAGGCGATTGTCCACCAGCTCGCCAATGCGGATGGCGGCATCGAAGCCCTCGCCGATCAGGTCGACGAAACGGTCGGCATACTCGGCCTCCACCGTCACCTGCGGATAGGCCAGCACGAAGTCCGCTAGCATCCCACTCAACCAGCGCCGCCCCATGGCCGCCGGCAATGCCAGGCGCAAGCGCCCGCGTACCGTTGCCGCACCCTCGGCAGCTTCCTGTTCCGCCTCGGCGATCAGCCGGTTGGCCTCGCGTACCTTGGCCACCAGCCGCTCGCCTTCATCGGTAAAACGCAGCTGCCGCGTGCTGCGCTCCACCAGGCGAATGCCCAACCGCGCCTCCAGCGCACTCAGGCGCTTCGACAGCACCGTGGGGTGGCGCTCCAGCCGCCGCCCGGCAGCGGCAAACGAGCCCTGCTCGTGGAGGGCCAGCAAGGTGGCAAGTTCATCGGTGCGGCGACTGGCGAAGGCATCCATGGCTAGGCTCGGTGGCAGGATTCGGGCATCAGGCAGTAAGGACCAGCGCGCCCTCCGACAGCCCTTGTTCCAGGTCCCGATGGGCCCTGGCCACTTTGGCCAGCGGGTAGCGACGCCAGACCCGAGGCTGGATGATACCCTCGGCGACGGCTGCCAGCACATCGGCGGCGCGCTGCTGGTACTCCTCTACCGTGCGGGTATGTGCCGCCAGTGACGGCCGGGTCAGGTACAGCGAGCCCTTGGCATTGAGCGTGGCCACCTCGATCGTCGCCGGCGCACCGGAAGCGCCCCCGAACGACACCAGCAGGCCCCGCACCCGCAGGCTGTCCAGCGAAGCTTCCAGCGACACCTTGCCGACACAGTCATAGGCCACATCCACGCCCTGCCCCTGGGTCAGCTTGCGCACATCGCTGGCCAGCGTTGCCGCGTCGAACACCAGCACATGGTGGCAACCGGCCGCCTGGGCCCTGGCCACACTTTGCGGGCGTGATACCACGCCGATCACCGTCGCCCCGAGATGCCGCGCCCAAGGCGCCATCAGCTGGCCCAGGGCACCGGCGGCGCCGTACAACAGCACTTGGGTACCCGGGCCCACAGCGTAGGTGGTTTTCAGCAAGTACTGCGCCGTGATGCCTTTGAACAGCACCGCTGCTGCGGCCTCGTCCTGCAGCTGCGGCGGCAGCTTGACCAGCCGTTCGGCCGGGAACAACCGGCCGCTGGCATAGGCACCGACCGGCCCCATGGCATAAGCGACCCGGTCCCCCACCTGCACGTTGTGTATCCCATCACCGACGGCAGTGACCTGCCCGGCGCCTTCCAGCCCCAGACCGGAAGGCAAGGCCAGAGGTGCACCGCCCTTGCGCTGCAACAGGTCCAGCGGGTTCACGCCCATGGCTGTCTGCTCCAGCCAGACCTGGCCGGGCCCTGGGGGTTGTGCTTGCACGTGTTCAGGCTGCATGACGTCGACACTGCCGGTGCAGTTGAGAGTGATACGGATAGCCATGTTCGAATCCTGCTGGTGAGGGTTCGTGTCAGGCTAATCAAGGAGGAAAAGTTGAACAATCAGGCGAGGTGCAGATGATTTCTGCACCTCTTGCAGCAATTCACTCAGCGCATTAGCAGCCTGTCAGCACCGCAGGGCGCCGCTCACCGGCGAAAAACAACGGCCGCAGGCCCACGCCGATCAGGTTGCCGGCATACGCCGACACCAGCCACAGCCAGCCATGCACGCTACCCGAGGCGATGCCACTGAAGTACGCACCGATATTGCAGCCATACGCCAGGCGCGAACCGTAGCCCAATAGCAGACCGCCGATGACCGCGGCAATCAGCGACGGCAGCGGAATTCTCAGGCTTGGCGCAAAGCGCCCGGCAAGGCCGGCCGCCAGCAGCGCACCCAGCACGATGCCCAGGTCCATCACCGTGGTGATGTCTTGCCACAACGGCGAGGCCAAAGCCTTGGCATTGGCCGGCGCCTGCCAGAACACCCAACTGCCGACATCCACGCCCAGGCCGTTGAGGGTTTTGGCACCCCACAAGGCGAAGGCCGAAGTAATGCCCCACGGCCGCCCCGCCAGCGCCAGGGTCGCGTAGTTGAGCAGTGCCAGGGCGATAGCGCCCCACAGCAACGGCCAAGGGCCACGCAGGAAGCGACGCATGCCCTGGTGTTCGCTGGCAACTGGCGCTTCCAGCGCGCCGTGTCGGCGCTTTTCCAGCACCACGGTAGCCCAGGCGATCAGCCCGAACACTGCCAGGCTCACCAGCAGCGCCGGCCCCACACCCCAGGCCTGCACGATCGAGGTTGCCGGGAACGACGGCAAGGCAAACCACCAGTCAGCGTGATGGGTGGCGGTTACAGAACCGATGATGAAGAACAGCAGGGTCACCAGCATGCGCGCATTGCCACCGCCGACGGTGAACAGCGTGCCCGAAGCGCACCCGCCGCCCAGCTGCATGCCAATGCCGAAGATGAACGCACCGAACACGACCGAGACACCCGCCGGGGCCACCAGGCCAGTGACCGGGTTGCCGAACAGGCTGCCAGCTGACAATGCCGGGAAGAACAGCAGCACCGCCAGGGCCAGCATGACCATCTGCGCCCGCAGGCCTGCGCCGCGACGCTCGTTGATGAACACCCGCCAGGCCGAGGTGAAGCCGAAGGCGGCGTGGTACAGGGTCAGGCCCAGCGCCGCGCCGACCAGCAGCAGCAACACCTGCTTGAAGCCGGCATTCAGATTGAGGAACCAGGCGCCAGCCAGCAGTAAGGCCATGGCGATCAAAGGGGCGCCCAGGCGACGCGGTTCGGGTGTGGCAGTTGCGGAAAGACCCATCGGAGTACTCGGATAACAGTAAAACGGACGGGGAGTATAACCCCAACGGTCAACGCGAGCCTTGTGGGAGCTGCCTTGCGTCGCGATGGGGCGCGAAGGGCCCTCAGCTTTTAATCGCGCCAGCTTTTAGAAGTTGAGCAAGACAGTTGCTCCCACAACGACCGTGCAAGGCTTGTTAAGCTAATAAACACCGCTGGAATCAACCAAGGCCATTCACCCCATGGATGAACTGCGCAAGATCGACCTCAACCTGCTACTCGCCCTGCATGCCCTGCTCAGTGAAAAGCACGTGACCCGGGCCGCCCTGCGTCTGCACCGCAGCCAACCCGCCGTTAGCCACGCGCTGGCGCAACTGCGCAAGCACTTCGACGACCCCTTGCTGGTACGCCAAGGCGGCGGCATGGCCCTCACCGCCCGTGCCCAGTCGCTGGTAAAACCGCTACAGGATGCCTTGAGCAATCTCAACGGCCTGCTGGCCACCCCACAGTTCGAGCCAGCCAAAGCCCAGCGCCGTTTCCGGCTGTCGCTGTCCGACTACTCCTCGCGCATCATCCTGCCGCCCCTGCTGCGCCACCTGCGCCAGGTAGCACCCGGGGTGGACCTGGCCATCAGCCAGGCCAGTCGCGAAACCATGCTGGCGCAACTGCTCGATGGGGAACTGGACCTGGCACTGGGCCTGTTCCCCGAGCTGCCTCAGGACATCCTTGCCCAGCCCCTGTTTGCCGACCATTTCATCAGCGTTGCCGATCGCCAGGTGTTGCCCCCCAGCGGCGGCCTTACCCTTGAAGACTGGCTGGCACGCCCGCATGTGTTGATGGCCATGCGCCCCGATGCCTTCGACGAGATCGAGCGTGCGCTGGCCGCCCAAGGCCTGCGCCGCCGCATTGCCTTGGCCTTGCCACACTGGAGCGCGGCAGTAGAGGTACTTGCTGGCACCGACCTGATCCTGACAGTAGCCAGCCGCGCAGTGGGCTCCTTGCGCGAGCACAAGACACTGCGCCAGTTCACACCGCCACTGGCGATTCCCTCGTTCGACTACCAGCAGGCCTGGCACAGCCGCAAGGACAGCGACCCCGGGCACCGCTGGCTGCGCGAAACCGTGTGGGCATGCAGCCAACCGGGGCGCTGATCAGCCTTCTGGCTGCTTCACAGCGGTGATTGCACTGGTGGCTGGCGCCGTCGACCAGGTGCCTTGCACCAACAGCACGCCACACAGAATCAGCACTACACCTGCCACCCTGGCAAGGCTCAGCGGCTTGCCGCCCAGCCCCATCACCCCGAAGTGGTCGGCGAGCACTGCCGTGATGATCTGCCCTGCCACTACGAACACCAGGAACCCCGCCGCGCCCAGTTTGGGCGTAAGCGCTGCAGCACCCGCCACATACATCGCCCCCAGCACGCCGCCAATCCACAGCCACCATGGCCCCTGCAGGGCCTTGCCCAGGTCTGGTACGGGCACCCTGAGAACCAACAGAGCGGCGATAACCACCAACGAACTTATCGTCAACGAAGCGAAGGCCCCCCACAACCAATGCCCCAGGGCACGACCCACGGCGGCATTACCTGCAGCCTGGAACGGCAATACCGCCCCGGCAAGCAACGCCAAGGCAAAAGGAAGTACCAGCAGGCACAGGGTTTTACTGGACATGGCAGCCCTCATTGCTGAAAACGTTCAGGCAATGATCGAATATTCTCACCATTGATGGAAATCGAAAGCATGCACGTAGATTATTCGTCAGGCGCATGCTCGAAGCGGTTGCAATTTTCCCCGTGATGAGGATTTTTGCGTGCTCGGGTCGCCTACAACATCCGCCGTCATGCAAGGCATCACGACGGATTCACGTACGGGCAACCCGTAGCCTGTCTCAGGAAATGCTCAGCGGGAGGTTTCGACGCGCAGCACTTCGGTAAAGATCGCATCGACCGTCTGGCCGACCTTGAGATTCTTCATGCGTGCCTGCAAGTCCGGGTTTTCGACCTTGACCACCTGCAACTTGCCCTCGGGTGGCAGCAGGCTCACTTCATGCGTCTTGAGGTCGATCTTCTTGATCTGCGAGGTGACCCGGACCTGGCGGAATGCCTCTCCGCCCGGGTTGGGGTTTTGTGCAGTGGCGCGAATGGTGCCGGATTCCTCGCTGGCCTTCGGCGCCCCACCCACATCGGTGTTGAGCACATAAGCCACAGCGCGGGTAACGAAGATATCGACCTGGTCCCCAACCTTGAGGTTAGGCAGAGCCTTCGCGTTTTCCGTAAGCTGGAACGTCACATCTTTCTTGTTATCAGGGCCTTTTACCGTGACCTGGCGGTTGGCCAGGTCGATGGCTGTGACCTGCGTGGTGACATGGCTTTCCAGTGCCTCGCTGGCAATCGGAATATCGGCAGCGTGCACCGTGAAGCTGGCAGCGGATGCCAGCGTGGCCAGGGCAACAGCACGAGCGAGTGAGCGAATCGGATTCATAGACCTGCTTCCATGTGATCAACCAGAAAAGGGCGCGAATGGTTCACGCGCCAACAAGCATAGACGTTGCCCGCCACCCTGCCGGTGCCATCACCTCGCCGGCTTTTTCGCGGATGAACCCACTCCCACAGGGGAGTGGATTTGGGCCAGACCAATATTCAACGGTTACGCGTCACCCGCCATACCGTATTGGCCAGGTCATCGGCAATGATCAACGCCCCGCGCGGGTCCACGGTCACCCCCACCGGCCGCCCACGCGTCTTGCCATCCTCACCGCGAAAGCCGGTGGCGAAGTCGATGGGTTCCCCTGCCGGCCTGCCATTGCTGAACGGCACGAAAATCACCTTGTAGCCCACCGGATCGGGCCGGTTCCAGCTGCCGTGCTCGCCCACGAACACTCCGTCGGCAAACTCCTTGCCCATGGCCGGGATCGAGAAGTCGACACCCAATGCAGCCACATGCGAGCCCAGGCTGTAGTCCGGCTTGATCGCCACAGCCACCTTGTCCGGGTTTTGCGGCCGCACCCGATCATCTACATTCTGCCCCCAGTAGCTGTAAGGCCAACCATAGAAGCCACCTTCGCGCACCGAAGTGAGGTAGTCCGGCACCAGGTCGGGGCCCAGCTCATCCCGCTCGTTGACCACCGTCCACAACTGCCCGGTCTGTGGCTGAATGGTCAATGCCGTCGGGTTGCGCAAGCCGGTGGCGTAAGGCCGGTGGGCGCCGGTTTCGGCATCAACCTGCCAGACCATCGCCCGATCGATCTCCACCTCCAGGCCGCGCTCGGTGATGTTGCTGTTCGAGCCGATGCCCACATACAGATAGCGGCCATCGGGGCTGATTGTCAGCGCCTTGGTCCAGTGGTGGTTGATCTTCGCCGGCAGGTCGGTGACCTTGGATGGCGGGCCGTCGGCCTGGGTCTGGCCTTCCTTGTAGTCAAAGCGCACCAGCGCATCCTGGTTGGCCACATACAGCTTGCCGTTGGCAAAGGCCAGGCCATAGGGGGCGTTGAGGTTTTCGGCGAACACGGTCTGCACCTCGTAGGTGCCATCGCCGTCGGCGTCGCGCAACAGGGTCAGGCGGTTGCCACCCTTGACCTGAGTATTGCCCTTGGCCTTGATCTGGCTGGCGATCACATCCTTGGGCTTGAGCTTGGCCGCGCTGCCACCCCTGCCCTCGGCCACCAGAATATCGCCATTGGGCAGCACCAGGCTCTGCCGCGGGATTTTCAGGTCAGTGGCAATGGCTGTGACGTTGAAACCCTCCGGCACGGTCGGTTTCTGCTCGCCCCAGGCAACCGGCTGCGCGATCTTCATGCTCGGCAACAACCCGCGCTGCGGATCGGGCAGCTTCGGGTCCGGCCCATGGGCCTGGGTAGGCTCGCCGTCACCCCCACAGGCGCTCAGCAACACCGCCATGCTCAACAAGCTCAATGCATGCAAAGGCTTCATGCTGCACCTCCCGAACGCAGGTTGCTCAAGCCGGTCCACGCAGCCACTACCGAGAGCACGGTCACGATCACCGACAACACCAGCCCCGACGGCATCACCGCCCAGGCGTCCTTGGCGTGCTCGAACGCATTGATCAAGCCAAGCACCCAGGTCACCAGCAGCAGCATGAAGTACAGCGTGGCGCGCCCGCCCTTGCGTTTGGCGCGGATCAGGTTGGCCAGCGCAAACAACAGTGCCAACCCGCAGAACACCAAGGCGCCGGCGATCAGCCAGGCGGCGAAGTTGCTCCACTGGATCTGGTAGCTGTTGAAGTAGGCGATGTCGCTCAGCAGTGCGCCAAGAAACAACGGCACACTGCCTGCCAGGAGCAGGGCGTGCAGCGGGCTGGGCGTACAGCGGTAGAGGGTTTGGTCAGTAGCGGTCACAGTGCCTCCTTTTCATTCAGTGACCCAGGGATGATGGGCGTGCGCCATCAGGTGAGCGCAGGGTGCGCTTAGCAAAGGAGCCCCTTCACGACGCGATAGTTCACCGCTTCGCTACAATGAAATATCCTGCAAGGCATTTGCTGCCAAGCGCAGAAGGGGAACACGTGAGCAGACCAAACGCATCCTGGGCCCTGACCACCCTGCTCGCCCTCAGCCTGGCGCTTACCGCAGGTTGCTCCAGCAAAGCCAGCAAGGCGCGCTACGCCACGCCTGCAGTAGGCTCCAACTGCTTCGCCAAAGCCGTACCCACGACTGGCGAAGGCGGCCTGGCCTGGGGCAATACCCTGAGCATTGCGCGGCAAAAATCCATGAACAATTGCATACGCTATGCCGGCCGCTCGGGGGGCGCTCCCCGAACTTGCCAAGTAGTGATGGCCAAGTGCAAGAACTGAAAGTTTAAAGCCCGATTAATATGTAAGACAACTCCTACAGAAAAGGTCAAACTTTCCACTTATAAAACCACACTCGCGAAACACAAAAAACATTCAAATAAAATATTACACTTTCTGCCTCGACCAAGAAGGAGAAAGCGAGGCATTGTTTTTCGCCTGAGCCTTAACAAGCCAATCTTTTTTAGCCTCTAAACAAGGAAGATATTTCCTACAGCATAAGCATCAGCCAACCCCCTTCCAGTCTTTATTTGCACTGAAACAGGCCGTTCTACGCGTTTGGTCTGAAAAGACTGCTCTCTGAGCAAGGAACTCGCATGAGCAATGCTTCCGTTAGCAGTGCCACTTCCGGCCCTGCCTGTAGTGCACGCATCCCCATCCTGCCGGTGCGCTATGCCATCGTGCCACGCACCGGCGAATCCCCCGCCTGCCGCTATGCCAATGCCGGTTTCAACCTGGAACAAGGCTTCGCCCCGCTGCAACACTCTGCCTACACCCTCCGCGCTTTACGCCCGGGTTATGTCTACGTGTTCATGAAAGGCCCGAAGGGCGAAAAGCTGGTCATCCATGAGTACATTGGCGCGGGCCTTTACAAGGAACTGCGTTACAAAGGGCTGGAAAACTACCACCTGCGTGATCGCTACCTCTCCAGCCGGAGCATGGGCTGGGTGTGGGCCGATACCTGCCCCGATATCGCCAAGGAAGTGTGGATCGCTTACAGCCCGCACCTGTGGACCAACGCCGTGACCGCCCGCATCACCAGTTCATCAGCCTTGCGCAAACGGCACATGCGCCAGCTGGACATGGTCGAACTGATCACCGGCAACCAGGCGCCGTCCACCCAGCCCCATGTGTTGCCGGTCAGTGCCCTGCAAACCTGGGTCGAAGACTTCAAGCCAACCGAACGACGCATGCCGCTGACCTGGAGCAGCGACCCGGTCACCGAAACCTTGCCTATCGGCAACCTGGTCGCCGTTGCGCGTCACTACCCCTGGACCCAACCGAAAGTACCGGTGGTGGTAGCACTCGCCGACGCCGAAGGCATGGCCCTGGACCTGAGCCTGTCGGTCTCGGCCTACCAGCATCAAATGCGCGACCTGATGCCCGCCGAGCAACTGGCACACACAAAACCCGCGCAACCTCCCGAGCAGGAACGCGTGCCCGCGTGCTACCGCCTGGATGCCGAGCAACTGAGCGTGCAAAGCCGCGATTTTCACCATCGCAACCTGGTGGGCATGCTGCTGAACAAGACGCTGGAAAGCATGTACCCGGCCGATGCGCCTTCACCGGAACTGGCTGCGTTCAGGCTTGGCACGGAGCGGCGTGGCCCTGCGCTGTCTGCGGCCGAGTCACATTTCCAGGCCCTCACCCATGAGGATTACTCCCCCTACGGCGCGCGCCTGGCAAAACGCATCGATATCGCCAAATACCGGCATTTCCTCGCCGAGCGCGATGAACTGGAACGGCGTATTGCAGCCCTGCGCAACCTGGCGTTGCAAGCCAGCAATGATCATGACGCCTGGCTGGCCACTGCCGAATCGCAACATATCGACAACCCCTACAGCCTGGCAGCCGCGCTGGCGTGTTACGACCGCGACGAACGCACCTCCGCCCGCGGCCTGGAAATCTCGCTGGCTTTGCTGATTCACCCGATGGGCCAGCCGACACCCGGCACCCGGCACCCGGCACCCGGCACCCGGCACCGAAGAGCATGACCGACGCTTCAAACGCCTGGAGCAATGGCTGGACCAGCACGACAGCCCGCTGTACACCGCCCTGGCGCCGTTCAACCCGTTCAAGGACAAGGCGGATTCGACCGGCTCTTTGTTCGGCGCGAGCGACAACGTGATCGAAGGATTGGCGGGTCGCTTCCCGGCCATGGCCGACATCACCGACCTTACCGCCCAGGCGGTCAATACCGTAGTGCTCAAGCGCCTGCGTGGCCAGACACGGTGGGATGCCAGTCATGGCCTGCGTCAGCAGGTGCTGTTGGCGGCACGGGAGGCGAATGCCGAGAAGGCGTTGGGGCTGTTGGCAGCGCGCTATCGAATCACCGAACAGGCCATCACGGACAATCCATTTAGCCAGGAGGCACAGAAGTATTTGAAGAGCGGCATGGCGCAGGTTGAGGAAATGAAACAACTGCGCATCTCGGGTAGCCGGACAATATCGATAGAACTGACCACCACTGCGCGAGTGAAGCCCAACTTTCTCGGGTTGCTCACCTCGGGCGGTGGGGGTGGTCTGAACGCGGGGATGCTGTGGTTCAACATCTTATCGCTCAAGACGGCCTTTAACAGCCTGCAAAAGAACGATGCACCGGAATACACCTTGGGCTTTGCTTCATCGATTTTCGGAGTGATCGGTGCAGCGGCGGCGACGATGGTCAGCGTGCGAGCAACGCAGAAGGCCGTGATGTTGAGATTGAGCTCAACGGCGCCGGGCATGGCCTTTGGTAATGGAATCATCAAGTTCTTAAGCAGTAATTTGTTTGCGCGTTTAGCCGGATATCCGGCGATAGCATTCAGCCTATTTTCAGACATATCAAAGGGAATGCGTCAGCTCAAAAGTGGTGGTTCAACTGCAGGCGGATACACCTTGGCCGGAGGGGTAACTATGGCCATCGGCTCTGCTGTCGCCCTTGAAGCAGGCCTTGCCGTTGCGGGCGCAACAACATTAGTACCCTTTGCCGGATGGGCTGCGGCTGCCCTTGTCCTCGTAGGCGTAGCCATCATTGCAGGAGGCTTGTACCTGCACGCCAAGGCACATGAGCACCTTCACAGCCCAATTGAGCTTTGGGCCGCACGCAGCATCTTCGGTAATCGCATCAATGATGGAGAGGGGCGCGCTGGCATTACCTTGGACTATGAGCAGAAACTTCCGGCTTACGCGTCGCTACAAGCCGAGGTCAAAGCCTGGCACACCGAGCATTACGGACCAAAACTGCTGTCCGCTGAACAGGCGCTGTCCCTGGGTATAACTGAAGCCGGCACTAAATGGCGTCGGAACGATCACTGGTCTCCGCCCAACTGGACAGCTATCACCCATAACGAAGCCGCCACACCTCAACCAACTGTTGAGTTCACAGTGCTACTGCCTGGCTTCAGGCTAGGCGTGAGTGAATGGTCAGGGAGCTTGAGCGCCCTTCGTGACGACCAAGGGATGGACGTTTTCCCAATCGTCTCAACCGGTCACATCGTAGGCGCTGGCTTGGTTCTGCATTTCGAGAACACGCTAGCCAACCAAAATCATGTCTCACTGCATCTCGCTTACAGCGCCAATCAAGGGTTGGACGAAGACAATGAGAGCCTCGCAACTTTTCGTCTGGAACGCTGACCATGGCAACCATCTGGATGTTCAATTCAAAGACAGGTTCAGGACACAAGCCCGCTATCACCGGGCAGCTATTGAGCTTATCCGACAATTTTTTATGTTTGAGAAACCCATGGGTAACAGACTCGATATTCATGGGGAAACTGTACTGCGCAATAATAACTATTTCAATGATCGGCTTCTACCCTTATCTATTTGACGGGGAGTTCATAAAGTATTTTGAATCCAACCCACTTTTAATGACCAGCTTCGCACTCACGCCCTTCACATTCCTCCCGTTCCTAATTTACCGAATATACTTCATAAAGCGCTTATCGAGCATATGTTTCAACCGATCAACTCAGAAGATTTACTATAAACGCTTGAGCAAGATATTCGTCTTTGAGTGGAGTAACACTGGCGGAGGCGTTTTCAAACGCACCGAGTATGGCGGCTCATCCTTCAGCACCAGCTACGCCCTCGCCTTCGCCCCTCGCCGAGCGGATGGCAGCCTCCACCAAAAAGACTGCCTCTGGGTCGACAGCAACGACCCCACCGAGCCCGGGGTCAGACACGTCGCCGAAGTGTGGGAGTACCTCCGCCATTTCATGAACCACGGTCCGGACAAGCTTCCGCCTCCCCGCGAGCCCAATTGGTGGCACAAGCCACTCCACGCCATCTGCCTGACCCCGGCTGAAGCCTGGCGCCACTATGCCCCCTGGCGTACCGGCGAGCCCGGTGAAATGCAGGGCAAGAAAAACTGGCAACTGCCGTTCTGGGCCGTGTTGTTCCCCTACAACCTAACGGTCGCGATCGCTTGGTACTTCGTCTGCAAGCTTTTCAATGTCCGTGCAGCCCCCCCACCCGCGGAGGCATTGGAAGGAGCGCCTGCTAGCCCCGAATGACCACCACCTCAATGTATTCACTCGGCACCACCAACGATGAAGGCCCAGCGACGTTGTTCTCCTCCAGCAATTGGGTCAGATCCCGCTCCAGCGCACTGGCCGCCTCCGGCTCCAATGAGGTAAACGCCTTGTGCACCGGCCCATACCAGGTGCGGAACACCTCGATGAAATGCGCCGCCGAGCGATAGCGAAAGTTGAACTGCTGGCGGTTCACTTTCAGTTCGCCAAGCGCCCCTTCGAACATCACGCGCAACTGCTCCTCATCGCCCCAGCGCGATGGCGGCAAGGCACCGGGAGGTGGAGGCACATGCCGGCCTAGAATTCTGAACATCTGCCCGACAAAGCCTTGCGGGGTCCAGTTGGCCAGGCCGATGCGGCCACCGGGCCGGCACACCCGGGCCAGCTCGCGTGCGGCCTGCGCCTGATCAGGGGCGAACATCACGCCGAAGGTGGAAAGCACGGCATCGAAGGTTCCGTCGGCAAACGGCAACGCTTCGGCATCGGCCGCCTGGAACAGCACATCCAAGTGCTCGGCCCGCGCGCGCTCTTCGCCGCGCTTGAGCAATTCGGGCACGTAGTCGGTGGAGGTGACGCGACAGCCGCGCCGGGCAGCGGCCAAGGTGGCGTTGCCGTTGCCGGCAGCAACGTCCAGCACCTGCTCGGCCCAGCGCAAGTCGCAGGCCTCGGCCAGGCGTTCGCCAACCAGTTGCAGGGTGGTGCCGATTACCGCGTAGTCACCGCTGGCCCACGCGGCCTGCTGGCGGGCTTTAAGGGCATTGGTGTCCAAAGGGGTGCTCATGGTCTGCGCCTTCTTGTCGTGCGCGCGGCCGAGGTCCTTCTGGCGGTTAACGCGCCATCTATTGGGGGAAAATAATTTACTCGCCTGTCAGGCGAAGCGGAAAGACGCTTTGGGGATAGCGCCAGGATCAAAGTGCTATATGAGGGCTGCTAGCCCAATCGCCGGCAAGCCAGCTCCCACAAGGGTGCAGTACCTGTGGCAGCTGGCTTGCCGGCGATGAGGGCGGTACAGCCAGCACAAAATAACGAGTGGGACCGCAGCTATCAGGCGAATTTGGCCCGGGCTGCATGCAGCTTCTTGTAGCTCTCGATCAGGCGCAGATGGCGATCAAGGCCTTCGAGCTTCATGCTGGTCGGAGTCAGGCCATGGAAACGCACGCTGCCGTCCAGCGAACCCAATGCTGCGTCCATCCGCGCATTGCCGAACATGCGGCGGAAGTTGGCTTCGTAATCGTCCATCTCCAGTTCGTCATCCAGCTGAACTTCCAGCACCACGTTCAGCGCCTGGTAGAACAGGCCACGCTCGACGGTGTTGTCGTTGAACTGGAGGAATGCCTCGACCAGCTCCTTGGCCTCCTCAAAACGCTGCACCGCCAGGCAAATCAGCAGTTTCAGCTCGAGAATGGTCAGCTGGCCCCACACGGTGTTCTCGTCGAACTCCACACCAATCAGCGTGGTGATGGTGGTGTAGTCATCCACATCGCAGTTGTCCAGGCGCTTGAGCAGCAACTTGAGGGGGCGGCTTTCGAGGGTATGCAGGTTGAGGATGTCGGCGCGGAACGACAGGGCGCGGTTGGTGTTGTCCCAGATCAGGTCCTCGACCGGGTAGATTTCCGAGTAGCCCGGCACCAGGATGCGGCAGGCAGTGGCGCCAAGGTTGTCGTACACCGCCATGTACACTTCCTTGCCCAGGTCTTCGAGAATGCCGAACAGGGTTGCGGCCTCCTGAAGATTGGAGTCCTCGCCATGGCCGGAGAAGTCCCACTCGACGAACTCGAAGTCGGCCTTGGCGCCGAAGAAGCGCCACGACACCACGCCGCTGGAGTCGATGAAGTGCTCGACGAAGTTATTCGGCTCGGTCAGCGCATGGCTCTCGAAGGTCGGCTGCGGCAGGTCGTTCAGGCCTTCGAAGCTGCGGCCCTGCAGCAGCTCGGTGAGGCTGCGCTCCAGCGCCACTTCAAGGCTCGGGTGGGCACCGAACGAGGCGAAGACGCCACCGGTGCGCGGGTTCATCAAAGTCACGCACATGACCGGGAACTCGCCACCCAGCGAGGCATCCTTGACCAGCACCGGGAAGCCCTGCTCTTCCAGGCCCTGAATACCGGCGACAATGGCCGGGTACTTGGCCAACACTTCCTGCGGCACGTCCGGCAGGCACAGCTCGCCTTCGAGGATTTCGCGCTTCACGGCGCGCTCGAAGATTTCCGACAGGCATTGCACCTGCGCCTCGGCCAGGGTATTGCCGGCGCTCATGCCGTTGCTCAGGAACAGGTTTTCGATCAGGTTGGACGGGAAGTACACCACCTGCTGGTCGGACTGGCGGACGAACGGCAGCGAGCAGATGCCGCGCGCAGTATTGCCCGAGTTGGTGTCGTACAGGTGCGAACCACGCAGCTCACCGTCCGGGTTGTAGATTTCCAGGCAATGCTCGTCGAGGATCTCGGCCGGCAACGCGTCGCGCGGGCCAGGCTTGAACCACTGCTCGTTCGGGTAGTGCACGAACGGCGCGTTGGCCAGCTCCTCGCCCCAAAACTGGTCGTTGTAGAAGAAGTTGCAGTTCAGGCGCTCGATGAATTCGCCCAGCGCCGAGGCCAGCGCCGCTTCCTTGGTTGCGCCCTTGCCGTTGGTGAAGCACATCGGCGACTGCGCATCGCGCACGTGCAGCGACCATACGTTGGGCACGATATTGCGCCACGAAGCGATCTCGATCTTCATCCCCAGCCCGGCGAGGATGCCCGACATGTTGGCGATGGTCTGCTCCAGCGGCAGGTCCTTGCCTGGGATGTAGGTGCTGGTGTCCGCCACCGGCATCAGCAGGCCCTGGGCATCGGCATCGAGGTTTTCGACCACTTCGATCACGAATTCGGGGCCGGTCTGCACCACCTTTTTAACCGTGCAACGGTCGATGGAGCGCAGGATGCCTTGGCGGTCCTTCTCGGAAATGTCCTCGGGCAGCTCGACCTGGATCTTGAAGATCTGGTTGTAGCGGTTTTCCGGGTCAACGATGTTGTTCTGCGACAGGCGAATGTTTTCGGTGGGGATGTCGCGCGCCTGGCAGTACAGCTTGACGAAGTAAGCCGCGCACAAGGCCGAAGACGCCAGGAAATAGTCGAACGGGCCTGGGGCCGAACCATCGCCTTTGTAGCGGATCGGTTGGTCGGCGATCACCGTGAAGTCGTCGAACTTGGCTTCGAGACGGAGATTGTCGAGAAAATTGACCTTGATTTCCATGCGGGATTACCGTGATTTAAGCGTGCAAAACGAAATTGGCCGGCATTATCCGGGTTTTTACGCCAGAAGTCCTGTTTGCCTGCCTGGCCCCATCGCCGGCAAGCCAGCTCCCACAGGGACTGCATATCTTTCAACCCTTACGCCGCCCTGTGGGAGCTGGCTTGCCGGCGATGGGGCCGGTACAGGCTTGCGCATTCCGCCGGATTGCTTGCCTGATCCTCTGAACCTGCACTCGCCTCCAGACCAGCGGTCATCCCCCTGTGCTAGCGTTTCTCCTCTGGGGAACAACGTATTCCCGCACAGAAAAAACACAGCGACAGCAACCGATGACTGGCAGGTGAACCATGGAACTACGCATTAACCAGCAGACCTATCAGGTCGAGGCGGACGCCGACACGCCCTTGCTGTGGGTGATCCGCGATGACCTGGGGCTGACCGGCACCAAGTACGGCTGCGGCCTGGCCCAGTGCGGCGCCTGTTCGGTGCTGGTGGACGGCAACGTAGTCCGCGCTTGCGTCACCCCGGTGGCCGGTGTGGTGGGGCGCGAGGTCACCACCATCGAGGCAATCGAAGCCGATGCCGTTGGCAAACGGGTGGTTGCGGCCTGGGTCGAGCACCAGGTGGCCCAGTGCGGCTACTGCCAGTCTGGCCAGGTCATGGCCGCCACGGCGTTGCTCAAGCACACCCCCAAGCCCAGTGATGCGCAGATCGACGCGGCCATGGTCAACCTGTGCCGCTGCGGCACCTACAACGCCATCCATGCTGCCGTGCATGACCTGGCCCAAGGGGAGCAGGGCTGATGAACACGCCAGTCGATAGCCCCGCAGAGCTGCTCAAGTTGCAACTGGGCGAAACCGTCAACCTGTCGCGGCGGCGTTTTCTTGCCGGCACCGCAGTCGGCGCCCTGGTGCTGGGTTTCGGCCTGCCCATGGGCTCGGCCCGCGTGCAGGCCGCGGCCGCGGCAACCCCAGAACGCGGCACCCAGGTGCCGGCGTTTCTGGAAATTCGCCCAGACGGCACGGTGCGCCTGCTCAGCCCCTTCATGGAAGGCGGGCAAGGCCCCTTCACCGCCATGGCGCAAATTGTGGGTGAAGAGCTGGATGTCGACCCCGTCAACTTCGTAGTCGATAGCGCACCACCGGGCGAAGCCTACGTGGTGATGGAAAACGGCATGCGCATCACCGGCGGCAGCATGTCGGTGCGCATGAGCTACCCGACCATGCGCCGCCTGGGCGCCCTTGCCCGGGCAATGCTGCTGCAGGCGGGCGCCGAACAACTGGGCGTGCCGGTCGACGAACTCTCGACCACACCAGGAAACGTAGTACATACCACGAGCGGGCGTTCGATACCCTACGGTGAACTCGCCGGGCGCGCCATGGACCTGCCGGTACCCGACCCGGCCAGTGTCAAGCTGCGTGATCCCAGCCAGTTTCGCTGGATCGGCAAGCCCGTTCGCCGCCTGGATGCCTACGACAAGTCCACCGGCAAGGCCCAGTACTGCATCGACATAAAGGTCGACGGCATGCTCCACGCCGCCGTGCAGCACGCGCCACGCCTGGGCATGACCGTGGGCAGCCTGCGCAACGAAGAGCAGGTCAAGGCCATGAAAGGTGTGCATTCAGTGCACCAACTGCCGGGCGCCGTGGCCGTGGTGGCCGAGCGCTGGTGGCACGCAAAGCGTGCGGTGGAGGCGATTCAGGTGGACTGGCAAGAGCCGACCGCCGACAGCAAGGTGCGGCCGATGCCGGCCAATTTCTCCAGCGACGCCTGGCGCGAGCACTTGGCAACGGTCGAGGGCCCGGCCCGTGATGAAGAGAACGAAGGCGATATCGCCGGCGCCTTGAGCAATGCCAAAACCAAGGTCGAAGCCAGCTACCACAACCAGTACCTGAACCATGCCCAGCTCGAGCCACCGTCCGCCCTCGCCCGCTTCAACCCGGATGGCACCCTGGACGTCTGGCTGCCCAACCAGGCCCCGGACATGTTCCGTGACGACATTGCCAAGCGTACCGGCCTGGAGCCTGCGCACATCAACCTGCACTCGCCACTGCTGGGCGGCTTCTTTGGCCGCCACTTCCTGTACGACTCGGCCAACCCTTACCCGCAGGCCATTGCCTTGGCCAAAGCGGTTGGCCGGCCGGTAAAACTCATCTGGAGCCGCGAAGAAGAATTCCTGCGTGATGTGCTGCGCCCGGTCGCAGTGGTGAAATTCCGCGCCGGTCTGGATGCCGATGGCATGCCAGTGGCCCTCGAAGCGGTCAGCGCCACCGAAGGCCCAACCGAGGCTCTTGCTGGCAAACAAGGGGAAAAGATCGACCCGACCGCGCTTGAGGGGCTATCAGGCAAGGCGTACGCCATCGGCAACAAGCGCATTGCCCAGATCTACGTCAAAGGCCCGGCCATGCTCGGCTACTGGCGTTCGGTGGGTAACTCGCTGAACGACTTCTTCTATGAATCATTCCTGGATGAACTGGCCGACAAAGGCGGCAAGGACCCGTTCGAGCTGCGTCTGCATCTGCTGCGCGACAACCCGCGCCTGACCAACCTGCTGAACGCGGTCGCCGAATTGTCCGGTGGCTGGAAACGCGGGCCGTTCACCGCCGAGGATGGCAGTAAACGGGCACGCGGCGTGGCCATGGCCTCACCATTCGGCTCGGAGGCGGCAGTCATCGCCGAGGTATCGATCGAGAACGGCCAGGTCAAGGTGCACGACATCTGGGAGGCCATCGACCCGGGCAGCATCGTCAACCCGGCGATCATCGAACACCAGGTTAACGGCGCGGTTGCCCTTGGCCTGTCGCAGACGCTGGTGGAAGAAGCGGTATATGTCGATGGCAAGCCACGCGCACGCAACTACGACCTGTACCCGATCCTGCCGCCCTCGCGCATGGCGCGGGTGCATGTGCGCATTGTCGAAAGCGGGGCGAAGATGGGCGGTATCGGGGAACCACCGCTACCCGCCGTAGCCCCGGCAGTGGCCAACGCGGTCGCGCAGCTTACCGGCCAGCGCGTACGCAGCCTGCCACTGAGCCGCCATACCTTCAGCTGATCGCACAAGGGACGCCCCATGACCCATCGTTTCGCAAGAACCGCTGGCTGGCTGGCGCTGCCGTGCCTGGTCGCGGCAGGCCTGCTGGCCTGGTATGTCACCCGCGAGCCGGCCACGCCGTTTGCCGACGCACAGGCCAGTGCCGCTGACCCGGCATTGGTCAGCCGTGGCGAGTACGTGGCCCGCCTCAGTGACTGCGTTGCCTGCCACAGCCTGCCGGATGGCAAGCCTTTCGCTGGCGGGCTGGAAATGGCCACCCCCCTGGGTGCCATCCACGCCACCAATATCACCCCCGATCGCGACAGCGGCATCGGCAGTTACAGCCTGGCCGATTTCGACCGTGCCGTGCGCCAGGGTGTCGCGCCCGGTGGCCGCCGGCTGTATCCGGCCATGCCCTACCCGTCCTACGCCAAGCTCAGCGATGACGATGTAAAGGCGCTATACGCGTTTTTCATGCATGGTGTGCAACCGGTGCAACAGGCCAACCTGGCCAGCGACATCCCTTGGCCATTGAACCTGCGCTGGCCAATCGCCTTGTGGAATGGCCTGTTCGCGGCCACCACGCCTTACACCGCCAAGGCAGGGCAGGATGCGCAGTGGAACCGGGGCGCCTACCTCGTCCAGGGCCCCGGCCACTGCGGCAGTTGCCACACCCCGCGCGGCCTGGCCTTCAACGAAAAGGCCCTGGATGAAAGCGGCAAGCCGTTCCTGGCCGGTGCCCTGCTCGACGGCTGGTACGCACCGAGCCTGCGCGCCGACCACAACACCGGGCTGGGGCGCTGGAGCGAGGCAGAAATCGCGCAGTTCCTGAAAACCGGGCGCAACCGGCATGCCGTGGTGTTCGGCTCAATGACCGAGGCGTTCAACAATTCCACTCAGTTCATGCATGACGATGACCTGGCCGCCATTGCGCACTACCTGAAATCACTGCCCGGCGACCCACAGCGTGACGGCGCGCCATGGCACTACCAGGCCGAAGCGGCAGCGGCACGGCTCGACAGCCCGGGGGCGCACACCTATGTGACCCACTGCGCGTCTTGCCACGGTCTGGACGGCAAAGGCCAGGCCGAATGGATGCCGCCATTGGCAGGCGCCACCTCGGCACTGGCCAGGGAGAACGCCTCGGCGATCAATATCACCCTCAATGGTTCGCAGCGGGTGGTGGCTGCCGGTGTGCCGGATGCCTATCGCATGCCGGCTTTCCGCGCGCAGTTGCGTGACCAGGACATTGCTGAGGTGCTGAGCTTCGTGCGTACGGCCTGGGGCAACCAGGGGGGTGCGGTGGATGCGCAGGCGGTAGGCAAGTTGCGTGGTCATACCGACCCGGCCAGCAGCAGCCCGATCATCTTGCATATGCGCTGATTTGCCGTGGTTCATGCACCGGCCTCTTCGCGGGCACGCCCGCTCCCACCGGAAACACGCCGCTCTGTAAATGGGTGTAATACCTGTGGGAGCGGGTTTACCCGCGAAGAGGCCCGCACAGCCACCCTTGAACATCAGGTTTAATGGAACCCCAATGGAAAGCATTGATCTGTTGGTTTTGCGCACCACCCGAGACTGGCTCGCCACTGGTCACCGCGTCCTGCTCACCACGGTCGCCCGTACCTGGGGCTCCTCCCCCCGCCCGGTCGGCTCGATGATGGCCTTGCGCAGCGACGGCCGCGTGGCCGGCAGTGTCTCCGGCGGCTGCATCGAAGACGATCTCATCCACCGTTACACCAGCGCCTACGGCGGCCCCGGCATGCCCACCGGCCAGCCCCAGGTGGTGCGCTATGGCGTCAGCGCCGACGAGGCCCACCGCTTTGGCCTGCCCTGCGGCGGCACCCTGGAACTGGTGCTGGAATTCGCCCCCTCACTGGCGCACCTGGACCAACTGCTGGCCTGCCTCGACCGCGGAAACCTGGTGCGCCGTGAGCTGAACCTGAGCAACGGTGAAGCCCGCCTCACCGCGACCGACACGCCTGAACTGTTCAGCTTCGATGGCCAGCGCATGCTCAATACCCTTGGCCCGGGCTACCGCCTGCTGCTGATCGGTGCCGGCGCCTTGGCCGAGTACCTCGCTACCATGGCGCTGTTCAACGGTTTCAACGTTTCGCTGTGCGACCCGCGCCCGGAGTACACGGCCGGCTGGAATGTTGCCGGGGTCAACCTGCTGCCCGGCATGCCGGACGACGTGGTCCGCGCCTTCGCCGCAGACGTTCGCAGTGCCATCGTCGCGGTCAGTCACGATCCTAAACTGGACGACCTGGCCCTGCTCGAAGCCTTGCACAGCCCTGCGTTCTACATTGGCGCCATCGGCTCGCGGCGTAACAGCCAGCTGCGCCGCGAGCGCCTCATCGAACACTTCGGCGAAAGCGAGACCTCGCTGCAGCGCCTGCATGGCCCGATTGGCATCTACATTGGTAGCAAGACGCCGGCCGAGATCGCCGTCAGTGTCATGGCCGAGATCCTCGCGGCAAAAAACGCCGTCACCCTGCCTGGTGCGGTCAACGTGAGCCAGGCCAAGGAAGCGGGGTCCCTGTAGGAGCGCGTACGGGGCTGTTACTGCCACCGCTCCAGGTTCTGCTTCAGCATCTGCTCGGGCAGCGCCCCGGCAACGACCTTCGCCATCTCCCGCGCCAGGGCTTCACGCAGCTGTGGCTTGTTGCAGGGCGAATCATGCGAAATCGCCAGGTACAACCCTTCGCTGGACACGGGGGGCTGCAACACCTGCACAGTGGCTGCAATGCCCAGGGTGCGCGCCAACGCCATGCCGGGGTACTGCTCGTACACCACGTAATCACTGCGCTTGTGCATCAACTTCTCGAACGCCTGCCGTGCGCCAGGCACCGCTTCGAGGGTGAGGTTGGCCTGGGCGTATTCATCGAACTGCTGGCCATGGCTGTTGTTGACCAGGGTCCCGCCTTTGCGGCCCTTGAGGTCTGCCCACTGGTGGTAGGCAAAGGCATTGTCCTGGCGTACCCAGACCACGCTGGGAGTACTCAGGAATGGTGGGGCGATGAAGTCCATCTGTTGCTTCCGGGCCTGGGTGATGAAATACCCGGCCAGCAGGTCGATCCGGCCGGTGCGCACTTCTTCCTGCGCCCGCGACCAGGGGCCGCCGTACACCACCTCGATTTCCAGCCCCAACTGCTTGCCCAGGTACTTGAGCAGGTCAGCGTTGGCACCGATCAGTTGCTGAGGGTTCTGCGGGTCGCGCCACAGGTAAGGGGGGTATTCCGGGTTGCCGGTCGCGGTGAGCCGTCGGCATGGCTCGTCCGCTGCGGCCGCCAGGGGCAGCAACAGGCAAGGCAACAGCAGCAAGGCTTGGCTCAAGCAACGCTGGATCATCTACAACCCTCGGCACATGTAACATCCGGCGACCCGGCGTGGTGGCCAAAGGCTGCCACATCCTGTGCTCGACCGCAGCATTCATCTGCGCGTGCTGTAGACAGTCTGGACTAAGAGTTGTTAGTGAGGCGGCCTTTCATCGGCCAGCCAAGAAACAGGCCAACCCAATACCTTGGCCGGCCACGACGCCAGTTATCAACCAGCGCCCCGTTGGAGGTGTCGCGCCTCAGGCCCCTTGCCGACGCATCGCCAGAATCGCCGCGCCAAAGCCGATAAAGGTGGCGCCCACCACGCGGCTCACCCAGCGTGACATCGACGGCCGGGTCAACACACCCTTGGCCCGCGCCGCCAGTGCGGCATACAAACTCAGCGAAGCAAGCGACAAGCCCACGAAAATCCCGGTCAGGGTCAGGAACTGCGGCAACAGTGCCGCCCCTTGGTCGATGAACTGCGGGAACAGCGCAGTGAAGAACATTGTTGCCTTAGGGTTGGTCACCGCTGTGAGGAAAGCCGATTTGTACAACTTCAGCGGTGTGGGCCGTACCTTGACAGCGCCCTCAGCAGCGCCCTGCTCCAGCATCGGTTTTTTTTTCAGCAACTGCCGCACACCGAGGTAGAACAGATAGCCTGCCCCCAGGATCTTCACGGCGTTGAACAGGACTTCGGAACTGGCCAGCAACGCGCCCAGCCCGAGCATGGCCGCAGCCGACAGGCAGAACAGGCCCGAGCCATTGCCCAGCGACGACCAGACCGCGCTGCGTTGGCCGTGGGCCAGGCTGTTGTTGATGGCCATCAGGGTGGCGGGGCCAGGGCTGGCGATCGCGATGGCGGCGACCAAGGTAAACGCAAACAGCGAGTGAGAATCCATTTCAGGCTCGTCAGGCAAATCAGGCTAGGCCGCGTGCAGGGCACGCAGGATCAGTCAGCATTCTGCCGCTTGGCTGCCTTCTTGGCGATAGCTTTCATGCGCGTTGCCGCGCGCTGCACGGTGGCCATCTTTTCCGGGCGTTTCATGCCCCGCCATTTGCGAATTTCGTCACGGGTACGGCCACAGCTCACGCACAGCTCGCTGTTGAGCTGGCATAACGAGACGCAGGGGTTGTCGATATCTTTGGCCATGCCACCACTCAGCCGGGCATTTCTGCCCGTGCACGTTCGGCAGCGCTCTGAAACACCTGGCGTACTTCTTCAGACTTGGCTTTGCTGACCGACCTGGCAGCCAGCAGTTCATCGACCACACGAATGCACTGGCCCAGGGCGGTATCCAGTTGCTCAGCGTCAGAGGCGTCAGCGATATCACCCAGATAAGGAGCGATGAGGTACACGTAACGGTCCTGCAGCTTGAGCGCTGCCAGCGCATCGAGGGCTTTCTGGAACCGATCGGCGGCGGCAGGGCTCATGCTCAATTTATCGAAATGAATCAGGCTCACACGGTCAGTGGCCATTGACGAATCTCCGTTTCCTGGTGCGGCCTGGCCCACAAGCAGCAACGCTTCTACGGTGCCCGGATGTGCAGGCCAGGGTAATGCCCACAGGGTACCAGAACGCGAGGCAGAAAGGGCCACCGCCCCCAGAACTAAAAGTATTTGGCAGGTCGCGCAATGGACGCCCCAAGACGTTTACGGGACAGGTACAGCCGTTTCGGGCACAGGATAATCGGCCGGCAATCTCCCCGCCGAGGCCGTCATCGAACTCGGTCGCCCATACAACAAGAAGCCTGCGCCTGCAGGTAAACCACAAAGGGGCCTCATCATTCATGGCAAAGGAACACATCACCGAAACACTCGACCTTGGCGTGACAGACCCCTCGAAAACCGCAGAAGCCCGCCAGGACCGGCATTTCGAGGGCAAACTCGACTGGATTGTCTTTGGTTTCACCAGCCTTCTGGCCATCGCGTTCGTCCTCTGGGGCTTCCTCAATCAGGCCAGCCTCGCCAGCAGCGCCTCCAGCGCGCAATCCTGGGTCATTCTCAACTTTGGCTGGTTCTTCGTGCTCACCTCCACGCTTTTCGTGGTGTTTGTGCTGTGGCTGGCAGCCAGCCGTTATGGCCGGGTGCCACTGGGCCGTGATGGCGAACAGCCAGAATTCCGCACGGTGTCCTGGGTGGCAATGATGTTCAGCGCCGGCATGGGCATCGGCCTGATGTTCTTCGGCGTTGCCGAGCCGCTGTCGCACTATGTGACGCCGCCACCCGGCTCGGCCACCGCGCAGACGAGCGAAGCGATGCAGGTGGCTATGGCCACCACCCTGTTCCACTGGACCCTGCACCCCTGGGCCATGTACGCCATCGTCGGCCTGGTGATTGCCTACGGCACCTACCGCCGTGGCCGCTCGCAGCTCATATCCGCCGCATTCCGGCCGCTGATCGGCAAGCACGCCAACGGCCCGCTCGGCCGCCTGATCGACATGATGGCAATCTTTGCCACGCTGTTCGGCTCGGCGGCCTCGCTTGGCCTGGGTGCACTGCAGATTGCCGGCGGGCTGGAATACAATGGCTGGGTCGAAAGCCCCGGCAAGCTGTTCTACATCGCCATCATCACCCTGCTGACCATTGCCTTCGTCACCTCGGCGGTGTCAGGCATCGGCAAGGGCATCCAGTGGCTGTCCAACACCAACATGGTGCTGGCACTGGTGCTGGCGGCGTTCGTGTTCATGGTCGGCCCTACCCTGCTCATGCTCAACCTGCTGCCGACCTCGATCGGTATCTACATCAAGATGCTGCCGGAAATGATGGCCCGCACCAACGCCAGTGGCGGCGATCAGATGAACAGCTGGCTGGCCGGCTGGACCGTGTTCTACTGGGCCTGGTGGATTTCCTGGACACCGTTCGTGGGCATGTTCATCGCCCGCATCAGCCGCGGCCGCACCATCCGCCAGTTTGTCACCGGTGTGCTGCTGGTGCCGAGCCTGGTCAGCCTGGTGTGGTTCACCATTTTCGGCGGTGCATCCATCGATGCCCTGCGCGAGGGCGCCTTCCAGTTGGCCAACGGTGCGGTCAACAGCAATCACGCGCTGTACCAGTTGCTGGACAGCTACCCGCTGGCGTCGGCTTCCTCGGTGCTGGTGATGATCCTGGTGGGCATCTTCTTCGTTTCCGGTGCCGATGCGGCGTCATTGGTGATGGGCACGCTGTCGGAGCACGGCACCACCGCGCCATCGCGGCGCACGGTGATTTTCTGGGGCGCGCTGACCGGGACGGTGGCCGCGATCATGCTGGCGATCGGCGACCCGCGAGACCCGGGCGAGGCGCTGACCGGGCTGCAGAACCTGACCATCGTCGTGGCCCTGCCCTTTGTGGTGGTAATGGTGCTGCTGTGCCTGGCGCTGTACCGCGACCTGCGTAAGGACCCTATGATGCTGCGTCACCTGCGCGGCAACGAGCTGATCGAGAAGGCCGTGTTGTATGGGGCGGTGAAGCATGGTGAGGAGTTCTACATCGTGGTGCAGGAGAAGAAGGCTGCGGTGAAGCAGGCGGCAGCAGCGAGCGAAGTGTCCGAAACCTGACACGCCAGCCCCGCCCGGTCCCTTGCAGGAGCGGGCGGGTACAGCGTCTGGTTCGGGGCGCCACTTGAGGTATGGAACAGCGCCCCTCGATAAGCGATTTTCCAGGGCAAATCGATAACCACAGCCCACGAAACGCCTGCGGTTCACCCCTTCAATGCCGCCGCTATCCTGGCCACATCGATCTTGCCCATCTGCATCATGGCCTCAAATGCCCGCTTGGCCGCCGCACGGTCGGTGTGCCCAATCGCCTCGATCAGGATACGGGGGGTGATCTGCCAGGAGATTCCCCACTTGTCCTTGCACCAGCCACACACGCTGGCCTCGCCGCCATTCGCGATGATCGCATCCCACAAGCGGTCGGTTTCGGCCTGGTCTTCGGTACTGACCTGGAACGAAAACGCCTCACAGTGCTTGAACGTCGAGCCGCCGTTGAGCCCCACACAGGGTATGCCCATGACAGTGAACTCGACAGTGATGACATCGCCCTCCTTGCCCGAAGGGTAATCAGCTGGCGCCTTGTGCAGCGCAATCACCTTGCTGTCCGGGAAGATGCTGGCGTAGAAGTTGGCGGCCTCCTCGGCATCGTTGTCGTACCAGAGGCAGATGGTGTTCTTGGCAGTCATGGCCGTGCTCCATGAAGGGTGTGGACCCTTGAGTCTAGCCCGCACCCTTGAACATAAAAAAAGCGCCCCATACGGAGCGCCAAAACATCCACCCAAACCAAAGGAGCTGCAGGGCTACCCAGGTGAATTCACAGGATCGACAATGGGTACTCCACGATCAGCCGCACTTCGTCCAGGTCCGACTCGAACGCCGTGGCCCGGGTGGTGGCCTGGCGCACGCGCAGCGACAAGTCCTTGGCCGCGCCGGTCTGCACCACGTACTTGACCTCGATGTCACGCTCCCAGCGCTTCTGTTCGCTCAGCGGGTTGCCGTCGGCATCGCGGCGCATGTACACAGCGTTGGCGTTGGAATAGTCGGCATCGGTGCCTTTGCCGTAGCGCGTCATGAACGACAGCCCGGGAATACCGTAGGCGGCCATGTTCAGGTCATAACGCAGCATCCACGAACGCTCTTTGGGCGAGTTGAAATCGCTGTACTGGATGGAGTTGTCGAGGAAGATCGAGTCGGACTGGCGCAGGTAGTCGAAGTCATCGTCGCCCTTGTTGCGCTGGTGAGTCAGCGCCAGGGTGTGGGCGCCGAAGCTCACACCCAGCCTGGCGCTCCAGATGTCGTTGTCGAAGGCGCCCAGCCGCTGCTGCCCTTCATCCACGGCTTTGTAATAGTTGAAGCCGCCGATCAGGGCCAGCTCATCGCTCAATGGCCAACTGAGGCTGGTGCCGGCGTAGTACTGGTTCCACACATCCTTGAGCCGGCTGCTGAACAGGCTGACGCTGACATGTTCGTCGAGCGTGTAGTCACCGCCGCCATAGGCGATCCACGGCGAATCGACCGGGCCGCCATAGAAGGTCACGAAGTTCTCCCGCAGATCACTGGACACCGGCTGGCTCATGGCATGCAGGCGCCCGGCTTGCAAGGTGAGGTCCTTGATACTGGTGTTTTCCAGGGTCACGCCACGGAAGCTTTCCGGCAGCAGCCGTGAGTCGCCAGCGGCCACCACCGGGTTGGCCGGGAACACATCGCCTACCTTCAGTACCGTGTCGTACAGGCGCACCTTGGCCGCGCCACCCACCTTGGTGTACGCGTCTCGGGCCTGGCCGTCATGGTCTACCGGCAACACATCGAACGAACTGCGCCCGCCATTGCGGCCGCCGCCGGTGTCCAGTTTGAGGCCGAGCATGGCGAACGCATCCAGGCCAACACCCACGGTGCCCTGGGTAAAACCCGACTCGAACCGGGCAATGACGGCGTGGGCCCAGGCTTCGGAATAACCGTTATCGGGTTGCTTGCCGGGGTTGTGCGTGGGGGCTGCGGAATCGCGGTTGTCGCGGTTGAAGTAGAGGTTGCGGTTGAGCACGCTGAGCGTGCTGCCCTCGATAAAGCCTTGCGCGGCCTCGTCCGCCGCCATCGCCAGGTTGCCGACGCCGGAGAGCGCCATGCACGCAGCCAGTTTCAGGGGTGATCTGCAGGTCATCCGATGCTCCTTGTACGTCATCTTTATAGTTGTGTCGGCTGGCCGAGATTGACGGCCGGCAGATAACGCCAAGGTGATCCGTGCATTACAATTGCGTCATCGCAGGCGAAGCGCTCTGGGGCGAGTTTCCGCAACATCCTGCAGACATTTCCGATATCAGGTAGTGAACCTGCCTACAGAAAAAGGGTCTTTGGCTGACGGTCAACTCAGCGACCGGTTCATCGGCCCAGTCATCGGGCCTACTTTTGTCCTGTTTCAGCGAAGACCCAACATGCCCGAATCCCGCCCAACCGCTTCCGTCCTCCCTGCCCTGCGCGGCGGCCTGATTGCCGCCTTGGTGGCCCTTGCTGCGCCGGTGCACGCCGAAGAGCCCGCCAGCGACGCACGCTGGGTCAGCGACAGCCTGAGTACCTATGTGCGCAGCGGCCCCACCGACGGCCACCGCATCGTCGGTACCCTGAAGTCGGGGCAACAGTTGACCCTGCTCGGCACCCAGGGCAATTACAGCCAGGTGCGTGGGCAGAATGGCGATGTGGTATGGATACTCAGCAACGACTTGCAAGCGGTGCCGGGCCAGAACGAGCGCCTGCCGCAACTCGACGCCCAGGTCGTGGAGCTGACCGGGCAGTTGAAGACCATCGACGACAGCTGGAAGAGCCGGGTACAGGGCATGCAGGAAACCCTCGACTCACGGAAAAAACTCATCGACGAACTGGAAGCGCGCAACAAGGCGCTGAATGAACAGTTCGACCAGAGCCAGTCGGAGCTGCGCGATACCCAGGCGCGCCTGGGTGACGAGAACAAGCAGGTGATGATGCGCTACATGGTGTATGGCGGCAGCATTGCCGGTGCGGGCTTGCTGGCCGGGCTGATCTTGCCGGCGTTGACCCGTGGGCGGAAGAAGAACGATCGCTGGTTCTGACAGCGGGCCATCCTGCACCGGCCCCTTCGCGGGTAACGCCGCGAAGGGGCCGACCGAGGCTTACTTGCTACGCGCCTTGTTATAGATGGTCTTGGCTTGGTCCGCCGAGGACTGGCACTGGGTAAAATCACCCTTGCTCTGAGCATCCTTGGCATTTTGCAGGTGGACTTTGAAGTCATGAGCCATGCCGCCATGCATCGCCTGGCCGCTGGCCTTGTGGAAATCTTCAAGTTCCTTGATCTTGGCCTCACAGTTGCTCGCAGGGTCTGCGTGTACGGCAAAGCTGAGGACGGACGCAATCACCAACAAGGGTATGCATTTCGTGGATTTCATGGAGCGTTCTCCTGGAAAACCATAGGGTTCGTCGAGGTGTATCTTGCTCGACGCAGAAAACAGCATAGTTGGCCGAAACTTGAATCGCAGGGCTTCAGCCCAGCGGTAAACCGATCTCGGCGAACAGGAAATCGATAAAAACCCGCACTAGCAGCGGCATGTACGACGCCTGCGCCCTACTGTCGCAAGCGCTCCAACGCCTGCAACACATACCCCGTGGCCCGTTCCACCTGGCCCTCCCGGCAGGCGATACCCAACTGCCGCCACAACCCTGGTCGCAGCGGCCGGCGCGCAATGCGCCGGTCCAGTTCGCCAGCCTCGCCTTCCTGCGGCAGCAAGGTCGCGCCGTACCCGGCCCCGACCAGGCTTTTGATCGCATCGTTGTAGTTCAACTCGATCCGCGGCTCGGGGTACAACCCTGCTGCCGCGAACCACTCGCCGGTAACCCGTGACAGCTGGGTACTGCTGTCGTTGAGAATCAACGCCCGCTGCGCCAGCCAGGCCGGTGTGACCTTCGTCGGCGGCTGCCAGTCGGCCGGTACGTAGGCCAGGATCGGGTCGCGCCGCCAGGGGGTAACGGTCAGCCCTTTGCCGGCCACCTGCGGCAAGGCCACCAGGCCGATATCCAGCATCCCTTCACGCAATCGCCCTAGCGATGCCTGGGAAGTCAGCACTTGTACCTGCACGTCGATCCCCGGATGGTCCGCACGCAGGTGCTCCAGCGCCTGCGGCAGCAAGTGGGCGATAGCACCGGTGGATGCCCCCAGGCGTACCCGGCCGGTCAGCCCCTCTACTTGTCGGCGTACTTCGTCCAGCGCCAGGTCGGCGTCGGCCAGCAGGCGCCGGGCACGCGCCAGCAGCGTTTCGCCAATGGCCGTGGGGCGCACCTGGCCGCGGGTGCGGCTGAGCAACGGGGCGCCGATACGTGCCTCCAGTTCGGCCACATGCAGGCTGATGGTGGGCGGTGCCAGGTTGAGCTGGCGGGCGGCCTCGGCAAAAGAGCCCAGGTCGGCTATGACCACCAGGGTGCGGAGGCGGTCAAGGCTGATTTCGCGCATGGTCTTTATTGGCCTACATTCAGAATAAATGAACATCAGCATCATGATATTCAAATTTCCTTTAGTCCAGCCACAGGCGAGCATGGGCCATCCCAACCCGACCGGACCCTGACCATGCATACCCCTGTTGTCTTCATCGACGGTGACCAAGGCACTACCGGCCTGCAGATCCACGCCCGCCTGCAAGGCCGCAGCGACCTGCGCCTGCTTACCCTGCCCGAGGCCGAGCGCAAAGACCCGCAGCGCCGCCGCGAGGCCATCAACAGCGCCGACATCGCCCTGCTGTGCCTGCCCGACGACGCCGCTCGTGAAGCCGTGGCAGCGATCCACAACCCGCAGGTGCGGGTGATCGACGCCAGTTCGGCGCACCGCACCACCGCGGGCTGGGTCTATGGCCTGCCAGAACTGGACGACCAGCAGGCCGAACGCATTGCCCACAGCAAGCGCGTCAGCAACCCGGGCTGCTACCCCACTGGCGCCATCGCCCTGCTACGCCCGCTGGTCAAGGCCGGGTTACTGCCAGCCGACTACCCGCTGGGCATCCATGCCATCTCCGGCTACTCCGGCGGTGGCCGCGCGGCGGTCGAGCGCCACGAACAACCCGGGGCCGGTAATGCCCCGGTCTTGCAACTTTATGGGCTGGAGCTGGCGCACAAGCACGTACCCGAAATCCAGCAACACGCAGGGCTGTCGGCACGGCCGGTGTTCATGCCTGGCTACGGTGCCTACCGCCAAGGCATCGTGCTGAGTATCCCACTGCAATTGCGCCTGTTACCGGGCCAGGTCAGCGCCGAACAGCTACAGGCCTGCCTGGAGCAGCATTACCAGGGCGCACGCCATGTGCAGGTGATGCCGCTGCATCAGCAAGGCGCAGCTGCAAACCTTGACCCCGAGGCATTGAACGACAGCAACGACCTGCGCCTGGCGCTGTATGCCAACCCCGAGCATGGACAGGTCTTGCTGACCGCAGTGTTCGATAATCTGGGTAAAGGCGCCTCCGGCGCGGCGGTGCAAAACCTCGACCTGATGCTTGGTGCACTACAGCAACAAGGCTGATACGGCAAAACCGGTTAAACTGTACAGCCCGCGCCAACCTGGCCCGGGCTGTATTCCTACCCGCCGGAGCCCGCCCCCCGATGTTCATCCTGAGCCGCCTCGACAGCGTGCCGCCCGAATCTTTCCAGAACCAGATCCGCGAGCTGGTGATCCACCATGTCGGCGAACTGAGCAGTGTCGCCATTACCGCCGACAACCCGCTGTACCCGCTGTACCAGTACGGCGTCGGCATGGAGGTGCACCAGTACCTGCAAGCACTGGATGGCACCCGCGGCCTTGCCGTGGCGCTGACCCTTGCACTGGATGCAGAGGCCCCAGACCAGTTGCTGGGCTTTGCCCTGTCGCTGCCGGCCGACGACGATGAGCAGGCGTGTTCACTGGCATTTCTTGCCGTGCGCGCCAGCCATCGCCGCCAAGGCATCGCCCGCGCCCTGCTGGGCGACCTGCAGGCTCGGCATGCCTGCGTGGAGCTGAACGCCTTTGCCAGCCAGGTGCCGTGGTTCGAGGCGATGGGCATGCAGGTGGTGGCCGCCAATGGGCCGCAGGTGCTGATGAGCAGTACCGGCCATGCCAGTGGTGCGTTGATCGGGCGCCTGGACATTGCGCCGATTTATCAAACCGCTGAAGTGATGCAGATTCACACCTACCTGCTTAACCAGCAGGGTGAGGATGCAATGATCGAAGCGGAACAGATGCGCGATGAACGGCTGGATGAGCTGGCCGCCCAAGCGCTGGAGTGCGTACGGCAGCGCAAGACCGTGCATTGATCCAAGGGCCTATTCGCGGGTAAACCCGCTCCCACAGGTACACCACAGTCTTCAAAACCTGCGTTATCCCTGTGGGAGCGGGTTCACCCGCGAAGGCGCCTCACTGGCCCGTCAGCCATGCACCCAGCGCCGATGCAGCGCACGCGCCAACGCGTCCAGCACAAACCCCAGCACGCCAATCAGCAGCACCATCGCCATCAGTTCGGAATACGCCAGCCGGTCGCGGGTATCGAGGATGAAATACCCCAATCCCGCGCTCACCCCGAGCATTTCGCACGGCACCAGCACGATCCACAAAATGCCGATGGCCAGGCGCACGCCGGTCAACACGTGGCCGATCACACCCGGCACGATCACCTTGCACAAGGTTTCCCAGCGCGTGGCGCTCAAGCTGCGGCTCAGTTGCAGCCAGCGCGGGTCCAACTGCCTGACGCCCGCCGCGGTGTTCAGCAAGATCGGCCATAACGCGGCGAACGCCAGCAGGAAGTAGATCGGCTGGTCACCCACGCCCATCAGCATCACCACCACCGGCATCCACGACAACGGCGAGATCATGCGCAGAAACTGGAACGCCGGGGTGGTTGCCGCCTCCAGGTGCCGGTAGCTGCCCACCAGCAAGCCCAGCGGCACGCCGATCAGCAGCGCCAGCAGCAACCCGACCAGGATGCGCTTGAGGCTGACCCAGATGTGCCCGTAAACCTCGCCCTGCCCCAACAGCTCGACCAGGCTGGCCAAGGTTGCCGCCGGTGAAAAGCGCGCCGACAGGCCGTCCGCCTGGCCGAACATGGCAACGCCAGCCCACCACAACAGCAACAAACCCAGCAACCCGGCCAGCCCAAGGCCGGCATGTACGACATGCGTGCGCATCAGACCGCGAACTCCTCGCTACGCTCGAAGTTGTCGGCGATGCCAAACACCGACGGACCCCCGACCGCCGCGATGGCATTGCGCACGAAGCGATCGTCGACCAGGTCGCGGGCGGTCTGCGCCGGATCAAGCCCGGCAAGGAACGCGTTATCACCTTCGATCAGGGTGGTTTTCAGGCGTTTGACCAGCTCTTCGGTGTAACTGGGGAACGGGTATGGCTGGAAGTCGATGCGCTTTTCGTCCCACTGCTGATGGCGAATGGCGCCACTGGCAATGTAGCCGGCACGGTCCTCGGTGGCCGGCGCCAGCACCTTGACCAGCACCCCGGGCTCGTGCGGGGTGTACTTGTTGGGGCCGGCCTTGGACAGCAACGCAGCGGCTTCGGCGCGGTGGTCGCGGGTCCAGTGCTGGGCCTTGACGATGGCATTCACCACCTTCTGCGACCATTCGGGGCGGTTGTTCAGGTCATGCTCATGCATGAACACCACGCAGCAGGCGTGGTTGCGCCATACATCGCCGGTAAAGCGCTGCACGCGGCCAACCTTGAGGTTCTCGGCCAGGGCGTTGAACGGCTCGGCGACGATGTAGCCGGCAATACGCTTGCTGGCCAAGGCTGGCGGCATGTCGGATGGTGGCAGCACCAACAGGTTGACTTCGTTGGCCGCCAACTGCGCATTGGCCGGCTTCGATACCGGCGTCAGGCCATTGTCGTTGAGCATCTGCTGCAACACCACGTTATGGATCGAATACCAGAACGGGATGGCCACGGTTTTGCCCCCGAGCTGTTTCATGTCGCTTATGTCGGGCGCCACGGTCAGGCCTGAGCCGCCCACATGGTTCCAGGCCACTACCTTGGCTGGCACCTTGCTGCCGTAGCGCGCCCATACGGTCATCGGCGACAGCAGGTGGATGACGTTGACCTGCCCGGAGATGAACGCCTCGATCACCTGCGCCCAGCTGCGCAGCAACACCGGGCGCTCGGCCTTGATGCCTTCGGCCTCGAACAGCCCGTTGTTATGCGCCACCAGCAGTGGCGTGGCGTCGGTGATTGGCAGGTAGCCGATACGCACTGGCGCGTCCGGCTCGGAAGCGGCACGGGCTTGCAGGCTCGAGAGCAATGGCAGCGCACCAGCGGCCGTGAGCATGGCACCGAGCTTGAGAAAATCACGACGCGATGAAGAGGAACAGCAGTCATCCATGCACATGGACAGCCTCCGAGGGCAACGGGGTTGAGATAGGTTCGACTGTGCGGCTTGCCCGCCGAAGGGTTTTGAGGATTTCGATGCGCAGGGCGCCCAGTTCTTCGACCCGTTGGTCGCGCGGTTGCGGCAGGTCGATGTGCCACTGGCCGAGGATGTGCGCTGGGTGGTTGCCCAGTAGCAGGACCCGGTCGGACAGCAGCAGGGCTTCGTCAATATCGTGGGTGATCAGTACCGCCGCCGTGTTGTGGGTGGCGATCAGTTGCAGCAGCAGTTGCTGCATGTCGGCGCGGGTCACTTCATCCAGCGCGCCGAACGGCTCGTCCAGCAGCAGCACCTCGGGCTGGCGGGCCAGGCAGCGGGCCAGTGCGGTGCGCTGAGCCATGCCACCGGACAACTGCGCCGGGTACTGGCCACGGGCGTGGGCCAGGCCCACGGCGGCAATCGCATGGTCGATGCGGGCGCGCCGCTCGTCAGCGGCCAGCTTGGGCTGGCGGGAAAAGTCGAGGCCGAAGGCGACGTTCTTTTCCAGGTTCAGCCAGGGCAGCAGGCTCGGGTCCTGAAAGGCCACCGCCAGGCGCGGGTGCGGCCCTTGCAGCGGCTGGCCGTGCAGGCTCACGCTGCCGCCCCCGGGTTGTTGCAGGCCGGCCAGCACCCGCAGCAGGCTGGATTTGCCGACACCACTGGGGCCAAGAATGCTCACCACTTCGCCCGGCGCCAACTGCAGGTCGAATTGCGCCAGCACCTGCTGCCAGCCACCCTCGCGCGGGTAGCCCAGGCTGATGTCGCGAGCTTCGAGCAACACTTCACTCATGCCGCGCCCGCCTGGCGTTGCAGTTCGGCGCGCAGTTGTACCAGGCTCGGCGTCACGATCGGCACGAACGCCGACTCGCGCCAGCGGCGGGCGAAGCCTTCGCCATACTCGCTGAGATAGGCCTTGCCACCACTGGCCTGCAGCTCCAGCTGCACCGCGTCGGCGGCACTTTCAGCCAGGGTAATGCGCAGCTTGAACAGGGCGGCCGGCTGTTGCTGGAAGCGGCCTTCGAGCAGGCCCTGCTTGAGCTCGCTCACGGTGTTTTCCAGCCGCTCGCTGAGCACCTGTCGGGCCTCGTCGAGGAAAGAGGCGCGGCCGTGCAGGTGCGCCTGAACCTCGTCCAGCGCCCGTCGCGCCAGGCCGATGGCCATGCCGCATTGCAGCGCCAGGAATGCTGGGCGTACCCGTGGCAGGAATTCGCGGGCATTTTCGTGCAGCAGCCAGTCACGCGCCAGCGGTACCTGGTGAAAGGCCAGCGCCGCCGTATTGCTCGACTGCAGGCCCATCAGTTGCAGGTCGTCGGAGCGCTCCAGGCCGTGGGCCTCGGAAGGAATGGCCAGTACAAACGGCGTACCACCGGCTTCGTCTTCAATGGCCGCCGCCACTACAAAACCGCTCTTGCGCAGGTTGGTCACCCAGTGCAGGCGCCCTTCCAGGTGCCAGCCATCGCCTGCAGGGCGACCGCGCACCTGCAACGCTTCGATACCGGACAAAAACTTCATGGCGTTGGACAGCCCGGTGGCGCCGGCAAGTTCGCCGGTCAGCAAGCGCGGCAGCAGGCGCTCGCGCAGGGGCTGGTTGGGGCTGTGTAACAGGTATTCGATAAAGGCACGCTGGCCCCAGCAGACGAAGGCTGCGGCCAACGAGCGGCTGGCGATGGCGGCAATCGCCTCGACCGCGTCGGTCACCTGCCCGCCCGTGCCGCCCAGGGCCGGGTCGACACCAATGCGCAACAGCTGTGATTCGGCGATCTGCGCCAGCACCTGCTGCGGTTCGCACAGGCCCCGGTCGATGGCCTCGGCATTGGCATCCAGCCAGTGTCGAAATGCACAATCTTGCATGGTCTTGCTCCTTTTGGAACGCCGGGGGCCGCCTGGCGGCCCATTCGCGGCACAAGGCCGCTCCTACAACGACCGCGTCAGGGCCGCTCTCACACGTGGGCTATGCAGAAGGCTGCCAGCGGTACTTGCCAAGCTCTTCGTTGAGCGGCGTCTGGGCGAAAACATTAGCAAAGTTGCACAGGGTTGCGAGGCTAACCCCCAAAATCACTTCCAGCGCGTTGCCTTCGCTGAAGCCAGCTTCACGGAAGGCCTGGTAAGTGGCTTCACTGACGTTACCGCGAGTGTCGATCACTTCGCGAGCAAATGCGGCCAGGGTTTCGTAACGGGCATCGGGCAGTTCGCCGCGGGCACGCAGGGCATCGACTACTTCCTGCGGCAGCTTGGCCTTGTTCAGCGCCACGGCGGTGTGGCCGGCCACACAGAAGTCGCAGCCATGCCGGGTGGCGGCAATCAGCTGCACCACTTCACGCTCGGCCAGGCTCAGCTCGGACTTGCCATTGAGCGCCGAAACGGTCACGTAGGTTTCCAGCGCCGCCGGGGCGTTGGCCAGCACGCCCAGCAGGTTGGGGATGAAGCCGGAATTCTTCTGGGCATTCTCCAGAAACGGCCGGGCCGCTTCCGGAGCACTCTGCAGCGTGTGTAAAGTAATGCGCGAGGACATGGAGTGGTCTCCTTTGATGGGTGTCACTACAGTCTGTTGGTTATAAGAATTACCCTCCATATTCATCAGTCGCCTTTCCTTGTTCCTGAGTCTTTGTATTAGATGATTTCGTCCAGCCACCTTGTAGATTGGTTATTAGAGGGCCTGGAGCTTGATGCCAGCCTGTTTCATGTCGGCCGCTACTGCGGTGGCTGGCACGCCAGCACCCAGGGCATGGGCCGCGCCAGTTTCCACCTGGTGGTGCAGGGCCATTGCTGGCTGCACATCGATGGCCAGCCGCAAGCGGTGCGCCTGGAAAAGGGAGATGCCGTGTTCCTGTTGCGCGACCTTGCCTATCGATTGTCCAGCGATCAGGACCCGGTCGACGCCTGTGCCCAACCGCGCCAGGCCATGCAGGCGCTGGATAGCGAAGCCAGCGACGGTGTCGGGCTGGTTTGTGGCTTCTTCCATTTCCAGTCAGGCCTGTCTTCACTGATTGTCGAAGGCTTGGCCGACTGGATCCTGCTGCGCGCCGAAGACCCCGCCGGCAGTGCGGCGCGGGCGCTGTTCGAGCTGATTCTGGAAGAATGCCGGCGCACCGCCGGCCCGTCACAGACGTTACTGGAGCGGCTGACACACCTGTTGTTCCTGTACGTGCTGCGCCAGCAGGTCATTGCCGGGCAGTCACTGGGCGGGCTGATCGCCCTCGCCCGCCAGCCGGCATTTGCCGGGTTGCTGGAACAGTTGATCGAGCAACCGGGGCAAGCCTGGACACTGGAGAGCATGGCCGCCTGCACCGGCTTGTCGCGGTCGGCGTTTTTCAAGCGTTTCAATGAACTGGCCGGGCAATCGCCGGGGCAAGTGCTGCTGGCTCTGCGCATGCGCCATGCCAGCCAGTTGCTGCGGGCGGGGAATACCGTGGAGCAAGTGGGTGCGCAGGTGGGGTATCAGTCGGTGGCAGCGTTTACCAGGGCGTTTGCCAAGGCGGTGAGGGTGCAGCCGGGGGCCTATCGGCGCCAGCATGAGGGTCGCTGAAAGCGTTACTCCTGTACCGGCCTATTCGCGGGTGAACCCGCTCCCACAGGGTCACCACAGCTTTGAAGACCTGTGAAGTACCTGTGGGAGCGGGTTCACCCGCGAAAAGGCCGGTGCAGGTAACACATTCAGACCTGGCTGACCGGTATATCCCCGCCACCTTTACCCTCGCGCCGCTCACCCATCCAGCTATTCACCTGTTGGCCGAACTCGGCCGGGGCCTTGCGCCCGAAACGCCGCGCCAGATCGAGGATGGTCTGCTGCGCCAACGCCTCTTCCATGCGCTTCTGCGCCCCCAGCATCACGGCATGAATCGCACAGATGCCTTCCGTCGCCCAAGCGGGCGGCGAGCCGTCGAACAGCGTGCAGCGTTCGCGAATCTCGCGGCAATCGAAAATCTTCTTCGGCCCGTCGATGGCGTTGACGATATCCAGCACGTTGATTTCAGCCGCCGGTCGCGCCAGGCGGAAACCACCGCGCACGCCTTCGGTGGCGACCACCAACCCGGCACGTGCCAGCTTGGTGAAAACCTTGGCCAGGTATTCCTGCGGCACGCCCTGCAACTCGGCCAGGTCGCGCACGCTGGAATCACGGCTCTCACCGCCCTCGCCTATCAGAAACAGCAGGCAATGGATGCCGTATTCGACGCCAGCACTGTAAAGCGACATATCAATCTCCGACCAACCATGTCGCAAATGATACGCGGGGAGCGTCGGTACGGCAAAACACTTCCCCGCTTGCACGCATCCTGATCGTGCTGGCCGGTCCGGCAGCTACCCACGCAGCACCTTCACCTCGCCTTGCTTGCCATCCGTTTCGCGCAGGTACTCCTGCAGCGAGTCGTCCATCGCCTGCATCCAGCGGGTATGGTGTGGTACCGCTTGGGTGCCGGTGATCACCGAGCGGTACGATTTGTCGCGGTAGCCCATGATGTCGTGCTTCTTGTCGGTCTTCCATTGCAGGAAGATGCGGTTGACCGCATCGATGTCGAAGCGCGGGTAATCCGTCTGCTCGATCAGGTGCTTGATGTATCGGCCCTGGAATTCATACATCGAAGCAGTGGTTGCCAGCTGCTCCTCATCCTCGCGCCAGCGCGCGCTGTCGGCCTGCATGCCCGCCTTGGTCGGCAGCTTGATGCGCCCCAGCATGTAGTCGCGAGCAAACCAGGCCTGTGCATCGAACAGGTTGAAGCTGTACCAGAGGTCCTGCATGCCCAGGTAGAGCAACTGCGGGTTCTGCTCCCACACCACGCCTTGGTACAGGCCGGCAGGCCATAGGCGGTTGTTGGTCTTGAGGGTGAGTTCATCGGGCAGGAACGGGAAGTGATGCTGGTAGCCCGTGCACAGGATGATCGCATCCACGCGCTTGTTCGAGCCATCGGCGAAAAACGCCAGGTCGTGTTCAACGCGCACCAGTTGCGGGCGCTCTTCCCAGCCCTTGGGCCATTTGTAGCCCATCGGTTGGGTACGGTAAGCCGTGGTGATCGAGCGTGCGCCGTACTTGTAGCACTGCGAGCCGATGTCTTCGGCCGAGTAGCTGCTGCCGACAATGAGCAGGTCCTGGCCGTTGAATTCCATCGCTTCGCGGAAGTCGTGGGCATGCAGGATACGGCCGGTGAAACGCTCGAACCCTTCAAACTCCGGCACGTGCGGGGTAGAGAAGTGCCCACTGGCCACTACCACGTAATCAAACACCTGCTCGATGCCAAGCCCCGCGCTGTAGTCGTGGGCACTGACGGTGAACTCGCGGGTGTTTTCATCGAAGCTGACGTTTTTGACCGCAGTATTGAAGCGGATGTAGTCGCGCACTCCGGCCTTCTTCACGCGGCCCTGGATGTAGTCCCACAGCACCTCGCGCGGCGGGTACGAGGAAATCGGCCTGCCAAAGTGCTCATCGAAGCTGTAGTCGGCGAACTCCAGGCATTCCTTGGGGCCGTTGGACCACAGGTAGCGGTACATGCTGCCGTGCACCGGCTCGCCATGCTGGTCGAGGCCGGTGCGCCAGGTGTAGTTCCACATACCGCCCCAGTCGGCCTGCTTTTCGAAGCATACGATTTCGGGCATGGGTGCGCCCTGGGCATGGGCGGATTGGAAGGCACGCAGTTGCGCAAGGCCGGACGGGCCGGCACCGATGATAGCGACACGAAGAGTCATAGTGATTCCTGAACAGTTGAACGCTGAAAAAATGCAAAGGCTCCCCAACCCCATACGGCAAAAGGCCGGGGTGGTGGAATTCAGGCGCTACGGTGCAGGTGGAGGGACGGGGCGTTTGCGCATCTGGGTCAGCAGGAGCTTGACCGGTGGGATCGACAACACGTGGTACAGGCTCGAAAGCGGAGAGAGGGTCATGGGGGCGGGCCCGTATCCATCTGCGCAGGGCGCGAAATGGGGGCCTGAGGGGCGGAAGATACGTGTGATCTCGTGCATGGGGGGCTGAAATGGCCTCTTTTCTTTATGGTTTCTTTTTTATCTATAACGGATGGGGGTGGGGATAGCAAGGTTTGCGGCCCTGGCCGCGGCAGTCACGACAGCACGAAATACGGCCTTTGCGTACGCCCGTCCTCGGGCTCGCCTCATCGCGATGATGAAAAAAAACTTGCAGAGACAAACTACGACTAATAGAGTCGTAGTTATTCGAGCGGCACCTATCGTGTGATCGAAGCCCCCGTTTTCATCCCCGACCTTTGCGGAGCACCTGCATGAAATCCAACATCCTGATCATCGGTGCCGGCTTTGCCGGTGTGTGGAGCGCCCTGAGCGCCGCCCGGCTACTCGACCAGGCCCAGCGCGACGACCTGAGCATCAGCGTGCTCGCGCCGCAAGCGGAACTGCACATTCGCCCGCGCTTCTACGAGGCCAACGCACACACGTTGAAGGCCCCCGTAGGTGAGCTGTTCAATGCAGTGGGCGTGCATTTCATCACCGGTAACGCCGAAGCCATCGATGCCGATGCGCGCACCGTCAGCTACATCGACAGCCAAGGCCAGCGCCAGCAGATCAGCTACGACCGCCTCATCCTTGCCGCTGGCAGTCAGGTAGCGCGCCCGGCAGTCCCGGGCCTGGCCGAGCACACCTTCGATGTCGACAAGATGGAGTCAGCCGTACGCCTCGAGCAGCATCTGACGGGCCTGGCCGCCCTGCCCGCTTCACCTGCCCGCAATACCGTGGTGGTCTGCGGCGGTGGTTTCACCGGCATCGAAACGGCCACCGAAATGCCCGCCCGGCTGCGCGCCATCCTCGCAGACGCCGATGTGCAGGTCCTGCTGGTAGACCGTGGCGCCAGCATCGGCGCGGCATTGGGTGCAGGCATCAAGCCGTCGATTGTTGCCGCCTCGCAGGTTGCTGGCGTGCAGTGGTTGACTGGCACCTCGGTGGTGGCTGTCGATGCCGGTGGCGTAACCCTGGACAACGGCGAATACATCGCCAGCAATACCGTGATCTGGACCGTCGGCGTCAAGGCCAGCCCGCTGACTGCGCAGGTTGCCGGCGAGCGTGACAACTTCGGCCGGCTCAAGGTGGATGGGCACCTCAAGGTAATTGGCCAGGACCACATCTATGCGACCGGCGATACCGCCTGGGCTGCTGTCGACGACGTTGGCAACCACGCCCTGATGACATGCCAGCACGCCATCCCGATGGGTCGCCACAGTGGCAACAACGCCATGGCCGACCTGCTTGGGGTGGCACCTGTGGTGTACCGCCAGCCCAAGTACGTCACCTGCCTCGACCTGGGTGAGTGGGGCGCGGCGTACAGCGAAGGTTGGGAGCGAAAATTGAAACTGCAGGGCCAGGAAGGCAAGGAACTGAAGCGTCAGATCAACTCGGTGTGGATCTACCCGCCGGCAGCCGACCGGAGCTTGGCGCTGGCTGCTGCCGACCCGATGATTCCGATCGCTTGATGTGGAAAACCTGACAAAACCGTCAAAAATGGCGGTTTTGTCAATTATTTCGTTACATTGAATGACTGTTCAATAATGATGGCAATATGGCATCATTCAAAGAAAAACCATGCAAGAGGGTGAGAAAAATCTACTAACCCGCAGTGCATCAAGAGCCTGGCGCCACCTCGGTGTCCGGGCTTTGCAGCCAGCTCCTGACGCCTGCACGCCACCGTCAAGGAGCATTCCATGCAGTTAAGGAATTTGAAGATCGGCATTCGCGCTGCCGGCGTATTCGCCCTGTTGGGCATCCTGGTCCTGGTCATGGGCCTTATCGCACTCTACGAAACCCGCCAGATGGACAAGGCCACCGACGAAATCCGGGTCACCTGGATGCCAGCCGTGGTAGCACTGGGTGACATCAGCAGCAACCTGGGGCGCGCCCGCGCCGTTACCCTGCGCGCCGCGCTGGACGACAACCCCGCCGAACGTTCTCGCAACCTGCAGATGCTCGATGGCATCAATGCCGAGCTCAAGGACGGTTTGAAAGACTACGCCGACACCATCATCGCCGCCGACGACCGCGCCCTGTTCAACACCTTCAATGACGCGTATCAGCAGTACCTCGAACTGCAAGTAGAAGTGCTGCAGGACATTGCCGCGGGCCGTATGGATGAAGCGAAGCAGCAGATCAGCGGCCCGCTCACCCAGCGTGCCGACAGCATGATGAAGGCCTTGACGGCGCTGATCGACTACAACAGCAAGGGTGCCGAGGATGCCTCGCAGCGCAGCAGCGACGTAGCAGACGAAGCGTTCACCGCCATTATCTTCTCGTTGCTTGTGATCATGCTTGCCTTGGCCGCGATGGCTACCGTGCTGACTCGCAGCATCGTGGTGCCCCTGGCCGATGCGGTGGCCGTCGCCGAGCGTGTGGCCACCGGTGACCTTACCCAGGAAATACGCGTTACCGGCCGCGACGAGCCCGCCTTGCTGCTGCGTGCCCTGAGCCGCATGCAAGGCAGCCTGCGCGACACCATCCGCAAGATCGCCGCCTCGTCCGACCAGTTGGCCTCAGCCTCGGAAGAGCTGCACACCGTCACCGAAGACACCAGCCGCGGCCTGCACCAGCAGAGTGCCGAAATTGACCAGGCCGCCACGGCTGTCAACCAGATGACCGCAGCGGTCGAGGAAGTGGCGAACAATGCGGTCAGCACCGCCGATGCCTCGAAAGGCGCCGACCAGACCACCCGCGACGGCCGCGACCGGGTCAACCAGGCACTGGCGTCCATCCAACACCTGGTGGCCGATGTGACCGGCACCTCGGCCGAGATCGAACAGCTTGCCAACAATGCCAATGAGATCAGCCGTGTGCTGGATGTGATCGGCGCGATTGCCGGGCAGACCAACCTGCTGGCACTGAACGCCGCCATCGAGGCCGCGCGCGCCGGCGAGGCGGGCCGTGGCTTTGCCGTGGTCGCCGACGAAGTCCGCGCCCTCGCCCACCGCACCCAGCAGTCGACAGCGGAAATCGAGCAGATGATTGCCGGCATCCAGAACGGTACCGAGCGGGCCGTGACCGCGATGCACAGCAGCCAAGGGCGTGCCGCCGGGACGTTGGAGGTGGCGCAAGGTGCCGGACAGGCGTTGGAAGTGATTGCCGAGGCGATTGCCTCGATCAACCAGCGCAACCTGGTGATTGCCAGTGCTTCGGAGGAACAGGCGCAGGTGGCGCGCGAAGTGGACCGCAATTTGGTGAACATTCGCGACTTGGCGATGCAGACATCGGCGGGGGCCAACCAGACCAGTGCGGCGGCGCAGGACCTGTCGCGGTTGGCGGTGGATTTGAACGGCATGGTGGCGCAGTTCAAGGTTTGATCGGATATAGCCGGGGCCGCGGTGCGGCCCATTCGCCGGCAAGCCAGCTCCCACAGTGACAGCGTACCCTTCAAGGGCAACATAGAACCTGTGGGAGCTGGCTTGCCGGCGATGGGCTGCAGAGCAGCCCCTGTTACAGCAACCTCAATCTATCAGTCGTTGACACTCACAACCCGCCCCGCCTGCTCGGCATGCCAGCTCCCACAGGTTCTATGTTGCCCTTGAAGGGTACGCCATCACTGTGGGAGCTGGCTTGCCGGCGATGGGCTGCAGAGCAGCCCCTGTTACAGCAACCTCAATCTATCAGTCGTTGACACTTACAACCCGCCCCGCCTGCTCGGCAGCCTTGCCGCGGGTCGCCAGGCAGTAATACAAGGGCACCGTCACCAGCAGCCCGAACAGCCAGGACAAGTCCGCCCCTTCGACAATGTTCGAATACGGCCCCACATACAGCGCCGTATTGGCAAACGGCAGCTGCACCACGATGCCGCAAGCATAAGCAATGATCGCGTGGTGGTTGAAGCGGCCATAGATGCCGCCGTCAGCACTGAAGATCGAAGCGATGTCGTACTGGCCCTTTTTGATCAGGTAGAAGTCGATCAGGTTGATCGAAGCCCACGGCACGAGTACCAGCAGCAGCGCCAGGATCAGGCCGATGAAGTGGCCGATGAAGTCCGCCGAGGCGTTCAGTGCAACCATCCCGCAGCCCACCAGAATCACCGTGGCCAGCATCACCCGCACCTTGATGCTCGGCGTCCATTCGGCGATGAAGGTCTGGATCGCGGTGACGATCGACAGCACCGCGCCATACAGGTTGAGGGCGTTGTGGCTGATGATGTTGAGCAGGAACAGCACCATCAGAATCGGGCCCAGCCAGCCGGTGGCCTGCTTCACCGCGTCCATGGCGTCGGTACCTTCCGGCACGCACAGCACCGCCACGGCACCAAAGCTGAAGCACAGGATGGTGCCCAGGGTCGCGCCGAAGTAAGTGGCCCAGAACGGCCTGGCAATGCCCACTTCACGCGGCAGGTAACGCGAATAGTCGGACGTGTACGGCGAGAAGCTGATCTGCCAGATGGTGCCCAGCGACACGGTGGCGATAAAGCCCGACAGATTGAATGCACCACGGCTGAAGAAGTCGGCTGGCAGCTCCTGGGCGAACATCATGATGAACCCCGCCAGCAGCGCAGAGCCCATCACCCAGGTACCGATGCGGTTCAGGACATGGATGAAGCGGTAGCCGATCACGCCAATGGCCGTGGCGCTCAGGGCACCGATCACGATCGCGCCCGGCATCGGCATGCTCGGGGCAATGCCGTGAATGGTCTTGCCCGCAAGGACGATGTTGGAAATAAAGAAGCCCACATAGATCAGTGCGGTGAAGAACACGATCAGCAAGGCGCCGTAGCGGCCGAACTGGCCACGGCTTTGCACCATCTGTGGAATGCCCAGCTGCGGTCCCTGCGCAGAGGCCAGGGCGATGACCACGCCCCCGACCAGATGGCCCAGCACAATGGCGATCAGCCCCCACAACAGGTTCAGGTGGAACACCTGGACCACCATGGCGCCGGTAACGATAGGCAATGGCGCAATGTTGGTACTGAACCAGAGGGTGAACAGGTCGCGCGCCTTCCCGTGGCGCTCGGCAGGTGGAACGTAATCGACCGTGTGATTCTCGACAAACTGGTGTTGCGATGACGGTTGGGACATAGGATTCAGCTCGAAAGGTCGTTTTTATCGTTGTAAGGAAACCGCATCTAGGCGGCCTCTCAGCTGCGGACCATATTATGGTATTCCAAACTTTTGACAACACTGATCCGCACGAAAAAGCGTCCACTGATCTGCTTTGGAAACCCCTGCGACAAACCGCCTCACCGCTCTAAGCCAAGGCCCACGTGGCTTAGAGCCGTTCATCGCGCAATACCTTTGCTTGAAAATTCCGCTTGCAAAATAGGTATTACGGTATACCATCAGACACATCAACGATAAAAACCGCGGACCACCGCAGCCTTTTAGAGGTACTCCCGATGATCGACGCAACCGTCTACAAGAACGTCCTGGGCTCCTTCCCGTCCGGCGTTACCGTCATCACCACCCTGGACGACGACGGCTCGGTTGTCGGCCTGACCGCCAGCGCCTTCTCCTCCCTGTCGATGGACCCGCCGCTGGTGCTGTTCTGCCCCAACTACACCTCCGACTCCTACCCGGTGCTGATCAAGCAGAAGCGCTTTGCCATTCACCTGCTGTCCGGTGAACAGCAAGCCGAAGCCTATGCGTTTGCCAAGAAGGGCAAGGACAAGGCCAGCGGCATCGAGTGGTCCATGAGCCAACTGGGCAACCCGATCCTGGCCGGTGCCACCGCTGTCATCGAATGCGAACTGTGGCGTGAATATGAAGGTGGCGACCACGCCATCATGGTCGGCAAGGTGCATAACCTGATCGTGCCCGAAGAAGCGCCACGGCCGATGGTGTACTGCCGCGGCAAAATGGCCAGCCTGCCCGCCTTTGCCTGAAGCCTATTCTGAATCGTGACCACTGGCGCCCACCCTGCCAGGCGCCAGCCCCTTTCAAGCGTTGAGGAAAGCCCCATGAAATTTTCGTTGTTCGTACACATGGAACGTTGGGATGAACAGGTCAGCCACCGCCAGTTGTTCGAAGACCTGACCGAACTGACCCTGATGGCCGAAGACGGCGGTTTCAGCACCGTGTGGATTGGCGAACACCACGCCATGGAGTACACCATTTCGCCAAGCCCGATGCCGCTGCTGGCCTACCTGGCCGCGCGCACAGAAAAAATTCGCCTGGGTGCCGGCACTATCATTGCGCCGTTCTGGAACCCGATCCGCGTCGCCGGCGAATGCGCCCTGCTCGACGTGATCAGCAACGGCCGCATGGAAGTGGGCCTGGCCCGTGGCGCCTACCAGTTCGAGTTCGACCGCATGGCCAATGGCATGCCGGCCACCGACGGCGGCAAGGCGCTGCGCGAGATGGTGCCGGTGGTACGCAAGTTGTGGGAAGGTGACTACGCCCATGACGGCGAAGTCTACAAGTTCCCCACCTCCACCAGCGTGCCGAAGCCGTTCAACGCGACGCCGCCGATGTGGATCGCTGCCCGCGACCCCGATTCGCACAACTTCGCCGTGGCCAACGGCTGCAATGTCATGGTCACCCCGCTGATGAAGGGTGACGAAGAAGTGTTGGACCTGAAGAACAAATTCCAGGCCGCCCTGGACAACAACCCGGACGTGCCGCGCCCACAACTGATGGTGCTGCGCCACACCCACGTGCACAGCCCGGCCGAGCCGGATGGCTGGAAAGTCGGCGCGCAGGCCATCTCGCGCTTCTATCGCACCTTTGATGCCTGGTTCGGCAACAAGACTGTTCCGGTCAACGGCTTTCTGGAGCCGAGCCCGGAATCGAAGTTTGCCGAGGTGCCGGCGTTCCAGCTGGAGAACATCCGCAAGAACACAATGATCGGCACCCCGGAAGAAATCATCGCGCGCATCAAGTACTACCAGGAACTCGGCGTCGACGAGTTCAGCTTCTGGTGCGACAACAGCCTGCCCCACGCCGAGAAGAAGAAGTCGCTGGAGCTGTTCATCAAGGAAGTGGTGCCGGCGATAGGGCCAGTACAGACAGCAGCGAAATCAAGGCATCAGGCCACCTTTCGTCCCCCCATCAAGAGAAATTTCCAGACACCTCTTGCACAACAAATATTATGGTATACCATCAGACAACAAGAGCTGATAACCCTCACCAGGAGCCACCCATGAGTTTCGAAATCCGCAAGATCGTCACCTACTCCGAAGAGACCCGCATCGAAGGCGGCAAGGCCACCGACAAGCCGGTGACCATGGTCGGCCTGGCCGTGGTGATCAAGAACCCATGGGCCGGTCGCGGTTTTGTTGAAGATCTGAAGCCGGAAATCCGCGCCAACTGCTCGGAGCTGGGTGCACTGATGGTCGAGCGCCTGACCGCCGCTATCGGTGGTGCCGACAAGATCGAAGCCTACGGCAAAGCTGCCGTGGTCGGCGCCGACGGCGAGATCGAGCATGCGTCGGCCGTGATCCACACCCTGCGCTTCGGCAACCACTACCGCGAAGCGGTCCAGGCCAAGAGCTACCTGAGCTTCACCAACAAGCGCGGCGGCCCCGGTACCTCGATCCAGATCCCGATGATGCAGAAGGACGACGAAGGCCTGCGTTCGCACTACATCACCCTGGAAATGCAGATCGAAGACGCCCCGCGCGCCGATGAAATCGTCGTGGTGCTGGGCGCTGCCGACGGTGGCCGCCTGCACCCGCGCATCGGCAACCGCTACATCGACCTGGAAGAACTGGCTGCCGAAAAAGCCAACGCTCAATAACAACAACCAAGACGGGCCGGGGCGTGGCGTGCTTTCCCGCCGTGCCCGACCTTCAAGGAGCGCCCTCCATGATTCAGCCTGTCGCTGAACGTACACCTGCCGGCACCAGCTACCTGTCCGTAGGCCAGGGCCAACCCGTGGTACTGATCCACGGCGTGGGCCTGAACAAGGAAATGTGGGGCGGTCAGATCGTTGGCCTGGCCAACGACTACCGCGTCATCGCCTACGACATGCTCGGCCATGGTCAAAGCCGCGTGCCGGCTGCCGACACGCCGCTGGAAGGCTACGCCGACCAGCTCGCCGAACTGCTCGAGCACCTGCAAATTCAACAAGCGACCGTGATCGGCTTCTCCATGGGCGGGCTGGTTGCTCGTGCCTTTGCCCTTAACTACCCGCAGCGCCTGGCTGCACTGGTCGTGCTCAACAGCGTGTTCAACCGCACCCCCGAACAGAGTGCCGGCGTGATCGCCCGCGCTGCCCAGGCGGCAGAGCTGGGCCCCGACGCCAACGTCGATGCTGCCCTCGACCGCTGGTTCAGCCGTGAGTACAAGGCTGCCAACCCGGCGCAGGTCGCCGCCATTCGCCAGGTACTGGCGAGCAACGACCCGCAGGGCTACCACACCACGTATTCGCTGTTTGCCACCCAGGACATGTACCGCGCCGGCGACCTGGGCAGCATCCAGGTGCCGACGCTGATCGCCACGGGCGAACTCGACTCGGGCTCCACCCCGGCCATGACCCGCCAGCTCGCCGCCAGCATCCCGGGTGCGCACAGTGTGGTCCTCGCCGAGCAACGGCATATGATGCCGGTAGAAGCACCCCGTGAAGTCAACAAGATGCTGCTGGACTTCCTCGCGCAAGCCCGCACCCTCACCGAATCCGCCAAGGGGATTGTTGCATGACCCTCGTTCGTTTCCAGATGTGCATCGACGGCCAATGGCGCGATGCCCAGAGCGGCAAGACCTTCGACAGCCTAAACCCGGCCACCGCCGAGGCCTGGGCACAGCTTCCCGACGCTGACGAAACCGACGTCGAGCTGGCCGTGCAGGCCGCCCAGCGTGCCTTCGAAAGCAAGGAATGGCGCAGCATAACCGCCACCGCGCGTGGCAAGCTGCTGCGTCGCCTGGGTGACCTGATTACCGAGAACAAGGAACACCTGGCCCAGCTGGAAAGCCGTGACAACGGCAAGCTGATCCGCGAAACCCGCGGCCAGGTCGGCTATCTGCCAGAGTTCTTCCACTACACCGCAGGCCTGGCCGACAAGCTTGAAGGTGGCACCCTGCCGCTGGACAAGCCCGACCTGTTCGCCTACACCGTGCACGAGCCAATCGGCGTGGTCGCCGGGATCATCCCGTGGAACAGCCCGCTGTACCTCACCGCGATCAAGCTGGCCCCAGCCCTGGCCGCCGGCAACACCATCGTGCTCAAACCTTCCGAGCACGCCTCGGCGACCATCCTCGAGCTGGCCCGCCTGGCCCTCGAAGCCGGCTTCCCGGCCGGTGTGGTCAACGTGGTCACCGGCTACGGCCCAACCACCGGCGCGGCGCTGACCCGCCACCCACTGGTGCGCAAAATTGCCTTCACCGGCGGCGCTGCCACCGCCCGCCACGTGGTACGCAGCAGTGCCGAGAACTTCGCCAAGCTGTCGCTGGAGCTGGGCGGCAAGTCGCCGAACATCATCTTCGCCGACGCCGACCTGGACAGCGCCATCAACGGTGCCGTGGCCGGCATCTATGCCGCCTCCGGGCAAAGCTGCGTGGCCGGTTCGCGCCTGCTGGTGCAGGACGAGATCTTCGACGAATTCGTAGAGCGCCTGGTTACCCGCGCCAAGCGCATCCGCATCGGCAACCCGCAAGACGACGCCAGCGAAATGGGCCCCATGGCCACCGCACAGCAGCTGGCCGTGGTCGAAGGCCTGGTGGCTGCGGCCAAGGCCGAAGGCGCCAAATTGCACATGGGCGGCAAGCGTGCCGAGGTCGAGGGTGACGGCTGGTTCTACGAGCCGACCCTGTTCGAGTGCGACAGCAACTCGATGACCATCATGCAGGAAGAAGTGTTCGGCCCGGTCGCTGCGGTCATCCGCTTCAAGACCGAAGAGGAAGCCCTGGCCATCGCCAACGACTCGCAGTTCGGCCTGGCAGCCGGCATCTGGACCCGCGACCTGGGCCGTGCCCATCGCCTGGCCCGCGACGTGCGCTCGGGGATCATCTGGGTCAACACTTACCGCGCCGTGTCGGCCATGGCGCCGATCGGTGGTTTCAAGAACAGCGGCTACGGCCGTGAGAGCGGCATCGATTCGGTGCTGGCCTATACCGAGCTGAAGACCGTGTGGATCAACCTGTCCACCGCGCCGATGCCCGACCCGTTCGTGATGCGCTAGGAGGAACACGAGATGATCGAACCCGGCATCTACAAAGACGTGATGGGCTCTTTCCCGTCCGGCGTCACGGTAGTCACCACCCTGGACGCCGACGGCGCCATTGTCGGCATCACCGCCAGCGCCTTCAGCGCGCTGTCGATCGACCCGGCGCTGGTACTGTTCTGCCCCAACTACGCCTCAGACACCTATCCGATCCTGCGTGACAGCAAGCAGTTCGCGATTCACCTGCTGTCCGCCGAACAGACCGCCGAGGCCTATGCCTTCGCCGGCAAGGGCAAGGACAAGGCCAAGGGCGTCGAGTGGCACTTGAGCGAGCTGGGCAACCCGCTGCTGGCCAAGGCGACGGCGATCATCGAGTGCGAACTGTGGCGCGAGTATGACGGCGGAGACCACGCGATCATCGTCGGCGCGGTGAAGAACCTGGTGCTGCCGGCCGAGCCGGTGACGCCGATGGTTTACCACAAAGGCAAGCTGGGCGCCCTGCCCCCGCTGGGCTGAAGGCCTCGGGGCCGCTGCGCAGCTCAATCGCCGGCAAGCCGGCTGCCACAGGCGCTGTACTGATCTGAATACCTGTGCTGTACCTGTGGGAGCCGGCTTGCCGGCGATTGGGCCGCAAAGCGGCCCCAATACCCCTTTTTAGGGGCCGCGCGACCCTCTCACCCTTGGTTGCGGCCCCTGTTTTGATTCGGAGCTGGTCAATGAGCAACGAAAAGTACGAGAAAGGCCTGCAGATCCGCACCCAGGTGCTGGGCGAGGACTACGTCAACCGCTCGATCCAGAACGCCGACGAGTTCACCAAGCCGTTGCAGGAGCTGGTCACCGAATACTGCTGGGGCCACGTCTGGGGCCGCGAAGGCTTGTCGCTCAAAGAGCGCAGCATGATAAACTTGGCCATGATTTCCGCGCTCAACAGGCCCCACGAGCTCAAGCTGCACATTCGCGGCGCATTGCGCAATGGCCTGAGCCGTGAACAGATTCGCGAAATTCTGCTCCAGGTCGGTATTTATTGCGGCGTACCCGCGGCGGTGGACAGTTTCCGCCTGGCCCGTGAAGCGTTTGCCGAAGCCGATGCGGAGTCAACCCGATAACAACGGGCTGTTCGAACCACTGCATGGAAAGCCTCGGTTCGGGGCGTTCCGCGATGTTGGCGCAACAGCCTCTTAAAGAGCGCACCTGATGAAACGCCAGCCACTCGACGACAGCTTCAAGGTCAACCGCAACCCCGTTACCCTGCGCGAAATCGTGCTAGACAAGCTGCGCGCGGCGATCATGAACTTCCACCTGCTCCCGGGCGACCGCCTGGTCGAGCGCGACCTCTGTGACCGCCTTGGCGTCAGCCGCACCTCGGTGCGCGAAGCCCTGCGTCATCTGGAGTCTGAAGGCCTGGTAGAGTTTGCCGACGCCAAAGGCCCGCGCGTGGCCATCATCACCTTGGAAGACGCCCGCGACATCTACGAGCTGCGTTGCGTGCTCGAAGGCCTGATCGTGCAGCTGTTCACCCTCAACGCCAAGGCCAAGGACATTCGTGCCCTGGAACGTGCGCTGGAAGTGAACCGCGAAGCGCTGGAAGAAGGCGAGCTGCAACAGGTGCTGGATTCGGTACAAGGTTTCTACGATGTGCTGCTGGAAGGCTCCGGCAACCAGGTGGCCGCTCAGCAGCTGCGCCAGTTGCAGGCGCGTATCAGCTACCTGCGCGCCACCTCGGTCTCGCAGGAAAACCGTCGTGGCGCCAGCAACCGCGAAATGGAAAAGATCGTCGAAGCGATCAAGGGTGGCGACCCGCTGGTGGCCCATCAGGCTTCGGTCGACCACGTCCGCGCTGCCGCCAAGGTGGCCCTGGACTACCTGCGCCAGAAGCAGGATGACAACCCCAAGGTGCGCGACATCGTCGAGCCCCTGGCCCTGAAGGAACCCCGCATAGGTCGCTGATCATGCCTACCGCCCCGCGCTATTGCCCGCACTGCACCACGGAACTGGCCCGGGGCGTTCCCACAGGCGACACCCACGAACGCCTGCACTGCACCGGCTGCGGCTACATCCATTACATCAACCCTAAGATCATCGCCGGCTGCATCATCGAGCGCGATGGCAAGTACCTGTTGTGCCAGCGAGCCATCCCGCCACGCCCCGGCACCTGGACCTTGCCGGCCGGGTTCATGGAGGCTGGCGAAACCACCGAGCAGGCGGCACTGCGCGAAGTCTGGGAAGAAAGCGGCGTGCGTGCCGACATCGTCTCGCCCTACTCCATCTTCAGCGTGCCGAAAATCAGCGAGGTGTACATCATCTTCCGCGCCAGCGTCACCGAAGAAACCGGGCAGTACGGGCCGGAGACCCTGGCGTACAAGTTCTTCGAACCCGACGAGATTCCGTGGGACGAGATCTACTACCCGGCAATCCGGCAGATTCTCGAGCGCTACATCCTTGAGCGGCAGGCTGGGGTGTATGGCATTTACATGGGCAATGATGACACCGGCAAGGTGCACTTCATTCGCTAGCACAGACCACCACAAAATACTCGCCAACCGTCTATTCTCGGTGCACCCTAAAGACCTTGAAATAAAGGACCGACAGAGCACATGGCGAAATGGCTAGACGGCGGCGGGCTGATGGCCGAACGCATCCGCAACCACGACTGGGCCAACACCCCCCTGGGCCCACTGGAACATTGGCCCGATGCGCTGAAGACCACCATGGCCCTGTGCCTGGCCTCGCGCTTTCCGCAGGCCGTACTCTGGGGCCCGGACTTGCTCACCCTCCACAACGATGCCTTCACCCAGATTCTCGGGCGCAAGCCCCTGGCCCTTGGCATCCCCTTCCGCGACGTGTGGCAGGAAGCCTGGGCCGACATTGGCAGCATGGCTGACCGTGCCCTGGCGGGCGAAGCGGTGTACATCGAAGACTTTCCGCTGATCATCGACCGCAACGGCGGCCCGGAGCGGGCCTATTTCACCTTCTGCTACAGCCCGATTCGCGGCCTTGATGGCGAGGTGCTGGGAATGCTCGACACGGTCACCGAAACCACCACCAGCGTGCTCGCCAACAGGCACCTCAACTTTCTCGACGCACTCGGCCGTGCCATAGCCGACGCCACCGCCGCGGACCAGATCCTGGACACCACCACGCGCATGATGGTCGAGCACCTGAGCCTTTCCAGTTGCGCGTATGCGGTGATGGACGCTGACGAGGACGGTTTTACCATCTGTGGCGACGCGGTGGCCCCCGGCTCGCCGAGGCTGGTGGGCCAGTACCAACTGCACGACTTTGGCCACCTGGCACTCAGCCGCCTGCGCAGCGGCCTGCCGCTGGTGATCAACGACAACCTCAGTGAACTGGCCGCCGACGAAGCCGCCACCTTCCAGGCCATCGGCATTACCGCCACCATCTGCATGCCGCTGATCAAAGGCGGCCGCCTCATCGCTCTGATGGCGATCCATGACAACGCACCGCGCACATGGACACACTACGAACAGGCGCTGATCAGCGAAGTGACCGAGCGTTGCTGGGCGCATATCCAGCGGGTTCAGGCCCATGCCGAAGTGCGTGAGGCCATGGCTGCACTGGAGGCGCTGAATGCCACCCTCGAACACCGCGTCGACGAGCGCACCACCCAGCTGGTGCACACCGAGGCAGTGTTGCGCCAGGCCCAGAAGCTGGAAGCCATCGGCCAGCTGACCGGTGGCGTGGCGCACGACTTCAACAACCTGCTGACGATCATTCGCTCGTCGTTGCACTTTCTGCAGCGCCCCAACCTTGATGAAAAACGCCGCGAGCGCTACATCAAGACCATATCTGACACAGTCCACCGTGGTGCCAAACTGACCGGGCAGCTACTGGCCTTCGCCCGCCGCCAGGCCCTCAGCCCCGAACTGTTCGAAGCCGGGCCACGGCTGGAGGCCATGGCCGACATGCTCGACACCGCCACCGGGGCGCGCATCCAGGTCGAGCTGCAACTACCGCAGGCGCCGTGCCACATCCGCGCAGATCTCAGCCAGCTGGAAACCGCGGTGATCAACCTGATGCTCAACGGCCGCGACGCCATGGCCGGCGAAGGCACCTTGCAGCTGCGCCTGCAGGCTGACCAGCGCCTGCCTGCACTGCGCGGCCAGCCTTCGCCGCCAGCCCGGTTCGCGGCGATTTCGGTGAGCGACAGCGGTGTGGGTATTGCCGCCGAGCTGCTGGAGCGCATCTTCGACCCGTTTTTCACCACAAAAGCCCCGGGTGAGGGTACCGGGCTCGGGTTGTCGCAGGTGTTCGGTTTTGCCAAGCAGTCCGGGGGCGATGTACAGGTGGCAAGCATCCCCGGCCAGGGCACCACCTTCACCCTTTACCTGCCACAGGAGGATCCGCCTGCGGCCTCGGCCGAAGACGCCTCGGCCAGCAGCCACTGATACCTTGCAGCGCAATGAACGATCAACGGCGCCCTTCTGCCAGCATGCGCAGCGCCAGCCCTGCCAGCACGGTACCCATCAGCCACCGCTGAACCTGTTGCCACAGCGGCCTGCCAGCCAGAAACACGGCGATGGACCCAGCCATGACCGCAATCATCGCGTTGACCGTGACGCTGATGGCGATCTGTGTCGAACCCAGCACCAGCGACTGCAGCAGTACGCTGCCATGGCCCGGTTCGATGAACTGCGGCATCAGCGACAGGTACATGACGGCGATCTTGGGGTTGAGCAGGCTGGTGGCAAACCCCATGGTGAACAGCCGCCGCGGGCTGTCGGCGGGCAGTTCACGGACCTGGAAGGGTGAACGGCCCCCGGGCCGCAGCGCTTGCCAGGCCAGGTACAGCAGGTACAGCGCGCCACCGATACGCAGCGCGTCATAGGCAAAGGGAACTGCCATTACCAGCGCCGTGATACCCAGGGCCGCGCAAAACATGTAGATGACAAAGCCCAGAGCCACACCACCCAGGGAAATCAACCCGGCCTTGCGGCCCTGGCAGATCGAACGGGAGATCAGGTAGATCATGTTCGGCCCCGGGGTCAGCACCATGCCGAGGCAGATCAGGGCGAAGGTGAGCAGTTGGGTGGTTTCAGGCATGGGGCACATCCTGGTTGTGCGTGGGTTTGCGGCGAGTGTATCTGAAGCCATTTGTCACGGGTGAAATCAGTTGATCTGCCCGGCTATCAAACCCAGGGCCACGGTAATCATCGCCCCCCCCGATACCCGCCCGACCAGCTTCGCCGCCCCCGGCCGGGTGCTCAGCACGGCTTTGGCGCCATAGCCGACCAGTGAGTAGATCACCAGCGAGCTGCACAGGTGCACCAGGCCCAGCAGCAAGATCTGCAAAGGCACCGGCCAGCTCGACTGCGGGTCGGTGAACTGCGGCAGCAAGGCCAGGAACAGCAGGAACACTTTCGGGTTCAAGCCGCTGACGCAAAACCCTTTCAACGCCCAACGCGAACCCGACTCCCCCTCACCACCCTGCCCGGCCTCGGGCAATGCCGGGCTCAGCAACAGGTTGCCGCCCAGCCACAGCAAATAGCTGCACCCTGCCAAGGTCAGCAGGGTCAGCGCCAGCGGGTGGCCTGCCAACAGGCTGCCTACTCCCGCAGCCACCACCAGTGTCGCCAGGAAATGCCCCGACAACATCCCCGCCACTGCGGGCATCACCCAGCGCCCGCGCATGCCTGCCGAAATGGCGTAAGCCCAGTCTGCACCCGGGGTAATCACAAACAGCATCGACACGGCCCAAAATGCCGTCAGCACACTGATAGCCACTTGAATCTTCCTTATCTACTGCCTTGGGATGTCGAAAGATTACGGATTCCGCTCGGGGATTTTCTTTCGTATATTCCCTGCAATCGTTCAATTGCTGGAAGATCCTTCTCAATGGACAGAACTGACAGGAAAATACTTGCCGAACTGCAAAAAGACGGTCGGCTGTCGGTAACCGAACTGGCCGACCGCGTAGGGCTCAGCCTCTCGCCCTGCCATCGGCGCTTGAAGGTACTGGAGGCGTCCGGTGCGATACTCGGCTATCACGCCCGCCTGGCGCCGAGCGCCCTGGGGCTGAACTTTGCGGCGCTGGTGTTCGTGACCCTGCGCGAGGTCACCCGCCAGCCAGTGGCGGATTTTGAAGCGGCACTTTCGGAGATCCCGCAGATTGTCGAAGCGCAGCGGTTGTTTGGCGATCCGGATTACCTGCTGCATGTGGTGGCCAAGGACCTACCGGCGTTTCAGAAGCTGTACGACGAGAAACCGACCAGTATTCCCAACGTGAAGCGCCTGAGCTCGACCCTGGTAATGAAAGAAGTGATTCAGGACCGGTTGCTGCCGATGTAGCTCTATTGCCTGTACTGGCCCATTCGCGGGCTCGCCCGCTCCCACAGGTTCACCACAGGTACTGAAAGCTGCGCCATACCTGTGGGAAAGGGCCTATACAGGCAACCATCCAGCTGCCCTGAAAACGCGCATCACGCACCATCAAAGCCCACCGCTTTCTACCGATACAGGGCTCAACCCCTCTATCCCAGGCCCTGCCGCCAACTGGCACCGTCCTTGCTACCGTCACTCGCTTAAGCTTTTGTCAGCCTTAGGTTTTTTAAGGTTTATGGGTACATATTTACTAATTTCTCGTTATCCCCGCGCCCCGCATCATCCCTCCAACAAGAACGCGTCGCCCATCGCCGGCACGCCCCCGGGCAGCTCCCGATGCCCTACCTTGCCTTGGAGTCAGTCATGACCAGTGCAGCCAATTCGGCACCCCTGATAGAAAAACACACAATCGGCTACGTGCCCCCGCAAGACCGCCATGGAAAGGTAAGGGATCTGTTCACACTGTGGTTCGGCGGCAATATCGCGCCGCTGCCCATCGTCACCGGCGCGCTGGGCGTGCAGCTGTTTCACCTGAACCTGATATGGGGCATCGTCGCCATCCTGGTCGGCCACCTGGTCGGCGGGGTACTGATGGCACTGCACTCGGCCCAGGGCCCGCAAATGGGCATCCCGCAGATGATCCAGAGCCGCGCCCAGTTCGGCACCCTCGGTGCGCTGCTGGTGGTGGTGATCGCCGGCGTCATGTACATCGGCTTCTTCGCTTCCAACATCGTGCTCGCCGGCAAGTCGCTGCATGGCGTGGTAGACACCGTGCCGGTACCGGTGGGCATCGTCATCGGTGCGCTGGGGTCGGGCATCATCGGTATCATCGGCTACCGCTTCATCCACGTGCTCAACCGTATCGGCACCTGGGTGCTGGGCATCGGCATCGTGGTGGGCTTCGGCTACATCTTCACCCACGTGCAAAGCGACGACTTCCTGACCCGTGGCAGCTTCAACCTGGCCGGCTGGCTAGCCACCGTGTCGCTGGCGGCGCTGTGGCAGATCGCCTTTGCGCCCTACGTGTCGGACTACTCGCGCTACCTGCCGGCGGATGTGAAAGTCAGCTCGACGTTCTGGACCACCTACCTGGGCTCTGCCCTGGGCTCGAGCCTGTCGTTCATCTTCGGCGCCGTGGCGGTACTGGCGATCCCGGCAGGCATGGACACCATGGATGCGGTCAAGCTGGCCACCGGCACCCTGGGCCCGATCATGCTGGTGCTGTTCCTGCTCAGCGTCATCAGCCACAACGCCCTCAATCTGTATGGCGCGGTGCTGTCGATCATCACCCTGGTGCAAACCTTCGCTTATCGCTGGATTCCTACTGCCAAGAGCCGTGCGGTGCTGTCGCTGATCGTGCTGTCGGCCTGCTGCGTGGTGGCAGTGTTCGCCTCGGCAGACTTCATCGGCCACTTCGTCGACATGGTGCTGGTACTGCTGGTGGTGCTGGTGCCGTGGACAGCGATCAACCTGATCGACTTTTATGTCATCCACAAAGGTGACTACGACATCCAGTCGATCTTCCAGGTCGATGGCGGTATCTACGGGCGTTACAACCCACAGGCTTTGATTGCCTATGCGGTAGGTATCGTGGTGCAGATCCCGTTCATGAACACGCCGCTGTATGTCGGGCCGATTTCCGAGCACATCAACGGGGCTGACCTGTCGTGGCTGGTAGGGCTGGCAATTACCTCGCCGCTGTACTGGTGGCTGGCCAGCCGTGACAGTGCCTACCGTCGTCGGCAGACGAGTGCCAAGTTGGCCATGGGGCACTGATTCAACCTGTACCGGCCCTATCGCCGGCAAGCCAGCTCCCACATGAGCACCACAGGCCTGGGCCAAGTGGGTACCTGTGGGAGCTGGCTTGCCGGCGATAGGGCCGGTGCTGGCAACACATCAATCAGAGGTTGTAAGCCCGCTCATTGTGCTCCGCCAGGTCCAGCCCCTGCTCTTCTTCCTCCCGGCTGGCCCGCAGCCCGACAGTCAGCTTGATCGCGCCGAGAATCGCCCAGCTCACCACGAAGCAGTACACAAAGGTGAACGCCACCCCCTTTAGCTGCACCAGTGCCTGCCCGATGGGCGATACGCCCTCGACATAGCCCCCCAGCGAGGGCGCTGCGAACACCCCGGTCAGCACCGCCCCGACCATGCCGCCAACACCATGCAGCCCGAACACATCGAGGCTGTCGTCATACCCCAGCGTCTGCTTGAGCCGGGTCACGGCAAAGAAGCAGATGGCCCCCGTCAGCACACCGATCACCAGCGCCCCCAGCGGCCCGACGAACGCGCAAGCCGGTGTGATGCCCACCAACCCGGCCAATGCCCCCGACGCTGCACCCAAGGCAGTCGGCCGGCCATGCATCACCTTCTCGGTCAGCAACCAACCGACAATCCCCGCACAGGCCGCCACCATGGTCGCCAGCATCACCACCCCGGCCCCCTCGTTGGCCGCCAGCCCCGACCCCACGTTGAAGCCGAACCAGCCCACCCACAGCAACCCCGCACCCACCAGGGTAAAGCCGAGGTTGTGCGGCGGCATGGCCACCTGCGGGTAGCCCTTGCGCTTGCCCAGCATCAACGCCGCAGCCAAGGCAGCCACGCCAGAGTTGATATGCACCGCAGTACCACCGGCGAAGTCCAGCACGCCCCAGTTGACCATCAACGCCCCCGGGCCGCCCCACACCATATGGGCGATTGGCGCGTACACCAGCACGAACCACGCCGCCATGAACAGCAACGAAGCGCTGAACTTCATGCGCTCGGCAAAGCCGCCGGCAATCAGCGCCGGGGTGATGATGGCGAACGTCAGCTGGAACACCGCAAACACGCCTTCGGGGATAGTGCCGACCACGCTGTCATGGCCGATATCCAGCATCAGTGCCTTGTCCAGCCCGCCGATGAAACTGTTGAAGGTGAGCTGCCCCTCGACCATGCCGGTGGTATCGACCACCAGGCTGTAACCGAACAGTACCCAGAGGATGCCGATAACCCCGGCCACGGCGAACAGCTGGGTGAACACGGAGAGGAAGTTCTTGGCACGCACCATGCCGCCATAGAACAGCGCCAGGCCAGGGATGCACATCATCAACACAAACATCGCGGCGCAGATCATCCAGGCGGTGTTGCCGGTGTCCAGGGTGGTTTCGGCGGCAGTGGCCTGGGTGGCCAGGGCTAACAACATTACAGCGAGGGTGAGGTGCTTCATGGAGTCACTCCTGTGGGAATGGGGGGCCTTGGGGCTGCTTTGCAGCCCCAAAAACGGTGGATCAGTACTGCGCCTGCCCCGGCACCCAAGCCGTCCCCGCCAGGGGCACCCGCGCCATCGCCGCCGCTTCCACGGTCAAGGCCACCAGGTCCTCCGGGTCAAGGTTGTGCAAGTGCGACTTGCCACACGCCCGCGCCATGGTCTGCGCCTCCAGCACCAGCACCCGCAGGTAATTCGCCAGCCGTCGCCCCGCCTCTTCCGGGTTCAGGCGCTTGGCCAACTCCGGGTCCTGGGTGGTGATGCCGGCCGGGTCGCGGCCGTTTTGCCAGTCGTCATAGAAGCCGGCGGCCGAGCCAATCTTCTTCAGCTCGCAGTCCAGGCGCGGATGGTTGTCACCCAGGGCGATCAGCGCCGCCGTACCAATGGCCACCGCGTCAGCCCCCAGGGCCATGGCCTTGGCCACGTCGGCACCGTTGCGGATACCGCCAGAGACAATCAGCTGCACCTTGCGGTGCATGCCCATTTCCTGAAGCGCCTGCACCGCCTGCGGGATGGCCGGCAGAATCGGGATGCCGACGTGCTCGATGAACACTTCCTGAGTCGCTGCGGTACCGCCCTGCATGCCATCGAGCACGATCACGTCAGCACCGGCCTTCACCGCCAGCTTGACGTCGTAGTACGGGCGGCTGGCGCCGATCTTCACGTAGATGGGTTTTTCCCAGTCGGTGATCTCGCGGATCTCGGCAATCTTGATCGCCAGGTCGTCCGGGCCGGTCCAGTCCGGGTGGCGGCAGGCGCTGCGCTGGTCGACGCCGATCGGCAAGGTGCGCATGCCGGCCACCCGCTCGGTCACTTTCATGCCCAGCAGCATGCCGCCACCACCCGGCTTGGCGCCCTGGCCGAGGACGATCTCGATGGCGTCGGCCTTGCGCAGGTCATCGGGATTCATACCGTAGCGCGATGGCAGGTACTGGTACACCAGATGCTGCGACTGGCCGCGCTCTTCCGGGGTCATGCCGCCGTCGCCGGTGGTGGTGCTGGTGCCGGCGATGGTCGCCCCACGGCCCAGCGCTTCCTTGGCATTGGCCGACAGCGCACCGAAGCTCATGCCGGCGATGGTCACCGGGATTTTCAGGTGAATCGGCTTTTTCGCAAAGCGGTTGCCCAGCACCACGTCAGTGCCGCACTTCTCGCGGTAGCCTTCCAGGGGGTAACGCGACACGCTGGCGCCCAGCAGCAGCAGGTCGTCGAAGTGCGGCACCCGGCGCTTGGTGCCACCACCGCGAATGTCGTAGATGCCGGTTTCAGCGGCACGCTGGATTTCCTGGATGGTCAGGCGATCGAAGGTGGCCGACTCACGCAGTACCGGGGGGAATTGCTCGCTCATGGGAATGCTCCTGGATCAGTACGCGCTGGCGTTGTCGACTTTGAAGTTGTATAGCTGGCGGGCCGAGCCGTAACGTTTGAAATCGGCGGCCTTGTGGTCCAGGCCAGCCTTGTTCAGCAGCTCCTGCAGCTCTTGCAGGTGTTCGGCGCACATGTCCTTTTCGATGCAATCCGAGCCCAGTGACTGCACCGTGCCCTTGACGTAGATGCGCACCTCATACAACGAGTCGCCCAGCGCGTCGCCGGCATCGCCACACACCACCAGGCGCCCGGCCTGGCCCATGAAGCAGCTCATGTGGCCGATGCTGCCGCCTACCACAATGTCCACGCCTTTCATGGAAATACCGCAACGGGCACCGGCATCACCTTCGATCACCAGCAGCCCGCCATGGGCAGTGGCTCCAGCGGCCTGGGAGGCACTGCCCTTCACCCGCACCAAGCCGGACATCATGTTCTCGGCCACCCCCACACCAACATTGCCATGCACGGTGACACTGGCCTGCTGGTTCATGCCGGCGCAGTAGTAGCCGGCGTGGCCTTCGATATCCACCGCCACGGCAGCGTTGATGCCCACAGCCAGGTTGTGCTTGCCGCCAGGGTGGGTCACTTGCCATTCAAGGTCCTGCACCTCGCCGTGCAGGGACTGGTTGAGCACACGCACCGAAGTGCTGGAAAGGTCGATCGTCTTCATAAGGTTCTCCAGGGGTTCGGTGGCAGGTCAGGCGCTTTCGCGTTCCCAGACGTACAGCGTGGCCGGGGCCGGTTCCCAGACCTTGGCGTGCTCGATGCCTGGCAGGCCGGCCAGTGCCTGGTATTCCGAGGCCATGGCCACATAGTCTTCGGTCTCGGCCAGCACCGCCGGTTTGCAGGCAATCGGGTCGCGGATCACGGCAAAGCCGTTGCGGGTGCCGATGGCAAAGGTGAAGAAGCCGTCCAGGTCTTGCAGTGCGCCATCCAGGGCCTGGGCCAGGCTGTCACCCTGCTGCAGGCGCCAGGTCAGGTAGCCGGCGGCCACTTCGGTGTCGTTGTCGGTTTCAAAACTGATGCCTTCGCGCTTGAGCTCCTGGCGCAGGCGAAAGTGGTTGGACAGTGAGCCGTTGTGCACCAGGCACAGGTCGGCGCCGGTGGAGAACGGGTGGCTGCCTTCCATGGTCACGGCGCTTTCGGTGGCCATGCGGGTGTGGCCGATGATGTGGCTGCCCTTCATGCCGGCCAGGCCGAAGCGGCTGGAAATTTCTGCTGGCAAGCCCATGCCCTTGAGGATTTCGATGCTCTGCCCGGCGCTCATGATGCGCACGTCGGGCGCGAGCTCGGCCAACGCGGCGCGGGCAGCGGCTTCATCGGTGTGCACCTTGAGCACCGCGGCGCTGGCGTTTTGGAACCAGTCCAGCGAGCAGCCCAGGTGCCCTTCCAGCTGGCCCATCAGGGTGGTCCAGGGGTAATTGGTGTCAGCCGCTTGCAGGGTCAGCTTGACCCAGCCTTCGGCTACTTCATCGCCGTAGATGGCGAAGCCGGCGCTGTCCGGGCCGCGGTCGGTCATGGCTTGGAGCATGGGTTCGAACAGCTTGCCAAGCTGGGCTTCCAGCTCGGGCTTTTTCAGGTACAGGCCTACAATTCCACACATGGTGATGCTCCTTACTAGGCAGTGGGCGACCGCTCTCGTATTGGCCGCCCAGGGGATTGGGGGCGGTCAGAAGAACTCGGTGTAACGCTGGATTTCCCAGTCGGAGACGTGGCGGCAGTACTCCACCCACTCCATGCGCTTGAGCTTGATGAACTCGTCGACGATCTCGGCGCCCAGCACCTCGCGGAACAACGGGTCGGCTTCGAGCGCGTCGGCGGCCTCCTTCAGCGATTGCGGCAGGGTCTTGATGCCGCGTGCGGCAATTTCTTCAAGGCTGAGGGTGTACAGGTTTTCATTGCACATCTCGCCCGGGTCCAGCTGGCGGTCGATGCCATCCAGGCCGGCGGCAATGATCGCGGCGGTGACCAGGTACGGGTTGCAGCCGGCGTCCGGCAGGCGGAACTCCAGGCGACCATAAGGAATGCGCACCATCGCCGAACGGTTGTTGGCCCCCCAGGCTACGAAGGCCGGGGCCCACGTCGAACCCGACAACGAACGGCCTACCACCAGACGCTTGTAGGAATTGACCGTCGGCGCCGCAAAGGCACACAGCGCCGGGCCGTGTGCCATCAGCCCTGCGGCAAAGTGGTAGGCCAGCTTCGACAGGCCCATGCCGCTGCTGTCGGACGGGTCGTGGAACAGGTTCTTGTGGGTGCTGCTGGCCAGCGACAGGTGAAAGTGCATGCCGTTGCCGGCGCGCTTGGGGTCGGGCTTGGGCATGAACGAGCAGATCATGCCCAGGTCGTTGGCGATCTCACCGGCGGCCATGCGGAAAAAGGTGAAACGGTCGGCCGACTCCATGGCATCGCTGTAGGTGTAGTTGATCTCGAACTGGCCGTTGGCGTCTTCGTGGTCGATCTGGTAGATGTCGAAGCCCACCGGCTGCAGGGCCTCGGTCAGGCGCTCGAGGAACAGCCGCGAGCGCGACAGGCCCTTGTAGTCGTAGCAGGGTTTGTCGAGGTTGTCGGAGGCGTCCACCAGTTGCAGCTTGCCGCCTTCGTCGCGGCGGAAAAGGCTGAACTCAGGCTCAAGGCCGGTGTTCAGGGTCCAGCCTTTGTCGGCCAGGCGCTGCACCTGTTGCTGCAACACGTAGCGGGTGTCATAGGGCCAAGGCTGGCCGTTGACATGGCCCACGCACACCACGCGGCCATAGCCTGGCTGCCACGGCACCGGGACCAGTGTAGACAGGTCGCCGCGGGCCATGAAGTCCGGCCCGTGCGGTTCCATGCCCATGCCACAGATGGCGAACCCGGCAAAGCCGGCACCCTCCTCGGCTACCATTTTCAGACCCGATATCGGCACCGATTTGGTCTTGGCCGAGCCATGAATATCGACGAACTGCGCCAGCACGTACTTGATGCCGTGTTGGTCGAGCGTGCGCTGGGTTTCTGCTGGCAACATGGGTTGGACACTCCTGGGCAAGGGGCAATGATTCCGCAAAGGAAACTTACTTTCCTGACAGGAATGCAATGCGCTTGCCAAGTTTGTTCAGGCCGCGACCTTGGGGTGTCTGTTCGGGCCTCTTCGCGGGCAAGCCCGCTCCCACAGGATTCGCCGCAAAGCCTTTGTGGGAGTGGACTTGCCCGCGAGAGGCCGGCACAGCCAAGACAAAATCCAGGCAGGTTTTTCTGTTCTATTTATGGGAAACTTGTTTTCACCTGAGGAAAGAAGCGGCCAGCGCAGTTGCATTTCGCACTTTCCCAGTGCGAAAACTTTATTCTTGAACTGAAACCGTGCAGGACATTCGATGTCGACTGAAACCGAACCGCGCCTTCGCCTGGAGCAGTACCTTGGCCTGCAGATCAAGCGCCAGCGCCAGGCCCAGTCCCTCAAGCTCGCCGATGTGGCACGCATCGCCGGCATCAGCCAGGGCATGCTGAGCAAGATCGAGAACGCCCAGGTGTCCACCAGCCTCGACACCCTCAGCCGCCTGTGCGACGTGCTGGGCATGCCGATGGCCAAGCTGTTCAGCCAATATGACCAGCCCGATGGCAATGCCCTGCTGGTGAAGGCCGGCGAAGGGCTGGAAGTGGTACGCCGCGGCACCGAGAAGGGCCACACCTACCACTTGCTCAATCACGCCAGGGGGCCGAAGAAGAACTTCGAGGCCTATATGGTGAGCATGGACGACGCCAGCGAAGAGTTCCCCACCTTCGCCCACCCTGGCACCGAGTTCCTCCACTTGCTGGAGGGCGAACTGGTGTATCGCCATGGCAACCGGCTCTACCACATGCACGCCGGCGACAGCCTGACCTTCGACGGCGAAACCCCACATGGCCCTGAGCAACTGGTGCAGGTGCCCATACGCCTGCTGTCGATCATGAACTACGGCGACGAATGACGCGGCGCTGCAAGGCAACCGCCGATGTCGCGATCAGACAAGCACACGTCGCCCGCAATCGGCTGCAAAACCCTGTATACAAAAATAATACACACATCGACCAGCCCCGCGCCGTGGGCTGGCCGACGTGGTAGCCGCGAGTAAAACAGCCTCGCTTCACAATTCCAACGCTGTGGCGCCTTTTTGCACCGGGCAATTCGCCTGGGCTCATAACGATAAAAACTCCCAGTATCAGAGACCTGCGCAGCGCCAGCAGGGAGTGTTTGCGCGCGCCACATTGTGAAGACTTGACTGCCATGATCGCGACTTCAATCCCCGTAGCCGGTGCCGCCACCGGCCACCGTAACGCCCTGTGCGTTGCCCATATCGCCGCTGTGCTGTTCGGCCTGACCGGCATCCTTGGTCACTTGATCGACGCCGACGCCAGCATCATCACCTTTGGCCGCGCCACCTTCGCCTTCATTGCCCTGGGCTTCGTCGCCGGGCTCAAGGGCACCCGCCTGCTCGATGCGCTCACTCTGCGCAATTTGCCGGTGCTGGGCCTGACCGGCGCCCTGCTGGCAGCCCACTGGGTGACCTTCTTCATTGCCGTCAAAGTCGGCGGCGTGGCGATGGCCACTCTGGGCTTCGCCAGCTTCCCAGCGTTCATTGCCATGATCGAACGCGGTGTATTTGGCCAGCGTATCGGGGCCGTGCAAGGTTTGCTGCTGCTGATGGTTACCGCCGGCCTGGTGTTGGTGGTGCCGACTTTCGACCTGCTGGACAACGGCACCATCGGCCTGCTGTGGGGACTGGGTTCGGGCCTGGCATTCGCCCTGCTGACCGTGGCCAACCGCCGCAATGCATCAAGCATGAACGCCATGCAGGTGGCCTTCTGGCAGAACGTGGTGGTGGCCGCGCTGGTGGCACCGTTTGCCTTCACCCACCTGGGCAGCACCAGCCTGGCGGGCAGCGACTGGGTCAACCTGGCGCTGCTGGGCGTGTTCTGCACCGGGCTGTCGCAGTTTTTGTTCGTCAAGAGCCTGGAAGGCCTGGAAGCGCGGACGGCCGGCATGATCATCGCGCTGGAACCGGTGTACGCGATCATCGGCGCCTGGTGGCTGTTTGGTGATCAGCCGAGCCTGCGCATGGCCGTTGGTGCAGCGCTGATCGTGCTGGCGACCCTGCTGGCGGCGGCGCGCAAGGCATCGGCGGAGCAAGGGGATACCAGCCGCTGCGCGCATTGATCAAAGCACCGTAGATATAGCGCCCGGAACCAATCATATTCCATAATGTTTGTATCAACTGATTTTATATTGCGTTTTAATATTAAAAATCAAACCCTATGGAGTGTCAGTCGTTGAAAGCCTTCCCACTTTTACCTTTGGGCCTTGCCTTACTGGTGGCTTCCTCAACGGCCTTTGCGGGCGCAACGCTTGATCGTGTCCAGGGCAAGGGTGAGCTTACCGGCGTGCTGATGGAGAACTACCCGCCATTCTCATTCTTGAATGAGCAAAACCAGCTGGATGGCTTTGACGTGGATGTCGCCAAGGCCGTAGCCGAGCGTCTTGGGGTGAGGCTCAAGCTCGAAACGCCCTCTTGGGATGTCATCGCCGCAGGCCGCTGGAGTGGCCGTTACGATATCTGTGTCTGCTCAATGACGCCGAGCAAGGCGCGTGCTGAGGTGTTCGACTTCCCGGTCGAGTATTACCAGTCGCCAGCGGTGATCGTGGTCAACGCCAAGGACACCGCCATCACCTCGGGAAAAGATTTGTCAGGCAAGAAAGTTGGCGTCATTAGCGCCTCGACCTACGAGGCTTACCTGAACAAAGATCTCACCATCGAAGGGGCAGAAGACAAACCTCTCATCTACCCGTTTGATAACGCCCAGGCTGCGCCGTATGACAACGAAACTGTCGCCTTCCAGGATCTGGCACTGGGCACCGGCGTGCGCCTGGACGCAATGGTCACCAATCTGATCACTGCCAAGGAGCGTATTGCCCAGGATCCACGCTTCAAAATCACAGGCGAGACTTTGTACGCCGAACCCAACGTAATCGCTATTGAGAAAGGCGATCCGCAGTGGAATGAAAAGGTCACTGAGGTCATCACAGCACTCAAGGCCGATGGAACACTGGCCAAGATTTCCCAGAAGTGGATCGGCGCCGATATCAGTAAATGACAGTCCTCAACCCACACCCCGCAAAGTCCGTTCTCGCACCCAAGGTGAAATCGAGCCTGCTTGGTCGGACCTTTGGGTTCAAGACCCGCCTGTATCTGACCTGGGGGGCATTGCTTGGCTTTTGCATCTTCTTCTTCCTGAGCTTTGACCTGAAGTTCTCGATCATCCTGGATAAATGGCCCAACCTTGTAGGCCTGCGGCTGGGACCAAACGGCTTCCTTCAGGGTGCAGCACTGACGCTTTTCCTCTGTATTTGCTCGATAGGGTTTTCGTTGCTGCTGGGCTTTGTTACGGCGCTGGCGCGGTTATCACGCAGTGCTGTGGCGTTCGGCGTGGCGAGCTTCTATGCATCGTTTTTCCGCGGTACGCCGCTGTTGATCCAGATCCTGCTCATTTACCTGGGCCTACCGCAACTGGGTGTGGTGCCGGGAGCGATTAGCGCAGGGATCATTGCACTGTCGCTCAACTACGGCGCCTACCTCAGCGAAATTTTTCGTGCCGGCATCATGGCTGTCCCACCCGGGCAGCGAGAAGCGGCTGCTGCGCTTGGCTTGAGGCCGACCTCGGCGTTCCTCCATGTTGTGCTTCCGCAAGCGATGAGGACGATTATCCCCCCGACCACCAGCCAGTTCATCTCGATGCTGAAGGACTCGTCGCTCATTTCGGTAATGGGGGTGTGGGAAGTGATGTTCCTGGCGCAGTCCTACGGACGCTCCTCATACCGTTATATCGAAATGCTCGCCACTGCCGCGCTCATCTACTGGCTGCTGTCCATTGGGCTGGAGCTCATTCAGCACCGTCTTGAACGCCACTTCGGCAAAGGGTTCCAGCATCAGCGGTGAGCTGCCAGCTGATATCAATGAAGACAGGAAAAATGATGTCCGACCCCAAACCCCTATTGTTTGCGCTATACGAACAAGCGAGCGTTGGCTGCGGTGGCGCCCCCAGCCTATGGACTCATCCAGCGGATGAGCGCCTGGCCGCCAACACGTTTGATTTCTGGTCGAACCAAGCCCGTATCGCCGACCAGGCTAACCTCGACATGCTCTTCTTCGCAGATGTCCTGGGCTTCTACGACGTCTTCGGCGGGAGCGCTGAAGCAGCAGTGAAGTGGGCGGTAGAAGCGCCTGCGAACGACCCGTTGATGATCATTCCGGGGCTAGCTGCGATCACCAGGAATCTGGCATTCGGCGCTACCGTTACCACGACCTACGAACATCCCTTCACGCATGCCCGGCGCTTCAGCACGCTCGATCACATGACCAATGGCCGGATCGCCTGGAACATCGTCACATCCTACCTTTCCAGTGCTGCTCGCAACTTCGGCCTGGAAGAGATGGTCAAGCATGCCGACCGCTACGAACGCGCCGAAGAGTTCATGGACGTGGCCTACAAGCTCTGGGAGGGCAGCTGGGCAAACGACGCAGTGGTGCAGGACAAAGCGGGTCAGCGCTACGCCCGTGGCGAGCGAGTGAGACCGATCAATCATTGCGGGGAGCGCTACCGCGTGGCAGGCCCTCACCTGACAGCGCCTTCCCCGCAACGAACCCCGCTGCTTATCCAGGCCGGTTGGTCAGGCCGGGGCCGAGAGTTCGCAGCCAAACATGCAGAGCTGATTTTCATCGCCAAATCCAACCCAAATGAAATCCGCCAGGGTCTGGAAGAAATCTGGACGATGGCACAGGCTCGTGGACGTGATCGGGATGACGTGAAATCGCTTACGGTGCTGCGGATCGTCACGGCGAAAACCGAGATTGAGGCCCAGAGAAAGTATGACGAGCTTCAGAGCAACTATCACCTGGAAGCACAATTGGTCAGCTATGCCGGCGATACAGGCATCGACCTTAGCCGCTATGCGGACGGCGATGCGCTCTCGACCCATACCGAAGGTTTGACCTCCTACATGATGCGACCAGACGGCAGCGGCAAGCCGTTGACGGCAGGTGACGTCAGGAAGCGTTTTGCCAACGTCACACGCGGTACAGATTTGATTCTGGTAGGAACGCCTGAGCAAGTAGCCGACTGCATCGAGGAGCACGCCCGCATTTCGGGAACCAGTGGTTACATGCTGAACCCGCTCACCAGTCCTGGCACCTTGGAGGATTTCGTCGAGCTGATTGTACCTGAACTCCAAAAACGCGGGCTTTATCGCACGCAAGCGCAAAGCGGAACCTTCCGGTCTCGCCTCAGAGATGACCGCTCGAGCCGACTGCCATCATCTGCTTATGGAGCGTCTTTCCGGCAGCAGTGAAGGCGAAATCAACTGACCACTCGGCCTGGATACCGAATCAGACCAGGCCGATAACGAAGGCATACTTGATGACGAACGCTGACCTGTCAGCAAACCAGGGCCCTGCTGGCTCTGGTTTGCTCCTGCATGGCCAACCTGGAACGCGGTGCGGGGCAAGGCGGATTCAACTGCCCCCTACAGCTTGAACTTCACACAAATCGTACTGTTCTCGGCTAGCCGGTCCAGCGTAATTGCATTGGCCCCATACCCTGAATAGCTTTTCACCAGCCGCATGCCCAGGCCTGTTCCGCTTGGTTCGGGATAAGACTCCGGAAAGCCCTCCCCCTCGTCCCTTACCGTAATGACAGCATGGTCGCCTGCATCCTGGACGCTCACGCCTATGGTGCCCTTGCCGTACTTGAGGGCATTGGTGATCAGCTCGGAAATGACCAGGCCCAACGGCGCCATCCGCTGTGGAGGGAGAATGAAAGCATCGGCGTCGAGGACGATCTTTCGTTCAGCCAGCGCCGACCCCAGGTCACTCAACAAGGCGCCAAGATACTCTGATGCCAGGACACCCTGGGTTTCTGCGGTCTGATAGAGGCGTTCATGCACACTGGCTATCGTCAGCACACGGCTCGCCGCCGTCTGCAGCTGGATCTTGACCGCCTCATCCGCCGACAGGTTGGCTTGAAGCTGCAGCAGGGTGTTCACCAGGTGCAGGCTGTTCTTCACCCGATGGTGAATCTCTTCGAGATAGAGATCGCTGTCGCTCAGCTTGGTGTTCTGCACGGCAATCAGCGACAGCAGCTGAGCCTCATGCTGGTGCCGCTCGGTGATGTCCCGCGACACCGCGATCAGTCTGTCCACCTTGCCCTCAGTAGTCAGAATGGGGGCGATGGTGACGTCCCACCATCTCGGCTCATCGGTGGCTGTAGGGCAATAGGCTTCAAACCTTGCCGACTCGCCGGCTACGGAACGCGCCATGGCATCACGCACCACCGCCTTGGAATCATCAGGCCACAGCTGGGCCCAAGGTTTGCCCCGCACCTCTGCCAGCTCGCCGATGTGCATGAGGCACATCCCGGCATCATTCATGAATTCGATGTCGCCGTGGGTGGTGAGGATCTTTACGCAGTCCGGACTGGCATTGAGCATGCTCTCGGAATAGCGATCCGGTAACTGGTCATCCGCCCCATTTGCCAGACGCTCCACGGCCATGGAGATGACATTGGAGATACCCTCGAGGAAGACCAGGTCGCTTTCGATGAAGTCGTCACCGTCGGTGCTATCCGCCTCCAGCACACCAAAGGGCCTGAGCGCCCCCCGGATAGGCACGTTGATGGCGCGTTCGATACCGTATTTCTTCAACAGGTCCGGCGTGCGGAAGCGTTGCTCCTGGCCCAGATGGTTGGAGAGCACCGGCCGGTAGGTGGAAATGGCATAACCCGCCGGACTGGCCACATCCCCACCGACCTTGGCGTGGCCGATATCCGAGGGATCCCAACCGACGCCGTGGGTCAGCAAAAAATCGTCACTCCCAGGCAACGGCATCAACACCTTGGCAAAACGCGTGCTCATGCCGTTGGCCACCACGGTACAAGCCTGCGTGAGCAAAGTATCGAGGTTCGTCGACCTGAGTGACGACACGCCATACTCCACCACCAACTGATGCTGCTTGTGTAAACGGGCCTGTGACTTCTGTAGTGCAAGCCTGATCATTTCATCGGGAGGCAGTTGATGCATGGGTTCTCATCCACAGCTGGCCAATATGGAAGATTATTTTCGAGCGTGCCTTTTGACACCGTGGCCCCTGCGCACGTGCCGGACCGGGATCGAAAAAGTTTCGTGGTTTCATTTACCAACGATCCTGGATCGATGGCAATGACAAAAACCATCTAAGCCCGACGGTAATGGGCAAGTATAGATCGCTGGGCTGGCCAGCAACCCAAGCGCCACCCGTCAGCCGCGTGAAACCACTGGTCATGGCCGCTGGCCGTATGGCTACATGATCGGGGTTTTTATTATGGCTCGCAGTGTATTGGTAGTAGAGGACGACGAGTTGATCCGAATGCTCGCCTGTGAGGCGCTGGAATCGCTCGAACTCGACGTGCACAGCTGCAGTTGTGTCGATGAGGCGATAACGGTGCTGGAAACAATGGCCCAGCTGGACCTCGTCTTGACCGATATCCAGATGCCTGGCCAACTCACTGGCGTGGATCTTGCGCACCTGATCATTGATCGTTGGCCTGCTACCGCCGTGATCGTGATGTCGGCCGGCCAACTTGATCCCGGCGTTCGCCTGCCTGAGTGTTCAACGTTCCTGTCCAAACCCTGGACGGTTGACCAGTTACTGAACACTGTTGAGCGGCAGCTATCGCCTAAGGCAAGTGTTTAGACATTGGCACTTCTGCCAGGTCAGCTAGCTCCTCACTTATCCGCCTTCAGGTAACAAACTGCGGTCAAACATGAATGCCCGCTCCCCTTGCGGCGTGTACTGATACAACTGCTGCGGCCTGCCCAGCTTTGGCTGGTGCTTCTCGCCGGTATCCCTTACCCAACCCAGCTCGCGTAAACGCTCCAGGCGTTTGCGCACAGAGGTACCGTTCACCCCCTGTCCCAGGCAGGCCTGCACCGCCCCGAGCGCATCCTGCACAGTAAACTTCTGCGCCAACAGGTAAAGCGGCAGGCTGCTGTACACCGTCTTTGCCGCCAGGCGTTCGCGGGCCCGCTCCACCAGCAAGTTGTGGTCAAAGGGCAACAGCACCTTGCGCCCCAGCACACTGTCCAGATCGAAAAACGCCAGTTGCTCGCCTTCGACGTCCTGCGCGGGGTCGAGCAACGCCAGGTAATAGGTGCTCAACGACCACCCTCGTGGATCGCGGAATGCATTGCCCTCGGTACCCACCTGCTCCATGTAGCAGGGTTGCACCCGGGCCTTCTCGTGCAGGGCCCGGCTGGCGGCATCTTCCAGACTGGTGTCGGGGGTACGCCCATTTACGATGACCCCAGGCAAGGCCCATTGCCCGGCATGCGGCTCGCGCTCACGACGGTGCAACAACACTTGCAGATGCTGGGCATCAGGGGCCAGGCGCAGGGCGACGATGTCGACACTGGCCAGGACTTCGACTGTACTCACCGTGCAGCTCCTTGTTCAGTAGCACAATAATCCACCAGAGCATCTAAGTAAGGCAACCACCAACCCCATATCGTTTACCACTTGACATACTTAATACACCAGGTGAATTATATAACCATTCCAGCAAGGAGAACCGCCATGAAGATCGCCAGTTTCGATGTCGACGCGCAAAACGGCTTCACTGCCAACGCCCCGCTGGAGCTGCCGGTGCCCGAAGGCGACGAAATTGCGGCTGACCTGAACGCCATGGCCTTGCGCGCCGACCTGCGCCTGGGCAGCAAGGACGCGCACCCGGCCAACGCCGCCTGGGTGGTCGCCGACCCTGCGCACATGCTGCAACCCCTGCAACTAGCCAACGCCGACCTGACCTGGGTCAGCCACTGCGTCCCCGGCACACCGGGCTTCGCGCTGCTGCCCGGTCTGCCCGCTCCCATCGACTACGACTACTTCGTGTGGAAAGGCGTCGAACCTGACCTGCACCCCTACGGCGCCTGCTACCACGACCTTGCCGAGCGCCGCTCTACCGGGGTGATCGAATACCTCAAGGTGCAGCAGGTAAGCGCGGTGATCGTCGGCGGCCTGGCCCTGGACTACTGCGTCAAGACCACCGCCCGCCAATTGCGCCAGGCCGGCTTTCAGGTGCTGCTGTACCTGCCGGCCTGCCGCGCGCTTACCCAGGCCGGGGCCATCGAGGCATGTGATGCGTTGGCCGCCGAGGGCGTGATCCTCTGCGGCGACGAGGCCGCGCTTGACCACCAGCTTGCCCTGATCAAGGAAGACCGCCCATGAGCGACAGTGTTTTTGGCCCACGCATCATCCAGAACCTGCTGGACACCGACTTCTACAAGATCACCATGATGCAGGCGGTGCTGCACAACTACCCCAACGCCGAGGTGGAATGGGAGTTTCGCTGCCGCAATGGCGAAGACCTTTCCCCCTACCTGGCCGAGATCCGCTATCAGGTGGAGCAGCTGGCCGAGGTTACCGTCACCCACGACCAACTGGCCTATCTGGAAAAAATCCCCTTCCTCAAGCCGGACTTCATTCGCTTCCTCAGCCTGTTTCGCTTCAACCTGCGCTATGTCCAGGTGGGCCTGGATGGCGAAGGGCAACTGGCAATCCGCGTGCGTGGGCCGTGGTTGCACGTGATCCTCTATGAAATCCCGCTGCTGGCGATCATCAGCGAAGTCCGCAACCGCTACCGCTATCGCGAAGTGGTGATCGAGCAAGTGGGCGAACGCCTGTACCAGAAGCTGGACTGGCTCAAAGCCGAGACCAGCGCCGATGAGCTGGCCGGCTTCCAGCTGGCGGACTTCGGTACCCGGCGGCGCTTTTCCTACCGCGTGCAGGAAGAGGTGGTGCACATCCTCAAGCACGATTTCCCCGGGCGCTTCGTCGGCACCAGCAATGTGCACCTGGCCCGCGAGTTCGAGCTCAAGCCACTCGGCACCATGGCTCACGAATGGTTCATGGCCCACCAGCAGCTCGGCCCACGCCTGGTCGACAGCCAGGCCGCTGCGCTGGAATGCTGGGTAAGAGAGTACCGCGGGCTGTTGGGTATTGCTTTAACCGACTGCATCACCATGGATGCCTTCATTGGCGATTTCGATCTGTACTTCGCCAAGCTATTCGATGGCTTGCGGCACGACTCGGGCGATCCACTGGCGTGGGCGGAAAAAGCCATTGCCCATTATGAGCGGCTGGGGATCGACCCGAGGAGCAAGACCCTGATCTTTTCCGACGGGCTGGATTTTGCCAAGGCGCTGGGGCTGTACCGGGCGTTGCATGAACGGATCAATGTGAGCTTTGGCATTGGTACCAAGCTCACGTGTGATATCCCGGGAGTGGAGCCGATGAACATCGTGATCAAGATGACCGGCTGCAATGGGGCGCCAGTGGCGAAGATTTCCGACAGTCCGGGCAAGACGCAGTGCCGAGACGAGAATTTTATTGCTTATCTGAAGCATGTCTTTCATTTGAATTGAGGGTGCCTGCGCCGGCCTCTTCGCGGCACAAGGCCGGCTCCTACAGGTACAAAGCCGTTGAATGCTGCGTACCCCCTGTAGGAGCGGCCTTGTGCCGCGAAAAGGCCGCCACAGTCAACCGACCTCTTGCATACCCACACACAACTCAAGAAACCGCGCCGCCGCCCGCGATGGCGTCGCGGCATGCGGCATCAGAATGGAAAACCGCCTGACCAAAGGCTGCGGCGCAACCTGCAACCTGTGCAGCGCCCCATCCTCATGGCGGATGGACATCGCCGACACAAAGCCAACACCCATCCCCGCACGCACCGCCTCCTTCACCCCTTCCACCCCGGCAATTTCCAGCGCTACGCGCATCGCCACACCATCACGGGCAAACGCCCGCTCTACAATCTGCCGCACCCCCGAGCCGCTCTCGCGCAGCACCAACGGGTAAGCACCCAGCGACGCCAAGGCCTGCTGGTCACTGCCTGCCAGCGGATGACCACTGGGCACGATGGCAACGATCTCGTCCTCACGCCAGGCCGTCACTTGCGTGCCCAAGGGCAACTCCTGCGCAGGCGGCCCTTCGATCAGGGCGATGTCGACACTGTCCAGCGCAGCGACGATCTCCGCTGTGTTGCCGTGCGATGTAGTCACCAGCACGTCCGGGTGACGGGCATGGAAGTCGGCAATCAGGTAAGGCAGCAGGTAGCTGGCGGGTGTGGTACTGGCACCGATACGCAAGGTACCACGCTCCAGGCCACGCATGGCCTCACGCAGTGCCTGGGCCTGGCGGAAGGTTTCGCGCAGGCGCTCGGCATGGGCCAGCAGCTGCTCGCCGGCTGCCGTCAACCGCACACCACGGCCGGCACGCTGATACAGCGGCTCGCCAAAAGCCTCCTGCAGCAGCTTGAGCTGGCCGGACACCGCCGGTTGCGACAAGTGCAGCGCCTGGGCCGCATGGCTGATGTTGCCGTGCTCGGCAACAGTGGCAAACGTTATCAGTTGTTCTGGGGTCATGTTTTAAAAATATCAGCTAAACGGATATTTGCCATTCCAAATTACGATTTTTTATAAGCTTATAACCAGATTAACGTAGGCCTTGTCGAAACACCTTTCCGGAGGACTCACATGGCCACGGTTCCGTCCCACCCCGCTTATTCGCCTACCCTCTCTACCCGAGGGCGGCTCAACGGCATCCTGTTCGTCGCGCTTTTTGCGCTTGCGGTCACTCAGCTGGCGGCCTTGCCTGCCATCGCCAACCTGGGCATCAGCCCGTTGATTGTCGGCATCGTCGCCGGCGCGCTGTACGGCAATGCCTTGCGCGATGGTGTACCGGCCAGCTGGGCTGCCGGCATCAACTTTTCGGCCCGCGGCCTGCTGCGCATTGCCGTGGCCTTCTTCGGCCTGCGGGTCAGCCTGCAGGAAATCGCCGAAGTCGGCTGGTCGGGGCTGCTCGTGTCGTTGCTGGTGGTGTCCAGCACCCTGCTGATCGGCCTTTGGTGTGGCATGAAGCTGTTCAAGCTGGACCGCGACACTGCCCTGCTGACCGCCGCTGGCAGCGCCATCTGTGGCGCCGCCGCCGTGCTCGCCTTCGAATCGGCACTGCGCAGTGCCCCGCACAAGAGCGCCATGGCCGTCGGCAGCGTGGTGTTGTTCGGCACCTTGTCGATGTTCCTCTACCCGCTGGCCATCAACGCCGGGTGGCTGCACCTGGACACCCTGGGCGCCGGGCTTTTCCTGGGCGGCACTATCCACGAAGTCGCCCAAGTAGTGGGCGCAGCCAGTAACGTCAGCCCTGAAGCCACTCATATCGCCACCATCGTCAAGATGACCCGGGTGATGCTGCTGGTGCCGGTACTGCTGGTGGTAGGCCTGTGGATCAGCCGCTCGCGCAAGGCCGGCCAGGCGCAGGGCAATGGGCGCATTGCGATGCCGTGGTTCGCCTTCGGCTTCCTTGCCCTGGTGCTGGTGAATTCGCTGCAGGTACTGCCGGGTAGCGTGACCCAGGCGGTGAACAGCCTCGACACTTTTGCCCTGACCATGGCCATGACTGCACTGGGTATGGAAACCCGCTTCAGCCAAATTCGCCAGGCCGGGCCAAAGGCGCTGGCTACCGGGGCGATTCTTAACCTGTGGCTGGTAGGCGGTGGCTTGGCAATTACCCTCGGCGTGCAAAAGCTGTTGGGATAAATCGGGACAGGGGTGGCTTCTTCGCGGGCTTGCCCGCTCCCACAGGGATCCGCACTGTATCTGTGAGAGCGGGCAAGCCCGCGAAGAAGCCAACCCGGTCTCAAGGTTTTTCACCCGCCCCCTCGTTGCCGTCCACATTTCTCGGTATGGTGTTGTCAAAGAAGGATGTTTTACCCGCACAGGAAAGACTTAGATGCCTCAACGCAATGTCATCAATGCATCCGTCAGCCCCAAAGGCAGCCTGGAAACGCTGTCACAACGTGAAGTGCAGCAACTGAGTGAAGTCGGTACCGGTAGCCTCTACACCCTGTTCCGCCAGTGCGCCCTGGCCATCCTCAACACCGGCGCCCATGTCGACAATGCCAAGACTATCCTCGAGGCCTATAAGGACTTCGAGGTTAAAATTCACCAACAGGACCGCGGCGTGCGCCTGGAGCTGCAGAATGCCCCGGCCGACGCCTTCGTCGATGGCGAAATGATCGCCAGCACCCGTGAAATGCTGTTCAGCGCCCTGCGCGACATCGTCTACACCGAGAGCGAGCTGGCCAGCCAGCGTATCGACCTGGAAAGCTCCCAGGGCATCACCGATTACGTATTCCACCTGCTGCGCAACGCCCGCACCCTGCGCCCGGGCGTGGAGCCGAAGATGGTGGTGTGCTGGGGCGGCCACTCGATCAGCACCGAGGAATACCAGTACACCAAGAAGGTCGGCCACGAACTGGGCCTGCGCAAGCTGGACGTGTGCACCGGCTGCGGCCCTGGCGTGATGAAGGGGCCGATGAAAGGCGCCACCATCGCCCACGCCAAGCAGCGCATGCATGGCAGCCGCTACCTGGGCCTGACCGAGCCGGGCATCATCGCCGCCGAGGCGCCCAACCCGATCGTCAACGAGCTGGTGATCCTGCCGGACATCGAGAAACGCCTGGAAGCCTTCGTGCGTGTCGGTCACGGCATCATCATCTTCCCCGGCGGTGCCGGCACGGCCGAGGAGTTCCTCTACCTGCTGGGCATCCTCATGCACCCGGACAACCACGACGTGCCGTTCCCGGTGGTGCTCACCGGCCCGCGCAGCGCCGAGCCTTACCTGCAACAATTGCATGCCTTCGTCGGCGCCACCCTGGGCGAGGCGGCGCACTGCTTGTACGAAATCATCATTGATGACCCGGCCGAAGTTGCCCGGCACATGGTCGAAGGGCTCAAGGAGGTCAAGCAGTTCCGCCGCGAGCGCAACGACGCCTTCCACTTCAACTGGCTGCTGAAGATCGAAGAGAGCTTCCAGCGCCCGTTCGACCCGACCCACCAGGCCATGGCCGAGCTGGACCTGCGCCGCGAGCTACCACCCCATGAACTGGCTGCCAACCTGCGCCGGGCTTTTTCGGGCATCGTTGCCGGGAACGTCAAGGACAAAGGTATCCGCCTGATCGAGGAACACGGCCCGTATCAGATCCACGGCGACAGCGCTGTACTGGACCCCCTGGGCCGGCTGCTACAGGCCTTCGTCGACCAGCACCGCATGAAGCTGCCGGGCGGCGCAGCGTATGTGCCGTGCTACCAGGTGGTGACCTGACACCGGCTGTCCAAACAGTAACCTCAGGCTATTAGGGCCGCTTCGCGGCCCATCGCCGGCAAGCCAGCTCCCACAGGGCCCGCGCAATACTGAACGTCTGCGCAGTACTTGTGGGAGCTGGCTTGCCGGCGATGGGCTGCGCAGCAGCCCCATTAGTCTATTGGTTGAGGTCAGCCATTGGCCGCTCAACAAACCGAATGCTATCGCGCCCACTGCGTTTGGACTGGTACAACGCCACATCCCCCTGCTCGATCAACGCGGCCAGGCTCGCCGGCGGCTGCTCGAACAGGTTCACGCCGATACTCAAGGTAACCGCGTGCGGCGTAGGCACGGTCTTGCTGGCATACTGCTGAAATTGCTCACGCAATAACCCACCCAGCTCCATGACCCGCTCGCTACTCGCCCCGCTCAACAAGATGACGAACTCATCGCCGCCCAACCGCGCGGCCAGCGCGCGCTCGGGTAGCACCGTACGAATCATCTCGCTCAGGGCAATCAGCAACCGGTCCCCGGCGATATGCCCGTGCAGGTCGTTGACCAGCTTGAAGTTGTCGATGTCGATCAGCAGCAACGCCCCGGGCTGCGCCGGGCTGACGTCCTTGAAGAAATGCCCCGCCCGTACCTCTAGCGCACGCCGGTTATACAGCGCGGTCAACGGGTCGCGGGCTGCCAGCCGGGCAATCCGCTCTTCGCGCCGATAGCGCACAGTGCCGGTCATCGACAAAGCAATCAGCATGATCGCCATCGCCCCCTCGACCAGGGAAATCTGAATGATCATCCCGCCAAAGGTGGCCAGGTCAATCAACGTTCCCGGCGTGATCGCAATGACCGCCTTGGCCACATAGAACAGCCCGTGAATCAGCAGTACATAACGCAGCTGCACGGCCCCGACACTCAGCGACTTGCCGTGGGGCCGCAACAGGAAGCTGGCCTTCAGCGTCAATGCCGCCACCAGCAACGAGTTGACCATCAGCATCACCTTCGACCACTGCGGCCCTACGGGCAACAACAGCAAGGCGAACCAGACCACCACAATCATCAGCCAGGCCCGCGACAAGCGGTCCTGGGTAAAGCGCAGTACGCCCATCAGGAAGAAACAGTGCGCCACCACCAGCAAACCGTTGGCGAACCAGATACCGATGAACAACAACCCGACCCCGCGCAGCAAGGCCAGGATACAACCGACAGTAATAGTGGCAAAACCGGCACTCCAGAACAGCAGTGAGGTTTCGCGGACACTGCGCCACTCAATCGCCAGGTACAGGGCAGCCGCCGCTGCCAGGGCGACCGAGATGGTCAGCATCGTGGGTGGATCTAGCGCCATATACGCATTGGCCTATCTGGTTAACGAGGAAAAGGCCCGATTGTATGCGCTCGTGATGACTTTTCAGAGGGGCCTTGGACGGTTGACTGCAAATGATAGCCCAGCACCTGTAGATGGAGGCATGCCGGCAATATCATTTTGACATCAAGGCGCCGTGTTCACTACAGAAATCCCAGTGGTCTCGCCCCCCTCAAGCCCGGAGAGAAAACTCACCAGTTGCCGCCCATGCGAGCTCAATTGCTCCCAGTCACGGAAGCACAGGCGAAGCTCCAGGGTGGCCCAGCTTTCGGCCAGTGCCACCCTGCGCACCGGTAGCTCCTGTTCGGCGCGAAGGGCCGCTGTTTCAGGCAGCAATGCCACCCCTGCACGCTGTGCCACCAACTGAGCGATCGCCTCGAAACTCGGTGCACGCACCCGAACCTTCAGGGGCATGGCCAGCTTCATCGCCATTTCCTCGACAAAACGCTGCATCGGCCGCTCACCCGGGAGGCAGATGAACGCAAAGCCCAAGGCGTCGACCAGGCGTAGCTGCTCGCGCCCGGCCAGTGGATGACCGGCAGGCACCAGCATCACCAGGCGCTCGGTGCGAAACGGCAGCGATACCACGCCCTCACTGTTCAGGATGCCGTCATAAACACCGATCTCGCATTCGTTGGCCACCACTACCCGCAGCACATCCACGCTCTTGTGCTCGACCAGCTGCAGGTCGACTTCCGGGTAGTCCGCCAGGAACGGCCCCAACACGGCGGGCAGCAATGTGCTGTTGGTCACGGTGGAAGCCGCCAGGCGCAAGGTGATGCGGTGCTCACCAGATAGCTCTTTCAAGGTGCCCTGCAGCTTTTGCGCCTCAGCCAGGACGGTTCGCGCGCCCTCGAGCACCAACCGCCCGGATGGCGTTAGCTGCATGCCAGCGGCATTACGGATGAACAGCGCCAGCCCGCAGCGCTCTTCCAGCAGGCGCAGGCGATTACTGGCGGCCGATACGGCCACTGGAAAGGTGGCAGCCGCCTTGCTCAGGCTGCCTGTGGCAGCGATGGCCAGCAGCAGGCGCAGGTCAGTCAGATCGAATGGCATGGCTTCTCCAAAAGCGAACACCCTGTTCGATTAAAAGCGATTCTAGCTTAGCCGCCTTCTGTTCAGAATAAGCCCTGTCATTCTTCTGCTTCGGGTAATCCATGAACGCATTACGCAGCCTGATCCAACGCCAGATGCAGAGCGGCGCCTTGTACGCCGTGCTGGCCGCCCTGGGCTTCAGCTTCAAGGCGATTTTCGTCAAGCTCGCTTACGCTGCCGGGCCGGTGGACGCCATCAGCCTGCTGGCGATGCGCATGGGGCTGGCGCTGCCGTTGTTCGCCTGGCTGGTATGGGCCAGCCGTAGCCAAGGCAGCGCCCCGCTCAAACTGGGCGACGGTTTGCGTGTGTGCTTGCTTGGGCTGCTGGGTTATTACCTGGCCAGCCTTTTCGACTTTTATGGTTTGCAGTACATCAGCGCCGGGCTCGAGCGGCTGATCCTGTTCACCTACCCGACGCTGGTGCTGGTGTTCCAGGCCATCGCCCTGCGTGAGCGGCCAAGCCTGCGCACCTTGTCGGCCATGGGCCTGTGCTACCTGGGGCTGGGCATCGCCTTCGTCCACGACGTCAGTGTCGCCGGGGTTGGCCAACAGGTGGTGCTGGGCTCGCTGTGGGTGTTCGCCAGTGCGGTGACCTACGCGCTGTATTATTCCGGCACCGGGATGATGCTCAAGCGGATGGGCTCGATGCGCCTGGCCGGGCTGTGCGGCACCGCGTCCTCGCTGATGGTGCTGGCGCATTACCTGCTGGTGGCACCGGTCGGGCAGCTGTGGCAGTTGCCGGGCGCGGTGTGGGCCAACGCCGGGTTGATGGCGGTGTTTTCCACGGTATTGCCGATCTACTGGGTGGCGCTGGCAATCCAGCGGCTCGGGCCGACTCACACTGCGGCAGTGGGCAACCTGGGGCCGGTGCTGACGGTTTTGGCGTCATGGGCACTCTTGAGTGAAGAGATTTCGCTGTACCAGGTCATCGGGCTGGCGGTGGTGCTGTTTGCCGTGTCGCGGCTCAAGCCGCAAAGCAAGAAGAAAGCCGAGACAGCCACAGCGACCGAACCGGCACGGTCTCTGTAGGAGCGGCCTTGCCGGGACGCTCCTGCAAAAAGCGCACCCGACAAATCATCAGAGCACCCGCTTGATCAACGGCTCCAATCGGCTAAAACGCAACCGCCGCAGAAGCTTGCGTACTTCCTTGGGGTGTTCGGCCTTCACCCCCAAGGCCTCTGCCGAGGCAATCTTCGGCGCATGCCGGCGTAGCTCGGTCAGCTCCGCTTCCCGTGGCGCCAGCCATTGCCCTTGCGGGTCATCGATCAGCAGGCCGTTTTCCAGGTCCAGGTTGAACCCGCGCGGGTTCAGGTTGTTCCCGGTCAGCAGCGAATAGCGTTGGTCGACCCACACGCCCTTGGCATGGAAGGTATGCCCGGGATCGTTCCAGATCCGCACTTGTAGCTGGCCGCTGGCAATCGCCGCATGGCGGCGTCGGGCGAAGGCACGCAGGTTGTCTTCGTACAGATAAGGCAAGGCGCCACTGGCACTGAACGGCTCACCCGGGGCGATATAGAAGTCGTTGGCCGTGCGGTCACCGACGATCAGCTCAACGTGCACCCCCCGCTCCAGCGCATGGTCAAGCTCGCGCATAACCACACGCGGCGGGTTGAAATACGGCGTACTGATGATGAGTTGCGTGCGCGCCGTCGCCAACAGGGCGCACATTGCCTGGTTCAACGGGTTGCCACGGCCCACGCCCAGCAGCGGAATCACCCGCAACCCCTGCCCTGCCACGCTGGCTGGTGCCTCGTAGGCCATGCGCCGCAACCGCGCTCGCAAGCGCCGGATATCGCCGCGCAGGCTGCGGGTGGCAGGTTGTGCAGGCAAGTCGAGGCGTGGTGTGGCGGTGTGGTGCAACAGGCGCTGTACCAGGTCGACCATGGCGTCGGCAAGCCCCGGCGACTGGAACAGGTGGTAGCGGTCCAGGCGATAGCGGTCAAAGCGGTGCAGGTAGACGTTGTTCAGGCTGGCGCCGGTGTAGATCACGCAATCGTCGATGATGCTGCCCTTCAAGTGCAGCACGCCGAACAGCTCGCGGGTCTGCACCGGCACCCCGTGAATGACGATATCCAGCCCGCGCAACTGGCGCTGGGCCTGATACCAGGCGGCGTTACCCGGCTGGCGCCCGCCCCCCAGCAGCCCACGGCGGGCACGGAACCAGTCGACCACGATGGTGATTTCCAGGCCTGGCCGCTCAGCCTTGGCCTGGTACAAGGCATCCAGCACTTCCTGGCCGGCCTCGTCTTCCTGCAGGTACAGCGCGACGATGACGATGCGCCGGGTCGCGGCGCGGATGCGTTCGAGCAGGCAGGCGCGGTATGCCTTGGCATTGGGCAGCACCTGGATCGACTCGGGCGATATGGCGTAGCCTGGCAATGCCGCCAGCATGGATTCGGGGTTCACGAACGATCACCTTCTCTGTGCAATCACTGTCGGCCCTGCCAGCCGGCGGGGCCATTCCTGGCCGCTGCGCCCGGGGTGTAAGATCAACCCGGCAACGACCTATAACAACAAGAACCACGCGAGGCTGTATTTCTTTCTGCCCCTGACGAACTCTGCCTCAGCTTGCACAGGAACAGCGCAATGGTCCACCCCGCTTCTACAAACCTGTCGCCGTCTATTGTAAAGAGTTGTTCCGTAAAGACCTTCGGCTTTCTGATTTTGCCCAACTTCACCACCATTGGCCTGGCGTCGGCGGTGGAAACCCTGCGCATGGCCAACCTGGCCGCGCGCAAGCCACTGTTTCGCAGCGTGCTGATTGCCGCGGACGAGGCACCCGTGGTCGCCAGCAACGGCATGCGGGTACTGCCCGACTACAGCATCGCCAACGCCCCGGAGCTGGACACGTTGCTGGTGGTCGGCGCCAACCCGATCGACCGTGGCCGTAGCAGCCGCCCGCTGATCGACTGGTTGCGCAAGCTGGCCCGCCAGCACCTGCCATTGGGCGGTATCTGCACCGGTAGCTACCTGCTGGCCAAGGCCGAACTGCTCAAAGGCTACCGCTGCACAATCCACTGGGAAGACCTGCCGACATTGCAGGCGCACTTCCCCGGCATTGTCATTTCCAGCCAGCTGTTCGAACTGGACCGCGACCGTTATACCTGCTCGGGCGGTGTGGCAGCCATGGACATGATGCTGCAACTGGTGGCCCGCGAACCCGGGGGCCAGGACATTGCGGCCAAGGCGGCAGAGCTGTTGCTGTGCGACCGGGTGCGGGGCGAGCGCGATCGCCAGCGGGTACCGCTGCGCACCCTGCTTGGCAGCGCCCAACCCAAGCTGAGCCAGGTGGTGGCGATCATGGAGGCCAACCTGGAGGAACCACTGGGGCTTGAGGAGCTTGCCAGCCTCAACGAGGTGACCGTGCGCCAGCTGGAGCGGCTGTTCCACAAGTACCTGCAGCGCACGCCCAGCCAGTATTACCTGGAGCTGCGGCTGTCGCGGGCGCGGGAATTGCTGCTGCGCAGCGATGTGCAGGTGCGCGAGGTGGCGCTGGCCTGCGGGTTCAGCTCGCCGGCGCATTTTTCCAAGAGTTACAGCCGGTTCTTTGGCTTGTCGCCGCTGGGGGAGCGGCGGCAGGCCTCTCTGCACTGATCCAGATATTGCAATAGTTTTGCCGGCCTCTTCGCGGGTAAACCCGCTCCCACAGGGATCGCACAATGCTCAGGCCTGTGAGGCCCCTGTGGGAGCGGGTTCACCCGCGAAGAGGCCAGTACTGGCTTATCAATCTTCCAGTGCAGAGTGCGCCGTTTCCCGACACATCAGCATGGCCACCAGTGCCACCAGTGCTGCCGCCAGCAAATACCCCGCCGGTGCCAGCTTGCTGCCAGTCACCTGAATCAGCCAGGTGGCAATGAACGGTGCAGTCCCGCCAAACAGCGCGTTGGCCACATTGAAGCTGAGGGCAAACCCACTGAAGCGCACCCGGGTCGGGAAAATCTCGGCCAGCAGGCACGGCAAGGTTCCGTCGTTCATTGCCAGTATCGCCCCGAAGCAAATCTGGATCGCCAGGATGACCAGCAGCGGTTGCCCGTCAAGCAGGCGGAACAACGGCACGGTCAGCCCCAGGAACAACAGCGAAGCCACCACCAGCATGGTCTTGCGGCCAAACCGGTCGGACAACCGCCCCATCAGGAAGATCAAGCCAATATAAGTGGCGAGCGATACTGTCGAAGCAATGAATGAATCCCGCTCGCTCATGCCCATTTCACTGGACAGGTAGGTCGGCATGTAGCTGAGCAGCAGGTAGAACGCCACCGCGTTCAGGCAAGTAACGCCAATGCCGATGGCCAGGCTGCGGCGGTGCTGGCCCAGCAGCTCGCGCAGCGGCGTCGGGCCCATGCCGGCCTTGTGTTCCAGGCGCTGCTCCATCTCCAGGAACTTGGGCGTGTCCTGCAGGCTCATGCGGATATAGCGCCCCACCAGGCCGAACGGCGCCGCCAGCAGGAACGGCAGGCGCCAGCCCCATTCATGCAGGGCTTCGCTGCTGAGCAGTTCGTGCAGTACGGCCACGAACGCCGCACCAAACAGCAACCCCGCTGCCGTGCTGGCCGGCACGATACTGGTGTACAGGCCACGCCGGCCGGGCGGCGCGTATTCGGCCAGGAACGCCGCAGCACCGGCGTACTCGCCCGACGCAGAAAAACCCTGCACCAGGCGGATCAGCAACAGCAGCGCCGGCGCCCACAAACCGATTTGCGCATAACCAGGCAGCAGGCCGATGCAGAAGGTCGATACCGACATGATCATGATCGACCACGACAGTGCGTTGCGCCGACCATGGCGGTCGCCAAAGTGCCCCCAGACGATACCGCCTAGCGGGCGGACCAGGAACGACAGGGCAAACACGGCGAAGGTTGCCAGCAGGCCGGTGGTCTTGTCGGTCTGCGGGAAGAAGGTGGCGGCGATGATGGTGGCCAGGTAGCCGTAAGCGGCGTAGTCGAACCACTCGACGAAGTTGCCCATGAAACTGGCCCGGGCGGCCTTGCGCAGGGCCTGGCGTTCGGCGTTGTGTGCGGGACCGGCGACGGCGGATGGGTCAAGTGTGGTGCTGGACATGACGGGTACCCTCTGGTTCTTTTAATTGGAGGCAGGGTCTGGTGGTCATACAGTGATATTTTTGTTGTCCGGGTTGGCCTCATCGCCGGCAAGCCAGCCCCCACACGGGACTCCACAGGCATTGCATGCTGTGCAGTATCTGCAGGCGCTGGCTTGCCGGCGATGAGGCCAGCTGCGGTCTTTATTTGCGAATGATGTTGTGCTCCGGCCCATACGGGAACCTGGTGATGTTCTCGGCGCCGTTGTCATTGACGATCAGGATGTCATGCTCGCGGTACCCGCCCGCCCCCGGTCGCCCTTCGGGCAGCATGATCATCGGTTCGATCGACACCACCATGCCAGGCTCCAGCACCGTGTCGATGTCTTCGCGCAGCTCCAGCCCCGCTTCGCGGCCGTAGTAGTGGCTCAAGGTGCCGAACGAGTGGCCATAGCCAAAGGTGCGGTACTGCAGCAGGTCGTGGCGCAGGAAGATTTCGTTCAGTTCACGGGCGATGTCGCTGCAGCGCATGCCCGGGCGTACCAGTTTCAACCCAGCCTCGTGCACCTCCACGTTGGCCTGCCAAAGGCGCAGGTATTCATCCGGGCAATGGTCGAGGAACAGTGTGCGCTCCAGCGCGGTGTAGTAGCCAGCGATCATCGGGAAACAGTTGAGGCTAAGGATTTCACCCTTGCCGACGCGACGGCTGGTCACCGGGTTGTGCGCGCCATCGGTGTTGAGCCCGGACTGGAACCAGGTCCAGGTGTCCATCAGCTCCGCATCGGGGAAGCGCCTGGCAATTTCACGGACCATCGCCTGGGTGGCATGCAGCGCCACTTCATACTCCGGCACCTGCTCGCGCAGCGCCTCCACCACCGCCGCACCGCCAATGTCGGCCACCTGCGCACCGTGGCGGATCAGCGCCTGCTCCTCAGCCGACTTGATCATGCGCATGCGCATGCACGGCGCGCCAATGTCCAACAACTCGGCTTTGGGGTAGCAGGCGGCCAGCTTGGCGTGGTTCTGCAGGTTGAGGTGGTCGTGTTCGACGCCGATGCGCGAGGCCAGCGGCAGCGCCTGCTGGATGGCAACGAAGTAGTTGTCGCGTTGCCAGTCGGTGTAGACGATGTTGTCAGTGCCGACCGTGCGCCGCCAGGGCTGCCCGCCATCGATATTGGCGCTGATCGAGACGACTTTGTCCTGGGTGATCACCAGCGCATACGGGCGGCCGAACGAGCAGTAGAGGAAGTCGCTGTAGTAGTTGACGTTGTGATACGACGTGAAGATCGCCGCTTCAATGTCCAGCTCGGCCATGTAGGCCCGCAGCCGGGCGTGGCGGGCTGCATATTCCTGCGCCGAAAAGGTCGGCTGCACCTTGTCGCCATTGCGGATTTTCAGGGTCTTGGGCATTTGCATGGTCGGGGTTCCTTGTCGTTGTGAGCACGCTGTTCAGGCCGGCCGCCTGAGAAGCATTGCAACAGAACCGACGAGGACGCTTTTGTATCTATCCGACCTGGAATTGGCGGGATCACCAGTGCCAAGGGGCTGCTCTGCAGCCCATTCGCGGGCTTGCCCTCTCCCACAGGATTTTCACCGCCTTGAGAGGCTGCGCTGTACCTGTGGGAGCGGGCAAGCCCGCGAATGCGGCGCAACGCGCCCCCCGCAACACCGTTACTTCAGGTCAAAACGATCCAGCTCCATGACCTTCTGCCAGGCGGCCACAAAGTCCCGCACGAACTTGTCACCCCCATCACTGCTGCCATACACCTCGCTCAACGCCCGCAGCTGGGCATGCGAACCAAACACCAGGTCAACCCGGCTACCACTCCATTTGAGCTGCCCGGTCTTGCGGTCGCGGCCTTCGAAGGCCTCGTTGTCCGCCGAGGTCGGCTTCCATTCCACGCCCATGTCCAGCAGGTTGCGGAAGAAGTCGTTGCTCAGGGTGCCGGGCTTGTCGGTGAACACGCCCTGCTTGCTGCCGCCATGGTTGGCGCCCAGCACGCGCAGGCCGCCAATCAGCACGGTCAGCTCCGGCGCCGTCAGCGTCAGCAACTGGGCCTTGTCCAGCAGCAGCTTCTCAGCCTTGACGCTATAGCGGGCCTTGGTGAAGTTGCGGAAGCCATCGGCCAACGGCTCTAGCACGGCAAACGACTCGACATCGGTCTGCGCCTGAGACGCATCGACACGGCCCGGGCGGAACCCTACGCTGCCCGTGTAACCGGCCTCCCTGGCGGCTTTTTCAACAGCTGCGGTACCGGCCAGCACGATCAGGTCGGCCAGAGAAACCTTCTTGCCGCCGTTGTTGAACTCGCCCTGGATCTTTTCCAGCGCCGCCAGCACCTTATCTACACCCTGGTTTGCAGCCCAGTCCTTCTGCGGTGCGAGGCGCAGGCGGGCGCCATTGGCCCCACCGCGCTTGTCGGAGCCACGGAAAGTCGACGCGGATGCCCACGCGGTGGAGACCAGTTCGCCCACGCTCAAGCCCGAAGCCAGGATCTTGGTCTTGAGATCTGCGATGTCTTGCTCGCTGGTCGTGGCTGGATCTGCCTTGGGCAACGGGTCTTGCCACAGCAACTCTTCGTTGGGCATTTCCGGGCCCAGGTAACGGGCCAGCGGGCCCATGTCGCGGTGGATCAGCTTGTACCAGGCACGGGCAAAGGCATCCGCCAGCTGGTCCGGGTTGTCCTTGAAGCGACGGGCGATCGGCTCGTAGATCGGGTCGAAACGCAGCGCCAGGTCGGAAGTAAGCATCGACGGTGCGTGTTTCTTGCCCGGATCGTGGGCATCCGGCACGGTGCCTGCGCCTTTGCCCTCTTTCGGCCGCCACTGGTGCGCACCGGCCGGGCTCTTGGTCAATTCCCACTCAAAGTTGAACAGGTTGTTGAGGTACTCGTTGCTCCACTTGGTCGGGGTAGAAGTCCAGGTCACTTCCAAGCCGCTGGTGATGGTATCCCCCCCTTTGCCAGTACCAAACTTGTTGGGCCAACCCAGGCCCTGCAGCTCAAGGCCAGCAGCTTCCGGCTCGGGGCCGACGTTGTCGGCAGGGCCGGCACCGTGGGTCTTGCCAAAGGCGTGGCCGCCGGCGATCAGCGCCACGGTTTCTTCATCGTTCATGGCCATGCGGCCAAAGGTTTCACGGATGTCCTTGCCCGAGGCCACCGGGTCGGGGTTACCTTCCGGGCCTTCCGGGTTCACGTAGATCAGGCCCATCTGCACGGCGGCCAGCGGGTTTTCCAGGTTCCGCTCGGCCGACAGGTCGCGATTCTGTTCTTCGCCGTGCTTGGCCGGCTCGGCCACCAGGTCACCCTGGCCTGGCGGCTGGGCCTTGACCTGTTCCTTGCCGTAGCGGGTATCGCCGCCCAGCCAGACCTTTTCCGAGCCCCAATACACATCTTCGTCCGGCTCCCACACATCGGCGCGCCCGCCAGAGAAACCGAAGGTCTTGAAGCCCATGGATTCAAGGGCAACGTTACCCGTGAGCACGATCAGGTCGGCCCAGGAAATCTTGTTGCCGTATTTTTGCTTGATCGGCCATAGCAGGCGCCGGGCCTTGTCGAGGCTGACGTTGTCCGGCCAGCTGTTCAGAGGGGCGAAACGTTGCTGGCCAGAACCCGCGCCACCGCGGCCATCGCCGATGCGGTAGGTGCCCGCGCTATGCCAGGCCATGCGGATGAACAGCGGACCGTAGTGGCCGAAGTCGGCGGGCCACCAGTCCTGCGAGTCGGTCATCAGGGCAGTCAGGTCGTTCTTCAGGGCCTGGAAGTCGAGGCTCTTGAACGCCTTGGCATAATCGAAGTCCGGATCGGGGCTGGATTTCGACGAATGCTGGTGAAGAATACGAAGGTTGAGCTGGTCAGGCCACCAGTCACGGTTGGTGGTGCCGCCACCTGCGGTTTGATGGAACGGGCATTTCGATTCGTTCGACATCTGCGGGTACCTTTGGGTCGGTTATCCAGATTTCCGGTCTATGCCAGGTGTTCTTTCAGCCGAGCGTGTGGGCTCGTGCTACCCCTCATCAGGTCTACACGGGGCCACGGGAAAGACTAGACGAGCTTGGGCAGAGTTCTAATAGAGTGGCTGTTAGGGGTTGATAGGCTGGCTCTGTCAGGTTTGCTTAGGCTGGCCTCTTCGCGGGTGAACCCGCTCCTATAGGTATTGCACCAGTCTTGAATCCTGTGCCCTACCTGTGGGAGCGGGTTCACCCGCGAAGAGGCCGGCACATTCATACAAGGCAAGCAGGCCAGCGGCGTGCTTCAATACACCGCCAAGCCCTCTATATCCGGAACCTGAGCCCAATGAACCGCAACGACCTGCGCCGCGTTGACATGAACCTGCTGGTGCTGTTCGAAGCCTTGATGATCGAACGCAACCTGACCCGCGTCGGTGAAAAGCTGTTCATCACCCAGTCCACCGTCAGCGCCGCCCTCGCCCGCCTGCGCGAGCTGTTCGACGACCCGTTGCTGATACGCAGTGGCCGGGCCATGGAACCCACGCCAAGGGCCCTGCAGATCTTTGCCGAACTGGCGCCAGCGATGGACGTGATTTCCGCCGCCATCAGCCGCGCCCGCGAATTCGACCCGGCCAGCAGCTGCAATGTGTTCCGCCTGGGCCTGTCGGACGATGCCGAGTTCGGCCTGTTCCCGGCCTTGCTGCAGGCCCTGCGCGAAGAAGCCCCGGATATCAGTGTGGTTGTGCGGCGCGCCAACTTCCTGCTGATGCCTGGCCTGCTGGCCAGCGGCGAAATCTCGGTAGGTGTGAGCTACACCACCGACCTGCCGGCCACGGCCAAACGCCGCAAGCTGCGCGACATCGGCGTGCGCGTGCTGCGCGCCGACGACCGCCCCGGCCCGCTTACCCTCGACGAATACTGCGCGCGCCCGCATGTAATGGTGTCGTTCTCCGGCGACATGAGCGGCAACATCGACCTAGACCTGGCGCGCATCGGCCGCTGCCGCAAGGTGGTGCTGGCAGTGCCGCAGTTCGGCAGCCTGCGCGCCCTGCTGCGCAACACCGAGCTGATTGCCACCGTGCCGGACTACGCCGCCTGCGCCCTGGCCGACGACGGTAGCCTGCGCGCCGACCCGGCGCCGTTCGACATCACCGAGGCCGAACTGTCGATGGTCTGGAGCGGCGCCCAGGACAACGACCCGGCCGAGCGCTGGCTACGCGAACGCATCCTGCAGTTCATGGCCCGGTAGCTAATCACTCACTTCTTGCGCTGCATCCACGCCGCGCCCAGCCCACTGAGGCAGATCACCGAAATCCCAACCAGGCTCAGGGTGTCCGGCACCTGGCTATAGAATACAAGCCCAAGCAAACCGGCAAACACGATCTGGCAGTAGCTGAACGGTGCCAGCAACGCCGGTGCCGCGTGGCGGAAGGCCTGGGTCAGCAGCAGGTGCGCCGTCATGCCAAAGCCCCCCAGGGCCAGCATCAGCAGGGCATGGTCCCAACGCGGCACCTCCCAGAAGAACGGCACCAGTGCACTCATTGCCAGGGTGTTGCACAGCCCTGCATAGAAGTTGCTGGTGGTCGGGCTGTCATGTGCAGCCAGAATGCGCGTCAGCAACTGATAAAAGCAGAAGCCCAACGCCGAACCGAACGGATACAGAATGGCCGGGGTAAACATCGCCCCACCTGGGTGCACCACCACCAGCACGCCGATGAAACCCAGCACTACCGCCACCCACTGCCCCACCGTCACCCGCTCTTTGAGCAGCGGAGCAGACAGCGCGGTAACCAGCACCGGGGCAAGGAAGTTGACCGCAGTCGCCTCAGCCAGCGGCAGATACTGAAGGCCGCTGGTGAACAGCAGGCTGGTGCTCAGCAGGCTCAAGGCCCGCAAGGTCTGCAGTACTGGCCGGCGGGTGCGCAATACGTTGAGGCCAGACTTGGGCAGGAAAATGCCGGCCATCAGCAGCGTATGCACGACATAACGCGCCCACACCACCATCACAATCGGGTAAATGCCGCCGAGGAATTTGGACAGGGCATCGTGGCTGGCGAACAGGAACGTCGCCCCCACCACCAGCGCGATACCGCGCAAGGGTTGGTTGACGCCGGACAGCGGTGTGCTGGAACTCATGGCTCTCTCGATGACGGCACGGCGGCATGCCACGCCCAGGGAAGGCCGCTCAGGCGTGGCCTGGCGGATGCAACAGCTCGAATTCTAGAAGAGATACCGCAGCATAAGGAAGTTCATTTGCCGCTTGTCCACGCCGGCTGCAATTACTGTTCGCTGATCGACCACTTTGTGCCTTGAACGCATGGCCCGCGCCTCGCTGATCACCCACCATCGAGTGCGAACCCTGCACACCCTACAAGGAATTTACATGCAAAGGCTCACCACCCGTAGCGGTCTGGACCTGCCAGCAATCGGCCTGGGCACCTGGCCAATGACCGGCACCGAATGTACCCAGGCCGTGCACCAGGCGCTGGACGTGGGTTACCGGCACATCGACACTGCCACCGCCTACGAAAACGAAGCGGCCGTTGGCCAGGCCCTGCGCGACAGCGACGTGCCACGCGAGCAGATCCACCTCACCACCAAGGTGTGGTGGGACCGCCTGGAGCCCAAGGCCATGCGCCAGTCGCTGGAAGACAGCCTGCGCGCCCTGGGCACCGAGCAGGTCGACCTGTTCCACATTCACTGGCCCGGCAAGGACTGGGACCTGGCACGCAGCATCGACACCTTGGTAGCGCTGCGTGACGAGGGCAAGGCGCGCCACATTGGTGTGGCCAACTTCCCGCTGGGCCTGCTGCGCCAGGTGGTGGAAACCCTGGGTGCGCCGTTGTCGGCGATCCAGGTGGAATACCACGTGCTGCTCGGCCAGCAACCGCTGCTGGACTACGCACGCCGCCATGACCTGTTGCTTACCGCCTACACCCCGCTGGCCCGCGGCCAGGCGGCGGCGCAGCCGGTGATCCAGGCGATTGCCCGCAAGCACGGCGTGCTGCCCAGCCAGGTGGCGCTGAAGTGGTTGTTGGACCAGGACGGTGTGGCGGCAATCCCCAAGGCCAGTAGCCGCGAGAACCAGCTGGCCAACCTGGCAGCATTGAACGTGCAACTGGACGACGAGGATCGCGCGGCGATTGCCCAATTGCCGAAAGATCAGCGGGTGGTAAGCCCGCCGTTTGCGCCAGACTGGAATAGCTGAGGCAGGTAACTGCCTTGCGCCAAACCTGAATTTTTGCACCCCTCACTGTGGGAGCGGCCTTGTGTCGCGATAGGGCCGCAAAGCGGCCCCGGCAATAGTTGCGGCGAGCTGACAAGTGTGGGGGCGCTGCGCACCCCAATCGCGACACAAGGCCGCTCCCACATTGACCGCATCGCCTTCAAGCCATGCGCCATACCTGTGGCCGTCAGCCTGGCGTAATGACCTGCTTCAACCGCTCGCTCGCCGGTGCCGGCCGCCCGTACAGGTAGCCCTGGAAATGCGAGCACCCTTCCGCCGCCAGCCGGCGCATCTGCTCTTCCGACTCCACCCCCTCGGCCGTGGTCTTGATCATCAGGCTGTTGGACAGGTCGGTAATGGCACGGATGATCGACATCGCCTCACGGCTTTCGCACATGTCATGCACGAACGACTTGTCGATCTTGATCCGGTCGAACGGGAACGACCGCAGGTAGCCGAGCGATGAATAGCCGGTGCCGAAATCGTCCAGCGAAATGGACACGCCCAGGTCTTTCAGCGCGCGCAAGGTGCGCACGTTTTCCTCGCTGTTACCCAGCAGCACCGACTCGGTGATTTCCAGTTCCAGGCGCTGCGCCGGCAGGCCCGAGTCGGCCAGGGCCAAGGCCACAACCTGCACCAGGTTGGCATTCTTGAACTGCACCGGCGACAGGTTGACCGACACCGTCTGCTCGCTGTCCCAGCTGGCCGCTTCCTGGCAGGCCAGGTTCAAGGCCCGGGTGCCCAGCTCATGAATCAACCCGGTTTCCTCGGCAATGGGGATGAAGTCCATGGGCATCACCATGCCACGGCTCGGGTGCTCCCAGCGCAGCAAAGCCTCGTAGCCGGTGATGCAATGGGTCTGCTGGTCGACCACCGGCTGGTAGTGCAGTTGCAACTGGCCCAGGTGCAGCGCAGTACGCAGGTCGGTTTCCACCAGGCGGCGCTGGCGGGCTGCAACGTCCAGTTCCACCTCGAAGCACTCGTAGCGGTTTCGCCCGTTGCGCTTGGCCTCGTACAGCGCCATGTCGGCATAGCCGAGCAACTGCTCGGCCTGGTCATTGTCATCGGGGGCAATGGCAATGCCGATGCTCACCCCCACCGTGAACTGGTGGCCTTCGATCTGGAACGGCGGGCAAATGGCATTGATCAGGCGCTGCGCGGTGTTGCACGCGGCATCGCGGCCATCAAGCCCGGTCAGCACCACGGCAAACTCGTCACCGCCCAAGCGGGCCAGGGTGTCGTGTTCACGCAGCTCACGGCGCAGGCGCTTACCCAACTCACGCAACAACTTGTCGCCGAAGGCATGGCCCAGGGAATCGTTGATGTTCTTGAAGTTATCCAGGTCCAGGCACAGTGCAGCGGTCAGCTTGGCGTTCTCGCTGCCACGCACCAGCGCCTGGCGCAGGCGTTCGTTGAACAGCGTGCGGTTGGGCAGCCCGGTGAGCGCGTCATGGTGCGCCATGTGGTGGATCTGCGCGTGGGCGGCCAGTTCCTCGGTGGCATCTTCGGCAACAAACAGCACGTAATCAGCCTGGCCTTCGCGGTTCTGGCTGAGCAAGGTACGGCTGCGCAGGGTACGCGGGCCACGGGCGGTGTCGACCCGGGTCTCGGCAGCATGGCCCTTGGTGCTACGGGCACCACGGGCCAGTTGCTGCTCAAGGTAGTCGGCAGCCGCCGGGCTCAGGCACTCGCCAGGCAGTTGGCCGATCATGCTGCGCTCTGGCCCGCCGAACAGGCGCTCGGCCTGCTGGTTGGCCAGCAGGATACGCTGGCTTTCCAGGTCCTGGACGATGACGCTGGCGGGGATATTGGCAATGACCGAATCCAGGAACTGCGAAAGCTTGGCCATTTCCTGGCTGTACTGCTCGGCCAGTTCCTTGGCCTGCAGCAGCTCCAGCTCCTGACGGCGGCGTTCGGAAATGTCGCGGGTAACCTTGGCAAAACCCACCAGTTGGCCGGCATCGTCGTACACCGCATCGATTACCACATGGGCGTGGAAGGCCGAGCCATCCTTGCGCAGGCGCGAACCGATCTCTTCAAAGCGCCCGATGCTGCGCGCCTGCTCCAGGTTATGCGCGGGCAACCCGGCGGCGCGCTCGGCATCGGTGTAGAACAGCGAGTAATGCTGGCCGACGATTTCCTCGGCGTGGTACCCCTTGGCACGCTGAGCGCCGGGGTTCCAGTTGGCGACGACACCTTCGGGGGTGAGCATGTAGATGGCATAGTCCACCACACTCTGAATCAATAGCCGGTACATGATGTCGGGGCTTGCGACTAACGACATGAACTTTACCTGAACCTTCGAAGCGCATGAAAAGGGACCCCGGCAAGCAGTGGCCGGGTTTTTGAAAGCGTTGATGGCATTATGCCGCTCATGACGATTTTGTGAAGTAGCTCACAAAAATGTCGCTATTCCTCTTCAAGGACGAACGAAAGCTGGCAAACCCTCAATGGCGGGCGCCGCTCACCAGGAAACTGAGCAGGTCCTGCTCATCCGTCAGCGTAATGGCCTGCGCCGGGCGCGACAGGTTCGCCAGCACAGCCTTGCAGAACGCCACGGCCGGTGCGTCTTGTGCGTAGCACCGCAGCAACCAGTCACCCTCGCCGCCCAGCAGCTGCAATGCCACCGCCTGGCCGATGCCCTGGCGGCGGTACTTTTTCAGGATGAACAGGTCAGCCAGCTCAAGCGCGTCGATGCCCGGCAGTTCGCTGCGTTCCACCAGTACGAAGCCGGCGATGAAGCCGTCCGCCAGCACCAGGTAAGCGCCCCAGCCGTCGTCCTGCCAGTAGCGTTGCAGGTGCTCGTCGTGGATGTAGAAGCGGCCGTCCACTTCGACGTCTTCCTGCTCCCAATCGGAGGACTCGTAGGAATAGAATTGGTAGAGGTTGCGGATCAGCGGAGCCTGGTCAGCGGTGGTTGGCAGCAGCGCGATGGGCAGCATGGGCGGGGCTCAGGGAAAAGGTCGATTCTAGATCACCGGGCCCAACAGCAAAAAGCCCAGGCCCTCCCCGCACGGAAAGGCCCAGGCAAAAATGAAGGTTCCTGTAGGAGCGGCCTTGTGTCGCGATAGGGCCGCACAGCGGCCCCCGATTTTCGGCGTCACCGCTGTAATTGCCGGGGCTGCTACGCAGCCCTATCGCGACACAAGGCCGCTCCTACAAGGGCTACGTCAATCGGTCGTTATCCTTCCTGCAACGCACGCGGCCGGTGGCTGCGTGCCTCGGCCTCCACCGCCGTGGCCCCCTGCAGGTGGAAGTCGAACGCCAGTTCGGCAAAACGCTCGCCTTGAACGCCGCGGTCACGCGCCGTCGCAGCATCCTCGACAAAGCGCAGCTCGCCGATCAGCCCGTCACGGGTGGCGTAGGCAAAGTCGTCCCACAGGTACTTGTCACCCTCGAAGTTGATCTGCGTGGTCAGGTGGCGGTGCCCGGGTGCCGAGATGAAGAAGTGCACGTGCGCCGGGCGCTGGCCATGACGGCCGAGCAGGTCCAGGCATTCCTGGGTCGGCCCCTGCGGGTCGCAGCCATATCCCGACGGCACGATGGAGCGCGCACGGTAGCGGCCCTCGGCATCGGTAATGATGCGGCGGCGCAGGTTGTACTCAGACTGGGTCGAGTCGAAGTACGAATAGGTACCTTGGGTGTTGGCGTGCCACAGGTCGACGGTGGCGCCGGCCAGCGGCTTGCCGTCGGCATCGAACACCTGCCCCTGCAGGAACATCACCACGCCGGGGTCGGTACCGTCGTCCATGCGCGCTTCGCCTTGTGCCACCGGCGCGCCGGCGACATACAGCGGGCCTTCGATGGTCCGCGGGGTGCCGCCGCTCAGGCCAGCCTCGGCATCCTTGGCGTCCTGCAGCAGGTCGAGGAAGTGCTCGATGCCCAGGCCTGCGGCCAGCAGGCCAGCCTCGTTACGGCCCCCCAGGCGGTTGAGATAATCAATGGCGTGCCAGAACTCGTCTTCGGTGATTTCCAGGTCTTCGACCAGGCGCGCGGTGTCCTGCAGCACACGCAGGATGATCTGCTTGAAGCGCGGGTTGCCTTCGGCGTGGTCCAGGCCAGCCACTTTGTTGAAGAAGGCTTGAATGTCGGCAGTGTGGGAAATTTTCACGGTCATCGTGCGTACCTCATATTGTTCTTGTCAGGCAGACAGGTGCGTATCAGCGGTCGTCGCTATGGATCGACGAGGGATGCCGGCACAGGCCGTCGACCTCGATGTCCATGTACGGGAACAACGGCAGTTGCATCAGGGTGTCGTGCAACGCCTCGACGCTGGGCACATCGAACACGCTGTAGTTGGCGTAGTGCCCGGCAATGCGCCACAGGTGGCGCCAAGTCCCTTCACGTTGCAGGCGCTGGGCCAGTTCCTTTTCATCGGCCTTGAGCTGGGTAGCCTTGGCCGGGTCCATGTCCACCGGCAGTTTCACGGTCATCTTCACGTGGAACAGCATGATTATCTCCTTGTTTGCTGATCAGCGACGGGCGAAGCGCGCCAGGCGCTGTTCGTCCAGGGTCAGGCCCAGGCCTGGGGTACGGGGAATGTGCAGCTGGAAGTCGCGGTATTGCGGCGGCTCGTTGACGATTTCTTCGGTCAGCAGCAGCGGGCCGAACAGCTCGGTGCCCCAGGTCAGTTGGCGCAGGGTAAGGAAGGCGTGGGCCGAGGCCAGGGTGCCGATCGAGCCCTCGAGCATGGTGCCGCCATACAGACCGATACCGGCGGCCTCGGCGATTTGCGCGGTGCGCAGCACGGCACGCGGGCCGCCGTTCTTGGCGATTTTCAGGGCAAAGATGCTGGCGGCGCCGTCGGCGGCCAGGCTGAAGGCATCCTCGACGCTTTCGATGGACTCATCGGCCATGATCGGTGCAGGGCTGCGCTGGTTCAGGCGCACCTGGCCACCGCGGTTGATACGCGAAATCGGCTGCTCGATCAGGTCGATACCGTTGTCGCCAAGCACCTGGCAAGCGCGGATGGCCTGGGATTCGTCCCAGTACTGATTCACGTCCACTCGCACACTGGCGCTGTCGCCCAGTTCGCGTTTTATCGTCACCACGTGTTTGAGGTCCTGCTCCACCGGGTTGGCGCCAATCTTCAGCTTGAACACCCGGTGACGGCGAATTTCCAGCATGTGCCGGGCTTCGGCGATATCACGGGCGGTGTCGCCACTGGCCAGGGTCCAGGCCACTTCTAGGCTGTCGCGCACACGGCCGCCCAGCAGTTCGCTGACCGGCAGGCCCAGGCGTTTGCCCTGGGCATCGAGCAAGGCGCTTTCGATACCCGACTTGGCAAACGTGTTGCCCTTGGCCAGCTTGTCCAGCTTGAGCATGGCGGCGTTGATGTTGTCTGCCTCCAGGCCGATCAGCGCCGGGGCCAGGTGCGCGTCGATGTTGGCCTTGATGCCCTCGGGGCTTTCGTAGCCATAGGCCAGGCCACCGATGGTGGTGGCCTCACCGATACCTTCCACGCCATCGCTGCAACGCACACGCAATACCACCAGGGTCTGCTGCTGCATGGTGTGCATTGCCAGCTTGTGCGGGCGAATGGTCGGCAGGTCGACGATAATTGCATCAATACGTTCAATCAGCGCGCTTGTCATTGTTGCCAGGTCCCGTGAGGTCGGGCTGCCAGTTGCAGGCCCGAATGGTGCATTTGCTTGATTGTTCAAGGATTGCGCGAGACCCTGATGACCGTCCAATATCAAATGAATCTCCCACCATACCCTGGAGGTCTGATGGAGCTGCGCCACCTGCGTTACTTCAAGGTCTTGGCCGAGACCCTGAACTTCACCCGCGCCGCCGAGCTGCTGCACATTGCCCAACCGCCCCTGAGCCGGCAGATCAGCCAGCTGGAGGACGAGCTCGGCACCTTGCTGATAGCGCGCGAACGCCCGCTGCGGCTGACCGAGGCCGGCCGCTTCTTCTACGAGCAGAGCTGCACCGTGCTTCAGCAACTGCAGAACATCAGCGACAACACCCGCCGCATTGGCCACGGCCAGCGCCAGTGGCTGGGCATCGGCTTTGCCCCCTCGACCCTGTACAACGTGCTGCCAGAGCTGATCCGCGAGCTGCGCCAGGACAGCGAGCTGGAACTGGGCCTGAGCGAGATGACCACGCTGCAGCAGGTGGAAGCGTTGAAAAGCGGGCGCATCGACATCGCCTTCGGGCGCATTCGCATCGAGGACGCGGCCATTGCGCAACAGGTCCTGCGTGAAGACCCGCTGGTGGCCGTGCTGCCCAAGGGCCACCCGCTGGCGGGCAGCCCGCTCAGCCTCGCCCAGCTGGCTGGCGAGGCGTTCATCCTCTACCCGGCCAACCCCCGGCCCAGTTATGCCGACCACGTGCTTGCGCTGTTCGCCCAGCACGGCATGAGCATCCGCGTCAGCCAGTGGGCCAACGAACTGCAGACGGCCATCGGCCTGGTGGCAGTCGGCGTGGGGGTGACCCTGGTGCCAGCATCGGTACAACAGCAGCACCGCACCGATATCGAGTATGTCGGTTTGCTCGATAGCAGTGCCGTCAGCCCGATCATACTCAGCCGGCGCAAGGGTGACGTGAGCCCGATCGTGCAGCGGTGCCTGGGGTTGATCGCCCAGCAGGTCGGGTGAGCAAAACCAGAAGCCACGCGGTACCTGTGGGAGCGGCTTTAGCCGCGAACACCGGCGCAGCCGGTGCCATGCACCGCGTTGGGGCCTTCGCGGGTGAACCCGCTCCCACAGGGGTATGGCATTCGCTCAGGGGTGTGCTGCGCGGCGACGGTAGGCCAGCAGCAGGAACACGAACCACAACGGCATCACGCACAGCGCCAACCGGGTATCCGGCTGCAGCGCCAGCAGCACCAGCACAAAGCCGAGAAAACCCAGGGTGGTGATGGCCATCGGCACCCCGCCCGGCAACTTGAACGCCGAGGCATCGTGCGCAGACGGGTTGCGTTTGCGATAGGCAAGGTACGCCGCAAGGATCATCGACCAGGTAAAGATCACCAGGATTGCCGAAACGGTGGAAATCAGCGTGAACACCGTCATCACCTCCGGGATGATGAACAGCAGGCTCAACCCGATCAGCATGCATACGCCGGAAAACACCAGGCTGTACACCGGCACGCTCAGTGCCGAAAGCCTGGCGAACAGGGCCGGCGCGTTACGCCGCTCGGCCAGCCCGAACAGCATCCGGCAGCCCGAGTAGACACCGCTGTTGGCCGATGAGGCTGCCGAGGTCAGCACCACGAAGTTGATCATGCCGGCCGCTGCGGGGAAGCCGGCCAGCAGGAACAGCTCGACGAAGGGGCTGCGGTTGGCTGGCACCTCGGCCCACGACACCACGCTGATGATGCACACCAGCGCCAGGATGTAGAACAGCAGAATGCGCAAGGGGATGGTGTTGATGGCCTTGGGCAGCGAGCGATGAGGGTTCTTCGCCTCGGCGGCGGTGGTGCCGATCAGCTCGGTACCGGCAAAGGAAAACACGGCAATCTGGAAGCCGGCAAAGAAACCGCTGATGCCATGGGGCAGCACCGCGCCCGGCGCGACCACGTTGGACAGCGAAGCAACCACGCCATTGGGTGAGGTATAGGAGGTGGCGATCATCACCGCCGCCGTGATGATCAACAGCACGATGGCGACGATCTTGATGATGCCGAACCAGAACTCCACCTCGCCAAAAATCCGCACCGCCAGCATGTTTAGCCCCAGCAGCACGAACAGGGTGAAGAACGCGGGTAGCCAGGCCGGTGCATCGGGGTACCAGTACTGGAAGAACCCGGCCACCACGACCACGTCACCGACCACCGCCACGCTCCAGCTCAGCCAGTACGACCAGCTCAGCACAAAGCCGGCGCGCGGCCCCAGGTAATGGGCAACGATGTCGGCGAACGACTTGAAGCGCAGGTCGGACAACAGCAGCTCGCCCATGGCGCGCATGACGAAGAACACGAAGAACCCGAGGATGGCGTACACCAGCAGGATCGAGGTGCCGGACAGCGCGATCACCTTGCCGGAGCCCATGAACAGGCCGGTGCCGATGGCGCCGCCTATGGAAATCAGCTGGATGTGGCGGTTTTCCAGCGTGCGTTGCAGGTGCCCGTCACGGTCGGGCGTTACCGGTTTGCTTTGCTCAAGGCTTGCGGGCATGTCTTGCATGGCGACCTCTTGTTATTGTTGGCCTGTCACATGTCGCGGTGCCGTGGCAAAGCCCTTTACAGGCTTCGCCATTGCTTGTTACGCGGGTTAGCGCGCGCTTTCGAACCCTTGCAGGGTGTTCACGGCATTGATGCCGATTTCGTCGACCATGTAGCCGCCTTCCATCACGAACAGGGTCGGGATACCCGCACTGGCGATCTCGGCGCCCATGCGCAGGAAGTCTTCGCTGGTGAGCTTGAAGTGGCTGATCGGGTCATCCTCGAAGGTGTCGACCCCCAGCGACACAACCAGAAACTGCGGCTTGTGCGCGACAATGCGCTTGAGTGCATCCTGCAAAGCCGGCTGGTACTGGGCCCAGCGCGTGCCCTTGCCCATCGGGTAGTTGGCGTTGAAGCCTTCGCCTGCCCCCGCGCCCCGCTCATGGGCGTAGCCGGAAAAGTACGGGTAGGACACGTGCGGGGCGCCATGCAGGGAGGCGAAAAACACATCGGGGCGATCGTAAAAGATGTTCTGTGTGCCGTTGCCGTGGTGGAAGTCCACATCCAGCACAGCCACGCGCTTGGCGCCCTGGCTCAGGCAGCGCTCGGCGGCGATGGCGGCGTTGTTCAGGTAGCAGTAGCCGCCCATGTATTCCCGGGCCGCATGGTGCCCCGGTGGGCGGCACAGGGCGAAAGCACTGTCGGCACCGTCGATGATGCGCTGCATGCCGGTCAAGGCAACGTTGGCGCTGCTGCGCACCGCCTCCCAGGTTCCGACGGTGATCGGGGCCCCCGCGTCCATGGCATAAAAGCCCAGCTTGCCGTCGATGAAGCCGGGCTCACGGTCGATGGCCAGGTCGCGCACTGGCCACACTAGCGGCAGCGCATCGTGGGTCTTGCCGGTGGCGGCCCATTCCGACCAGGCGTTTTCCAGGAAGCTTACATAGCGCTCGCTGTGCGCCGCCACGTAGCAGCCACGGTCGAAGGCCTGTTCGGCAATGACATCGCCAAGGCCGGTGCTGTGCACCCGGGCCAGCACGGTGTCGGCACGCTGGGGGTTTTCGAACGATGGCGTGATTGCGCCGTCCTTGAGTTCCGAGCCATGGTGCAAGCGGTGGTTGTTGCTAAAGACTGTCAGCACGCGCATGTCCTTTTTCAAGGGGTTACCGGATAACCAATTTTCGCGACAGAGCGGTGAAAATGCTTTGCTTTATGCTCAACCAAACCGGATGCTTGAGCAAAGTATTCACAAGATTGGCCACCTATGAGCAAATCCTTTGCTATCGAACAACTGGACGAAACCGACCGCGAGCTGCTGCGCCTTTTGCAGGAGGACGGCACCCTGTCGAGCGCTGCGCTGGGCGAGCGCCTGTCGATGACCGTGACGCCCTGCTGGCGCAGGCGCAAACGCTTGGAGGAGCTGGGCATCATCAAGGATTACCAGGCCAACCTCGACCGCAAGAAGCTGGGCTACGACGTGATGGCGTTTGCCCAGGTGCGCTTTGGCAACCATTCGGCCAACGCACCGGATGAGTTCGAGCAGGTGATTCTGAAACTGCCGCAGGTGCTGTCCTGCCACAAGGTGACCGGCGAGGCTGACTATGTGCTGACCGTGTTGGCGAATGACCTGGAGAGTTATGGGCGGTTTGTGGAAGAGGTATTACGCCGTCAGCCCGGGATTGCCTCGATACAGTCCAGCCTGGCGTTGCGCGAAGTGAAGGCGGTTTCCCGAATACCCGTGCCCTGAAACCCAGCGCGCTGCGCTTTTGATTTTTGTAGGAGCAGCCTTGTGCTGCGAAAAGGCCATTGCAACCGAAGATAATCTTCAGCCTTACCGGCCTCTTCGCAGCACAAGGCTGCTCCTACAGGGTGATGCGATAGCCTGATTGATGGTGCAAGACTGTTGATCCCACAAAAAATCAAAAGCAGACCGCGCATGATTTGGGTGCAGCCTACTCCGGCAAGCTGTAGCGCTCGGCAAAGTACTGGCGGAAAAAGTCCACCGCCACCCGCACCTTGGCCGAGCTGGCCAGCGGCGAGGTGTACACCGCCCAGATGTCCGCCGGCTGGTGATAAGCCTCCAACACCTGCACCAGGCGCCCGTCCTGCAAGCTGTCGTGCACGTCCCACCATGAACGCAACAGTATCCCGCGCCCGTCCAGGCACCACTGGTGCGCCACTTCGCCATGGTTGGTCGACAGGCCGCCGGTCACCCGCACGCTTTCTTCACCCAGCGGCCCCATCAGTTGCCACACGCCGAACGGGTGGTCGCGCTCCTTGATCACCAGGCAGTCGTGGCTGCCCAGGTCGCCCAGCACCTTGGGCGTGCCGCGCCGCGCCAGGTACGCCGGGGCGGCGCACAGTACCCGGCGGTTGCGGGCCAGCGGCTTGGCGATCAGGTTGGGGGCAATGGCGTTGCCCACGCGGATGTCCAGGTCGACACCTTCGGCAATCAGGTCCACCAGGCGGTCGTGCACATCCAGGCGAATGTCCAGCCGCGGGTAGCGCTCGGCCAACTCCGACAGAGCCGGCGCCACGAAGCGCCGACCCAGGCCCAGGCTGCTGGCAATGCGCAACTGCCCGGCCGGCTCGCGGTGCTGGGCACTGATGTCATCGCCCATGCGCTGCACGGCGTCGAATATCTGCAAGGCCCATTGATACACCCGCTCGCCCTCCTCGCTCACCGTCACCCGCCGGGTGGTGCGGTGCAACAGGCGCACTTCCAGGGTTTGCTCAAGCACGCGAATGCGCTTGCTGATGTACGCCGCCGACATGCCCAGCTCGTCGGCAACGGCCGCGAAGCTGGCGCGCTTGGCCACTTGCAGGAAGATATTGAGGTCGTCGAGGCTGGGCAGATTGTTCACGTATCGTGTTCCAAGAATCAATGATTGGCCAGATTATCTCCAGGCCAAGCCCTTATAGCATGGCCAGCACCTGTTCCCTAGACAACGAGTGCACCCCATGAGCAAGACCTTCAGAATCGCGGCAATCCCAGGCGACGGCATCGGCAACGAAGTACTGCCTGAAGGCATTCGGGTGGTCGAGGCCGCTGCGCGCAAGCATGGCCTGGACATCAGCTTCGAGTTCTTCGAGTGGGCCAGCTGCGACTACTACCTGGCCCACGGCAAGATGATGCCGGACGACTGGTTCGAACAGCTCAAAGGTTTCGACGCCCTGTACTTTGGTGCCGTGGGCTGGCCAGACAAAGTGCCGGACCACATCTCGCTGTGGGGTTCGCTGCTCAAGTTCCGCCGCGACTTCGACCAGTACGTGAACATTCGCCCGGTGCGCCTGTTCCCCGGCGTACCCTGCCCGCTGGCTGGTCGTGAACCCGGCGACATCGACTTCGTGGTCATCCGCGAAAACACCGAAGGCGAGTACTCGTCGCTGGGCGGGCGCATGTTCGAAGGCACCGAGAACGAGTTCGTGCTGCAGGAATCGGTGTTCACCCGCCGTGGCGTCGACCGCATTCTCAAGTACGCCTTCGAAGTGGCCCAGACCCGCGAGCGCAAGCACGTCACCTCGGCCACCAAGTCCAACGGCATGGCCGTGAGCATGCCGTACTGGGACGAACGCACCGCCGCAATGGCAGCCAATTATCCGGAAATCAGCTGGGACAAGCAGCACATTGATATCCTCTGCGCCCGCTTCGTACTGCAACCAGACCGCTTCGATGTGGTCGTGGCCTCGAACCTGTTCGGCGACATCCTGTCCGACCTCGGCCCGGCCTGCGCCGGCACCATCGGCATCGCGCCATCGGCCAACCTGAACCCCGAGCGCAAGTTCCCGTCGCTGTTCGAGCCGGTGCACGGCTCGGCCCCGGACATCTACGGCAAGAACATCGCCAACCCTATCGCGATGATCTGGTCCGGTGCGCTGATGCTCGATTTCCTCGGCAACGAAGGCACCGACCCACGCTACCGCGCTGCCCATGATGACATCCTCAAAGCCATCGAGCAGGTCATCGCCGCCGGTGACGTAACCCGCGACATGGGTGGCCAGCAGTCTACCCAGCAAGTGGGCCAGGCCATCACCGCGCTGATCGAAGCCTGATGTACCCGGGGCCGATTGTCAGAAGTGTCTGACAATCGGCCCTTTGCCTCTTGCGAGCGGCGTGGATTGTATGCAAAATCTGTTAACCATTAGATATTAGTTAACCTATAGTTAACAACCAAGGAAGGAGTGGTACCGCAACACCCCGGATGCCTGCCGGGTATAACAAGTACGCCAACGTCCAGGAGACGATGATGTCGCACAAGAATAAAAAGATTGATGTGTTCCTGATTACCGTGAGCCTGATCGCCGTACTGCTCACCGTGATCGGCCTTGCAGCCTTCCCCGCCCAGGCTGAAAGCGCCGCCAACCAGTTGTTCGAGCTGTCCACCCGCACCTTCGGTACCAGCGTGCAGGTGCTGGTGTTTGGCAGTACCCTGGCCGTGCTGTACCTGGCCTTCAGCAAGTACGGCAACATCCGCCTGGGCAGTGGCAAGCCTGAATACGCCACCGCCACCTGGGTGTTCATGTTCATCTGTGCCGGCATGGGTTCGTCGACCCTCTACTGGGGCGTGATGGAATGGGCCTACTACTACCAGACCCCGGGCCTGAACATCGCCGCGGCCACCCCCAAGGCACTCGAGTACAGCGTGGGCTACTCGTTCTTCCATTGGGGTATCAGCGCCTGGTCGATCTACGCCCTGGCCTCGCTGGCCATGGCCTACCACTTCCATGTACGCAAGAAGAGCGGCCTGAACCTGGCTTCGGTTATCGAAGCGGTAACAGGTTTCAAGGCCACCGGGCCGGTGGGCCGTACCGTCGACCTGATCTTCCTGCTGACCATGATGGGCGCACTGACCGTGTCGCTGGCCCTCACCGCCTCTACCCTGACGCGCGGCCTGCATGACCTGACCGGCACCCCGGATACGTTCACCGTGCAATTGATGGTGATCGGCGGCGTGGCGGTGATGTTCTCGCTCAGCTCCTACATCGGTATCGATGGTGGCCTGCAGCGCCTGAGCAAGATGGTGTGCATCGGCGCGCTGGTGTTTGCCGCGGTTGTGCTGTTGGTGGGCCCGACCCAGTTCACCCTCAACAACACTGCCAACTCGATTGGCCTTATGATCCAGAACTACGTGCACATGAGCCTGTTCACCGACCCGGCGGGCGACGGTGCCTTTACCCGCAACTGGACGGTGTTCTACTGGCTGTGGTGGGTGTCGTACGCCCCGGGCGTGGCCATGTTCGTCACCCGCGTTTCGCGCGGCCGGCAGATCAAGGAAGTGGTCCTGGCCCTGCTGCTGGGGGGCAGCTTCGGTTGCTGGTTCTTCTTCGGCGCGCTGGAAAGCTACAGCATGCACCAGTTCATCACCGGCGCCGTGGATGTGCCGAAAATGCTCGCCGAACAAGGCGGCGAATCGGCCGTGACACACCTGCTGCTGGCCTTGCCGTGGGGCCAGGTGTTCCTCGGTGTGTACCTGTTCATCATGGCCATCTTCTGCGCTTCGCACATGGATGCCGCGGCCTATGCGGTGGCTGCCACCAGCACCCGCAACCTGCGTGAAGGTGACGACCCGACACCCACCCACCGCTTGTTCTGGTGCGTGGTGCTGACCCTGGTGCCGCTGGCCATGCTGTTCGCCAAGGCCTCGCTGTCGACCATGAAGACCGCCGTGGTACTCACCGCAATCCCGTTCATGGTGATTCTGCTGGTGAAGATCTATGGCTTCTTCAAGTGGATGATCGCCGACTACGGCCAGGTACCCGCCCACGTCATCGAAGAAGAGGCTGCACGGATGGCCGGTGAGCAACCTGCCGAGCATGCCCCGCGCAGCGCTGCTGCCGTGCATTGATTCAATCAGAGGGGCCGTACTGCGGCCCCTCTGAAAGGCTGCAAATTTTTTTGCCTGACCTGTTAACCAACAGGTACGCGTTAACCAACAACTATAAACCGAGCTTGTGAGAAACCTGTCATGAACGACTTCAAACGCCTGCCCGCCGATTTCTGTGCGAACGCCGACGAGGCCTTCACCATCCCGGCCAATTTCTACACCAAGGCCGCGGTGTTCGAACACGAGAAAGAAGCCATCTTCGCCCGCAGCTGGATCTGCGTGGGCCACCGCAGCGAAGTGGCAGACAACAATGCCTACATCACCCGCGACGTGATTGGCGAAAGCATCATCGTCGTCCGTGGCCGTGACAGCGTGCTGCGTGCGTTCTACAACGTCTGCCCGCACCGTGGCCACCAGCTGCTCAGCGGCAGCGGCAAGGCCAAGAACGTCATCACCTGCCCGTACCACGCCTGGACCTTCAAGCTCGACGGCGAACTGGCCCACGCCCGCAACTGCGACAACGTGGTCAATTTCGACAAAGAGAACTCCACCCTGGTGCAGCTGCGCGTCGAGGAATACGCCGGCTTCGTCTTCATCAACATGGACATGGAGGCGGGCTCCGTCGAAGACCAGCTGCCAGGCATGCAAGCACGCATGCGCGAAGCCTGCACGGTAATCGACGACCTGCACCTGGCGGCGCGTTTCGTCAGCGACACCCCGGCCAACTGGAAGTCGATCGTCGACAACTACCTGGAGTGCTACCACTGCGCCCCTGCCCACCCGGGCTTCTCCGACTCGGTCGACGTCGGCCAGTACAGCCACACCATGCACGGTAACTGGACCCTGCAATATGGCCTGGCCAAGCCTTCGGAGCAGTCGTTCAAGTTTGACGAAAACGTGAAAGACCCGTCGTTCGCCGGCTTCTGGGCCTGGCCGTGCACCATGTTCAACGTGCCGCCTGGGGCCAACTTCATGACCGTTATCTACGAGTTCCCGGTCGATGCCGAAACCACCCTGCAGCACTACGACATCTACTTCCTCAACAAGGACATCACCGAAGAGCAGCAGAAGCTGATCGACTGGTACCGCGAAGTGTTCCGCCCAGAAGACCTGCGCCTGGTCGAGAGCGTGCAGAAGGGCCTGAAGTCGCGTGGCTACCGTGGCCAGGGCCGGATCATGGCCGACCGCGAGCGCAGTGGCATGAGCGAACACGGCATTGCCCACTTCCACAACCTGATCGCCGTGGCCCACCTCGACGATTGATGGCAACCGCTCCACGTTTATTTGCACGTAAAGGTGCGCGGCAGGGCCTGCCGTGCACCCAGGCAGTCGAGGTGAACCATGGCCAACACTTATGAAATGTTCAGCGTACGCGTAACCGATGTGGAACACGCCACGCCGCTGATCAAGCGCTTTACCCTGGCCCGCGAAGACGGCGCGGCGATGCCCGCCTTCACCGGCGGCAGCCACGTCATCGTGCAGATGCAAGGCGCTGACGGCAGCCAGTTCAGCAACGCCTATTCGTTGATGAGCGACCCGCGCGACACCCGCAGCTACCAGATCGGCGTACGCCTGGAAGAGCAGTCCAAGGGTGGTTCGGCATTCATGCACCAGCAGGTAGAAGTCGGCACCCACCTGACCATCTCCTCGCCCAACAACCTGTTCGCCCTCGACCCTTCGGCTGGCCGTCACGTCCTGATTGCCGGCGGCATCGGCATCACCCCGTTCCTGGCGCAACTGCATGAGCTGGAAGGCGGCAGCGTCGATTACGAGCTGCACTATGCCTTCCGCGCGCCTGAGCATGGCGCGTTCCAGGACCAGTTGGCCAACGGCCCGCACGCAGCCAACACGCGGTTCTACATCGACAGCCTCGACCGCAAGCTTGATCTGGCCGCCCTGTGCGCGGGGCTGGACGAGCAAGCGCACTTGTACGTGTGCGGCCCCAAACCGCTGATCGACGCGGTCATCGCCTGCGCCGCCCAGGCCGGCATTGCCGAGCAGCGCGTGCATTGGGAACAGTTTGCCGCCACCCCGGTCACCGGCAGTGCCTTTACCGTGGTGCTGGCGCAATCGGGCGTGGAACTGCAGGTGGAAGAAGGCATGACCATTCTGCAGGCCATCGAGAAGTCCAAGGCTGCCAAGGTCGAGTGCCTGTGCCGTGAAGGCGTGTGCGGTACGTGCGAGACGGCCATCCTTGAGGGTGAAGCCGAGCATTACGACCAGTACCTGAGCGATGAAGAGAAAGCGGCGCAGCAGAGCATCATGCTGTGCGTTTCCCGCGCCCGTACGGCGCGGCTGGTGCTGGACCTTTAACAACCGCCCGGCTGATGTTGCCTGTACTGGCCTCATCGCCGGCAAGCCAGCTCCCACATGGTCCCCCACAGCCGCTACCGATGGGA
>NZ_JBLZWV010000029.1:0-1352 GCF_056098905.1 Pseudomonas sp. TSO6 | reverse complement strand
GTACAGGGCGATGCGGTCCATGTGGGAGCTGGCTTGCCGGCGATGAGGCCAGTGCAGGCAACACAAGGTCATTCCCCCAGAAGAGGCAGCGTGAGGACCCGTCAACCAAAAGTTGACAGCTTGGGTATACTGGCAGGCTCTTGGCCCAGATCAGGACACCCTGCCGATGTTGGAAAACAGCTTCGCCTTCCGCCTCAAGGAACTGCTCGAGCATCACAAGCTGACCCTGCAAGCCGTGGGCACGGCCTTGGGTATTTCGCGCACCGCCGTGCACAAGTGGACCCGCGGCGGCGAGATCGACTACGACAACCTGCGCAAGCTGGCCGACTTTCTCAAGGTCAACTGGATCTGGCTGCGCTACGGCGACGAAGCACTGCAGAACATCCAGCAACCGCAGGTGGTCGAGCTGCCGATGACCGACGTGCGCCGGCGCCTGACCGCGGAGATCATGGAAAGCGAAACGCGCATGAAGCTGGCCCAGGAAGGCGCGCGCATCGTCACCTGGGAATGGAACCTGATCAGCGACGAAGTCACCTACTCGCCCAACGTCGAGCAGGTCTATGGCTGGCCGGTCCACCACAACGAAGACTTCTGGAAGCACCTGCCCAACGAAGACGTGCAGCGCATGCAGGTGATGTACGCCGACGCGGTGGCCGACGGCAGTGGCTGTGAATGCGACTTCCGCATCACCCGCCCGGACGGTGAAGTCCGCTGGATTTCTTCCCGCGCCACAGTGGTGCGCGACAGCGCCGGGCGCTCGGTAAAGATGGTTGGCATCAGCATGGACACCACCGAACGCCAGGTGGCCCAACAGGCGCTTAGCCAGAGCGAGGAGCGCTTCCGGGCGATCTTCGAGCTGGCTTGGGGTGCCCTGGCCTACATCGACCCGGACGGCACCTGGCAGCGGGTGAACAACAGCCTGTGCGAGTTGCTGGGCTACAGCGCCGATGAACTCTACGGCATGACCTTCCAGCAGATCACCCACGCCGACGACCTGGCGCAGAACCTGCAGCTGCTGCAACGCATGCTGGCCGGCGAAACCGAGCGCTACGAAGTGGAAAAACGCGTGCGCCACAAGAACGGCGAGTACATCTGGGTACGCGCCCGCACCTCGCTGCAGCGCCGGGACAACGGCGAACCGGAACACCTGATCAGCGTGTTCGAAGACATCAGCGCCGAGCGCCAAGAGCATGAACGGCTACAGGCGCACATCGCCGCGCTGGAGGCCCGCCTGGCAGCTTCGTGAGCAGGCTTACGCGAACTTCTGTGGGAGCGGCCTTGTGTCGCGATGGGGCGCGTAGCGGCCCCGGCAATTTTGTGTCGAGACAGGGATTGCGGGGCCGATACGCGCC
>NZ_JBLZWV010000028.1:0-84823 GCF_056098905.1 Pseudomonas sp. TSO6 | reverse complement strand
AGACAGGGATTGCGGGGCCGCTGCGCGCCCCATCGCGACACAAGGCCGCTCCTACAAGGACCTCCTTAAGCCAGGCACATCCGCGCAACGTCACGGCACCGATTGATCGCCGCGCAACCAGTCGATAAACCGTGCAAACAACTCGGACTGCGAGTTGATCTCCAGCTTCAGGTACAGGTTCTTGCGGTGCATGCGCACCGTCTCCGGTGAGATGCCCAGCTCCAGCGCGGTCGACTTCACCGAGTGCCCGCGCAGGATCATGTGGGCCACCTCCCGCTCACGGTCGGTCAGCACCTGGCAACCAAAGCTGTCGAACGCTGCCTGCAGGCTGCCGTGTTCGGCCGATGCTGCGCCGGGCTCCAGGTTATGCCGGGCATAACGCCCCAACAGTTCCCGCACCATGGGCTCCAGCGCCCGCAGCAGGTCGACCTGCCCGGCACTCAGAGGCGTGCCGCTGCAACCCTGGAACAGGCTCAGCGACAACTTGCGGCCAGCGCTGAGGTCGACGATGTAGTAGCTGTCTTCGCTGCAACCGGTGCCCAGGTAATAGGCCTTGTAGTAGTCGCTGTCGAAGAAGTTGTCGGGGGCGATTTCCTGCAGGTGGTAAAAGCCTTCGGCCAAGCCGCTTTGCACGGCCAGGCAGAATGGGTCGAGCAGGTAGCCGGCACTGAAATAACGCTCAAGCACCGCGGCACGGTGCAGCTCGGGGATGCCTTGCTGGTACAGCAGCTGCGGCGCCCGCCCCTGGCACTCAAGGCTGATCATCATCGATTCAACCTGCACCAGCTGGCCGATGGCAGCGGCCACATACTCCAGCGCCTCGGGCGCATCGCTATTGGCCAGCGCACGCTGCAGCGCCGCATGCCATTGCTGCAGCGCGCCCATTGTCAGGGTAAGCGGGGTGTCGGGAGTGGCCTGGGTCATGCCCGGCAGTCTAGCCTGCCAGGCACGCCCCCGCACAGCCCTTTGCGCCAGGTTCATCGGCCTTGGTACAGGCCAAGCGCAGTCAGTTCGCGCGCTGTTTCGAGGATGCACTGGCGCAAGGTCTCGGCGATCTCGTCCACCTGCGCATGGGTGACGATCAGCGGTGGCGACATCACGTTCAGGTGCATGATCGGGCGCACCAGCAACCCGCGGGCCTGGGCCTTGCTGTGGATGCGCTCACCGATGTTCACCTCATCCGGGAACAGCGCCTTGCTGGCCTTGTCGGCCACGAACTCAACGCAGGCCATCAGCTTCATGCAACGCACATCACCCACCAGCGGCAACTCGCGCAGGCTTTGCAGGCGCTGCTCCAGGTAGCCACCCACGTCCTTGACGTGATCGAGCAGTTGCTCGCGCTCGATGATCTCGATGTTCTTCAGCGCCGCTGTACAGCACACCGGGTGACCACTGTAGGTAAAGCCATGGGTGAAGCAGCGGCCCTTGCCCGGCTCGGCAATCACTTCCCAGATACGCTCGGAGAAGATACACGCGCCCAGCGGCAGATAGGCCGAGGTCAGGCCCTTGGCGGTGGTGATGATGTCGGGGGTAACGCCAAACAGTTCTTCGCTGGCGAAGAAGGTGCCCAGGCGCCCGAATGAGGTCACCACTTCGTCGGCGACGAACAGGATGTCGTAGGTCTGGCACAGCTGCCACATCCGCTGGAAGTAGCCCTCGGGCGGAATGATCACCCCGCCCGAGCCCATGATCGGCTCGGCGAAGAACGCCGCCACGTTGTCGGCACCCAGCGACAGGATCTTGTCCTCGAACTCGGCCACCAGGTAGTCGAGGAATTCGGCCTCGTCCATGTCGTGCGGGGCACGGTACGGGTTGGGGTTGGAGACGTGGTGGATCAGGTCGTGGTGATAGTCGAACTCCGGCACCCGGTCGGCGGCCTTGTTGCCGATCGACATGGTCAGGGTGGTGGAGCCGTGGTAGGCGTTGTAGCGGGCAATGATGTGCTTCTTGTGTGGCTTGCCGCGGCAGTTCTGGTAGTACTGGATCAGCCGGTAGGCGGTGTCGACAGCGGTCGAGCCGCCGGTGGTGAGGAACACATGGTTCAGGTCGCCCGGCGCCAGCTGCGCAAGCTTCTGGCACAGTTCGATGGCCACGTCGTTGGCCATGTCGGAGAACGGGTTGGAATACGCCAGCTGGCGCACCTGGTCTGCGATGGCCAGGGCCATTTCCTCGCGGCCCAGGCCGATGTTGGTGCACCACATGCCGCCGACGGCATCGAGGAAGCGGTTGCCGTGGGTGTCACGAATGTAGGCGCCCTCGCCGGCCACGATGTTCAGCGCGCCTTGCTCGCGGTGCTCGTCGAACACATGGTAGCCGTGCATGTAGTGGGCCTTGTCGGCCTCCACCAGCGGGTCGTGGGCGATAGCGAATGCTTTGCTTGGGGTGGCCATGGGCAGCTCCTTGGCGAGAATTTTGGGCAGTGTTCAGAAACCGGTCTTGACGGTGCTCCAGACCCGGGTGATGGCGCGCATGTCCTTGGGGCTCTGGGTTTTCTGCGCGAACAGGCGCTCACGGGTTTGTGCGTCGGGGTAGATGGCCGGGTCCTGGCGGATATCGTCACGCACCAGCGCGGTGGCGGCGGCGTTGCTGTTGGCGTAGTGGATGTAGTCAGTGACCTTGGCCATGGTCTGCGGCTGCAGCAGAAACTCGATGAAGCGGTGGGCGTTGGCCGCGTGCGGCGCATCCTTGGGGATGTACAGGTTGTCGAACCAGATCAGCGAACCTTCCTGGGGGATGAAGAACGACAGCTTGATGTCCTTCTTCGCTTCCACCGCACGGGCCTGGGCGGTGGCGTAGTCACCGGACCAGGTCAGCGCCAGGCAGACATCGCCGTTGGGCAGGCTGGTGAGGTAGTTGACCGAGTCGAACTTGCGAATGTAGGGGCGGATGCCCAGCAGCAGTTGTTCGGCTGCCTTGAGGTCGGCGGCCGACGCGCTGCGCGGGTCCTTGCCCAGGTACTGCAGGGCCAGCGGGATGACCTCGGTGGGCGCGTCCATCAGGGTGACGCCGCAGTCGGCGAAGCGCGAGACTATCTTGGGGTCGAACAGCATGGCCAGCGAACCGATCGGCGCGTCGGGCATGCGCGCGGTGATCTTGTCGACGTTGTAGGTGACCCCCGAGCTGCCCCAGGTATAGGGCGCCGAGTACTTCAGGCCAGGGTCGTAGCCCTGCAGGTTGTTGACCACCTGCTGATCGAGGTTTTGCCAGCTGGGCAGTTGCTGCTTGTCCAGTGCCTGGAACACGCCGGCGCTGATCAGCGGGGGGACAAGCGAGGCGTTGAGCATGACCAGGTCGTAGCCGGAACGGCCGGTGAGCAGTTTGGTCTGCACGGTTTCGTAGCCATCAAAGGTGTCGTAGATGACCTTGATACCGGTGGCCTTCTCGAAGTCGGCCAGGGTGGTTTCACCGATGTAGTCGGTCCAGTTGTACAACCGTAACGTGTTCCCGCTGTCCACCTCTGCCGCCTGGGCCAGGCTGGCACCAGACGCCAGCAGCAGACCACCAATCACCTTCAGTACCTTGCGCATGGCAACTCCATCGTGTGAGTGCTCCGAGATCGAGCCGATGGGTTCACTATCGAGGGATTTGCCGAGGGGCAACATACCCCGAATGTGTGGGTGGTCGTTTTTGAGCAGGTAAGTCTTGTAACAAGGCAACTGGCCTCATCGAACTGGGTCAGGCGGGGGAACACCAATGGCTGGTCGTCCGCAAGCTGCTCCAGGCGCTGCCGGTATTGCTGCAAAAAATCTTGCCGCGCCTCGGCGCTGATATAAGGCACGTGCCAGGCCACAAACGGCGGCAGCACCTCGAAACCGACATAGGCCAGCGTACCCCGCAGTATCGGCCGCAGCATGTCTTCCAGCGGGCCATGAATCGCCCCTTCGCCAAACATGTGCTCACGCCCGCCCAAGGTCACGGTCACCAGCGCCTTCTTGCCCGCCAACCCGCCCTGGTCGTAGAAACGCTTGCCGCCATAGCACACCCCCGACACCAGCACCCGGTCGATCCAGCCCTTGAGGATGGCCGGGGCCGAGAACCAGAAGATCGGGAAGTTCAACACCAGCAAGTCGGCCCACAACAGCTTGTCCAGCTCCTGCTGGATGTCCGCGGCAATGGCACCACGCTTGACCCCCTGGCGCTGCTCCAGGGCATACACCAGGTACTCGGGGTTCTCACGCTGGGTAAAATCATCGGCGCTGGCCACCGGGTTCCAGCCCATGGCGTACAGGTCGCTGACCTGCACCTGGTGGCCCTGGGCGCGGAAGGTTTCCACGGCCTGGTCCCGCAGGGCTGCGGTGAACGATTGCGGCTCGGGGTGAGCGTGGACGATCAGTACATTCACAAACATTCTCCTTACACAAAACAGATTGTCTTGCAGCGGTGGCTCAGCACTGTACGGCTTTCACCTCGACGAACTCCGCCAGGCCCTCTTCGCCCCACTCGCGGCCGTTGCCCGACTGCTTGTAGCCACCGAACGGCGCCTGGTAGTTGAACCCGCCACCGTTGATGAAGCACTGCCCCGCCCGTATCTGCCGCGCCAGCGCCAGGCCATGCTCGCGGCTGCCCGCCCACACTGCGCTGGACAGGCCGAACGGCGAGTCATTGGCCAGCGCCAGCGCCTGGGCCTCGTCGGCGTATGGAATGAGGCACAGCACCGGGCCGAAGATTTCTTCCTGGGCAATGCGCATGCGGTTGTCGACGTCGGCGAACAACGTGGGCGCCACGTAGAACCCGCGCTCGAAGCCGCCGTGATCACCACCGCACACCAAGCGCGCGCCCTCCTCCTGGCCCTGGCGAATGTAGTCGAGCACCGTGCGCCGCTGGCCTGCCGAACACATCGGCCCGAGGAAACTGGCCGGGTCACGCGGGTCGCCCATGACCAGCGCGCGGGTTTCGGCCTCGGCGATTTCCAGCGCCTCGGCGTAGCGGCTGGCCGGCAACAGCATGCGGGTCAGTGCCGTGCAGGTCTGCCCCGAGTTGATCATCACGTCCTGCACGCCGTGGCGCACCGCAGCGTGCAGGTCGGCATCGGCGGTAATCAGCAACGGTGATTTGCCACCCAGTTCCAGGCACACCCGCTTCACTGTCGGCGCGGCCGCTTGTGCCACCCGCACCCCGGCACCGGTTGAGCCGGTGAACGACACCATGTCCACCTGCGGGTGCCGGGCCAGGGCCTCACCCACCTTTGCCCCCGGGCCGCTGAACAGGTTGAACACCCCTGCCGGCAGGCCGATGGCGTCAATCATTTCGGCCAGCACAAATGCGTGCAGCGGCGTTTCCTGGCTGGGTTTGACCACCACCGTGCACCCGGCAGCAAGGGCCGGCGCCAACTTGCCGATCATCTGGTGCAGCGGGTAGTTCCACGGGTTGATGAATGCGCACACGCCAACGGCCTCGCGGTACACCAGCGAATTGCCGACTTCGCGCACCTCATCCATCAGCCCGGCCAGTTCGGCATACTGTTCCAGCCCGGCAATCGGGCCTTCGACCTGCACCGCCTGGCACCACTGCACCGGCATGCCCAGCTCGTCGGTAATAACCTCGGCCATTTGCGCCGCACGGTTTTTCAGCTGTGCGACCAATGCCCGGATGTACCCGGCGCGCACGCTGGACGGCGTGCGCGACCAGCCATCAAAGGCCCGCCGCGCCGCCATCACCGCCCGCTCGACATCGGCCTCGGCGCCCAAGGGTACCCGGCCAATGACCTGTTCGGTGGCCGGGTCGATCACCTCAGCCATGCCCTGGCCGCTCGGCACCTGCCAGGCGCCATCGATGTACAGCCGCGCATACTCACGCATGGCCGTACTCCCGTTTCAGCTCGTCGGCACAGCGGGCGATGCGCTGGCAGGCATCGACCAGCGCCGCATCGCCCAGCACCAGGCCCAGGCGGATATGCCCGGCAGCGCTGGGGCCGAACGCTTCGCCGGCGAGCACCGACACGCCCTGGCGGTCCAGCAGGTGGTCGGCAAAGGCCTGGGCACTTACGCCGGTCTCACGGATATCAACCATCACGAACATGCCACCATCGGGCTTCAGCGCCCTCAGGCCCGGGCAGCCGGCCAGCTGTTCGCACACCAGGTCACGGCGCTGGCGGTAGGCCTCGCGCATGGCGGCCAGCTCGGGCAACGGCTGCTCCAGCGCCACCACGGCGGCGTCCTGGATGAAGTCGGGCGAGCCATACAGCATGCACAGGGCAAGGTTTTCCAGGTGGGCGGCCAGCTCGGCCGAGCCCACCACCCAGCCCACCCGCCAGCCGGTCATGGCATGGGACTTCGACAGGCTGTTGAGGGTGGCGGTGCGTTCGGCCATGCCCGGCAGGCTGGCCGGGCTGACATGCTCGTCCTCGTACAACAGCTCGCTGTACACCTCGTCGGAGATCAGCCACAGGTCGTGGGCGATGCACAGTTCGGCCAGTGCTTCCCAGGTAGCACGGGGCAGGCTTGCCCCCGACGGGTTGTGCGGGCTGTTCAAGGCCAGCGCGCGGGTACGCGGGGTGATGCGCTCGGCCACGTCTTGCGGGCATACCCGAAAGCCGTTTTCCGGCTTGACCGGCACCGGCATCACCTTGGCACCACAGGCACCGAACACCGCCTCATAGGTCACATACATCGGTTCGGCGACAAGCACCTCGTCGCCCGGGTCCAGTACGCACTGGGCCACGCAGTACAGCGCGCACTGGGCCCCCGCCAGCACCGTCACATGGTCGGCGTCGACGGCCTGGCCGCTACGCTGCTGGTGGCGCCTGGCGATGGCCTGGCGCAGGGCCAGCTTGCCGCGTACATCGGCGTAATGGGTGTGACCCGCCTGCAGGCTGTCGATGGCCGCCTCGACAATCGGCGCTGGGGTGTCGAAGTCCGGGTCCCCCACCGACAGCAGCAGGATGTCCTTGCCCTCGGCCTGCAGCGCCAGGGCGCGGTAGTGGATGTCCCAGGCCGCAGCCCCGTCGCCGGCGATGCGTTGGGTAAGCTTGGCGTAGCGCATGGCAATCTCCCTTCTTTGGCGGTTTCAGTCGACGAGGATCTTCGGGTTGGAACTGCCCCACACGGTGTACAGGTCGGCCAGCAGCGCGCCGTTGATTTCTTCCATCTCGGCCTGGGTGATTTCGCCCCCGGCTTGCTTGCCGAACAGCACCACTTCGTTGCCACCCTTCACGTCCGGGAAATCGGTGACATCGACCATCAGCGTGTTCATCGACACCTTGCCTACCACCGGTATGCGGTGGCCGTTGATCAGCACATGGCCCTTGTTGGTGAACACCCGGCGATAGCCATCGGAATAGCCGACGGTGATGTTGGCCAGGCGCGAATCACGGGCCAGGGTGAAGGTGCGGTCGTAGCCGACGGTGTTGCCGGCCGGGTAACTGTGCACCGCCGCCACGTGCGACTTGAACTGCATGGCGCGTTGGTACTCGGTGCGCGCCGGTACGGTGTCACCGAACAGCGCGCCACCGGTGCGCACCATGTCCAGGCGCGCCTCCGGCACCTCCAGCGTAGCGAACGAGTTGGCGGCGTGCAGGGTGAGCTTGCTGCGGTCGAGCTTCGCGTGCTTGATCAACCAGTCGGTCTGCTCGTTGAAGGCCGCCAGGCCCTTGCGCACATCGTCCTTGTCTTCCACGGCGAAGTGGGTCATCAGCGCGACCAGCTTGAGGTGCTTCTGGTCGGTGATCTGCAGCGCTTCGCCACGGCCGGACCAGGTCGCCATCTCCACCCCGTTGCGGCTCATGCCGCTGGAGTTGAGCGCCATGTGAATACGCAAGGTCTTGCCGTGGCGCGCGGCGATGGCATCGACCTGGCGGGCAAATTCGGCGCTGCCCACCAGCTCTTCCATGTCGTACTGCAAGGCATCTTCCAGCTCGCTGAGGCTGGCCAGGCGTACCCGCACCAGTTGCCCGGTGAAGCCACTGGCGCGGACCACGCGGGCCTCCTCGTTGCTGGTCACCGCCACGCAGGGCACGCCCTGGGCGATGATCGATGGCATTACCAGGCCGATACCGTGGCCATAGGCATCGGCCTTGAGCACGGCGCATAACTTGGACTTGCCGGCCAGCTCGGCCTGCAAGGTGCGGATGTTGTGTTGCAGGGCGCTGGCGCTGACTTCGACCCAGGCGTTGCTGTTTTGCACGGTCAGGGCGTTGGTGCCGTTGTCCATCGACAGCGGTGGTGCGGCATACAGGGGGGCGTGGCCGGTAATCAGCAGGGCCAGGGATGCGGCCAGAAGTGTACGGCGAAATGGCATGTGGGTTTCTCTTGTTCTTTTGGTTGTGCGCGGCTTAACAGACGCAGGTGTGTTTGAGTTCGATGAAGGTCACGCCGGGTGTGGCGAAACCGTTGGCCAGGTCGGCCTGCAGCGCGTCCAGGTCACGCGGCTGGCGCACCGCGCAACCAAAGGCACGGGCCACGCCGATGAAGTCCGGGTTACGCGGCAGCACGCCGACGGGCTCGATGTTCAGGCCGAGCATGTCATCGCGGATCTGGCCGAGGGCGTCGTTGTTCCACAGCAGCACCACCAACGGCCGGTCCAGTTCCTCTACAGCCGTGGCCAGCTCCTGGGCGGTATAAAGAAAACCGCCGTCGCCTACCAGCACCAGGCCTGGGCGATGGTCGGTGGCAAGCATGCCGCCGATACCGGCCGGCAGGCCGTAGCCGAGTGTGCCGTAGCCGGTAGGATGCAGCCAGCTGCGCGGCGCCCGGCTGGCGAAGGCGTAGTTGCCGGTGTAGGCCAGTTGAGTCATGTCGCTGCTGATGAACGCATCGTCGGGCAGCACAGCGGCAATGCGGTCCAGAATCGCCTGATGCGTGGCCTGCAACGGTGCATGCCCGCTGCGGATGGCCTGGCGCAGGTTGCTCACGGCTTCGCTGGCCTGCGCCGGGTCTCGGTCGAGTGCTGGCAGGTGCTCGAGCAAGCCGGCCAGGGTTTGCCGGGCATCACCCTGCAAGGCCATGGCACAGGGGTAGAAGTCGTTGAACTTGCGCGGGTCGATGTCCACGCGCAGCAGCTCGCCAGTGATCGGCAGGCGCTCGCGCCAGAAGTCGGTGTCGGCCATTTCGGTGCCCACGGCCAGCACCACATCGGCCTGGCTGATCAACTGCCAGCCAGGCTCGACGCACAGGCTGGAACCCGCATTCAATGGCGCTTGCGGCGCCAGCAGGCCCTTGCCTGCCACACTGGTGAACACCGGTGCCGCCAGCCGGCTGCTCAACTGCGCCAGTTGCTCGGCCGCGTGCAGCGCACCACCACCGGCGATGATCATTGGCCGCTTGGCCGCTGCCAGCTTCAGGGCAGCCTGGTCGAGGGTTTCGCGGCACGGCTGGCCACGCTCGGGGCGGCGCACCACCTCATCGCTCCAGTCACGGCTGACGGGTGCGGCCAGCACGTCCAGCGGCACCGAAATGTGCACCGGGCGCGGCCGTTCGCTGTCGAACACAGCCCAGGCGCGGGCGATCAGCTCGGGCAGGTCATCGCCGCGCAACGCCACGGCCGAGAAGGCGGTGATCGGCGCAGTCATGGCGCGCTGGTCCTGGGTTTCGTGCAGGCAACCCCAGCCCTTGCCCAAGCTGGCGGTATGGTTGACGCTGGAAATCACCAGCATCGGGATGGAATCGGCATAGGCCTGGCCGATGGCGGTGGCGGCGTTGGTCACCCCCGGGCCGGTGATGACAAAGCACACCCCCGGCTTGCCGCTCACCCGCGCATAGCCGTCAGCCATGAAGCCTGCGCCCTGCTCGTGGCGGGTCAGCACATGGCGGATACCACTCCCCGGCAGGCCGCGGTACAGCTCCAGGGTGTGCACCCCGGGGATGCCGAACACGGTCTGCACACCGTAGTTGGCCAACAGGCGCACCAGCGCCTGGCCGGCAGTCAGGGTAAGGTCATTCATGTCGTTCTCCTTGCGCCTGGCCGAGGCGGATCAGCGCGTCGACCGCGGTGGTGCCGTGGGCACCGACCATCAATGGGTTCACATCCAGCTCCAGCAGCTGCCCGGCGTTTTCGCAGGCGTAGTCGGCCACCGCACGGATAGCTGCGACCAAGGCGTCCAGGTCGGCGGCCGGGCGACCACGGAAGCCTTGCAGCAGGCTGGCACTGCGCAGGCTCAGCAATGCGGCGCGGATAGCACTGTCGGTGGTGGGCAGTAACAGGCTGACACTGTCCTTGAGCAGTTCGACCAGCACCCCACCGGCACCGATCACCAAGGCCAGGGCAAAGTCGTGTTCACGTTTGATGCCCACTATCAGCTCGGCCAGCGGCGGCTCGGCCATGGGTTCGAGCAGTATCTGGTCGAACGCGACGTGCGGGGCGTAGGCAGCGATGCGCTGGCGCATCTGCACCAGTGCGGCTTCCAGGGCGGCGGCATCACGCAGGTTCAGCGCCACTGCACCGGCTTCGGTCTTGTGCGGCAGCTGTGTGCTGACCGCCTTCAGTACCAGCGGGTAACCCACGTGGGCGGCGTCTGCCACAGCGCCCTCGGGCGTACTCAGCACGCCCGCTGGCACCGGCAAACCGAAGGCGCGCAGGGCGTGCTTGGCTTGCCATTCGTCCAGCAACTGGCTTTCGCCCGTGAGGGCTTGCGGGCACAGCGGCACCCGTGCGGCCTCGCCTTGCGCCAGCAACCGCCGGCGGTTGCGCTGGTAGGCGACAATACGGCCCCAGGCCGCCAGGCCGTCTTCCACGCCCTGCAGTGCAGCGATGCCCCGGGCATGCAGGCGCTCACGCGCACTGGCGGGCAGCAGCTCCGGGAAGGCGGAGGTGACAAAACCGATCTTGCCGTGACGCTCCAGCGCGTCGCAGTAAAGCGCCAGCAGCAGGTCGCACTCCTTGCGCTCGCCAGTGAATGCCGCCGGGTAATCCAGCACCAGCATGGCGGCATCAGCTGCCCCGCTCAGGGTGCTGTCGAGCATGCGTTGCAGGGCCGCTTCATCGCCCCAGATGGCAGTGGTGAAATCCAGCGGGTTGACCAGGTTGGCATAGGCAGGCAGCACTTCGGCCAGTGCCGTCACCTGCCCCTGTTCAAGCTTTGGCAGGTGTAGATGGTTGCGTTCGGCATAATCAGCGATCAGGCCAGCATCGCCGCCCGAGCAGGCCAGCGCGATCAGTTCGCCATCTGCCGGCAAGCGCCCGCAAGCGGCGGCCTTGAGCGTTTCGACAAAGCTCACCGGGCCGCTGACGCGGATAACGCCCAGGCGCTGGAACAGGCTGTCGTACAAGGCATCGGAGCCAGACAACGAGCTGGTGTGGCTGAGCGCCAGTTCAGCGCCGATCTGCGACACACCAGTCTTCAGGGCAATGATCGGCGTGCCCTGCTGCAATGCCTTGTAGGCGGCGCGTGCAAAACCCGGCACGTTCTTCAAGCCTTCCAGGTGCAGGCCGATGGCCGTTACCCTTGGGTCGTCGAGCAGCACGTCCATCAGCTCGGCCACACCCAGTTGCGCCTGGTTGCCGACCGAGGCCATGTAGGCCACCGGCAGCGAGCGGTCGCTCATGGACAGGTTGTAGGCAAAGTTGCCGCTCTGGGTGAGGATCGCCACGCCCTTCTCCACCTGCTTGCCGCCATGGGCCACCGGCCACAGGGCTGCACCGTGCAGGTAGTCGAGCAGGCCATAGCAGTTGGGGCCGAGCAGGGCCATGTTGCCGGCCGCAGCCAGCAGGCGCTGCTGCAACTGGCGGCCCTCCTCGCCGCTTTCGGCAAAGCCGGAGGCATAGCAGATGGCACCCCCGGCGCCACGCGCGGCCAGCTCGGTAACGCACTGCAAGGTCAGCTCACGGTTGGTGGCAATGAACACCGCGTCCGGGGCATACGGCAAGTCGGCCACGCACGCCACACACGGGATGCCCTCCAGGCTTTCATGCTGCGGGTTGACCAGCCACAGCTCGCCGCCAAAGCCACCTTCGGCGCAGCGCTTGAGCGCCCGTGCCATGCTGCGCCCGCCAACGAAGGCCAGGTGCCGGGGCGCCAGCAGGCGCTTGAGGTTGTCACGAATCGATTGCGACATGGGGTTCTCCTGGCGTTCAGCGCAGCAGCGGGCGCAGCAGTTCGCGGGCGATGATGTGCCGCTGGATCTCCGAGGTGCCCTCCCAGATCCTTTCGATACGCGCGTTGCGCCAGATGCGCTCGACCGGCCCTTCGTCCATCAGGCCCATGCCACCGAAAATCTGTACGGCTTCGTCGGCCACCTTGCCCAGCACTTCGCTGGCAAACAGCTTGGCCATGCCGGCTTCACCGTCGGTCATGCTGCCCTGGTCCATCTTCCAGGCAGTGTGCAGGGTGAGCATTTCGGCGGCGCGAATCTGCGTGGCCATGTCGGCCAGCTTGAACGACACGCCCTGGTAGCTGCCGATGGCCTGGCCGAACTGCTTGCGGTCGGCGGCCCACTGCAGCGACAGGTCGAGGGCACGCTGGGCCTGGCCCACGCAGTTGGCGGCGACCATCACCCGGCCGGCGGTAAGCCAGGCGTTGGCCACTTCCCAGCCCTTGCCGACTTCACCCAGCACCTTGCTGGCCGGCACCCGGCAGTCGTCGAAGAACAGCTCGTAGGTGTGGTAGCCACGGTTGCTCACGCACTTGGGCCCGCGACGGATAGTCATACCCGGTGTGCCGCGGTCGACCAGCAGCGCCGTGACCGCGTTGCGCTTGCGCCCGTTGTGCTCGTAGGTGTCGGTGACCGCGAAGACAATGGCGAAATCGGCGTGGCCGGCGTGGCTGATGAAGTGCTTGCTACCGTTGATGACAAAGTCATCGCCCTGGCGCACGGCGCGGGTCTTGATGGCGTTGGCATCGGAACCGGCACCCGGTTCGGTGAGGGCGAAGCAGTCGGTTTTCTCGCCCTGCACGCAAGGCAGCAGGTAGTCGTTGATCTGCTCGTCCTTGCAGGCCATGAGTATTTTCGACGGGCGTGCGACAAACACATGCAGCGCCCAGGACACCTTGGACAGCTCACGTTCGATCAGCGCCTGGGACAGGTAGTCCAGGCCACCGCCGCCGACTTCCTCGGGCATGTTGAAGGCATAGAACCCGGCGGCGATGGCCTTGCCACGGATGTGCGCGGCCAGCTCTGGCGACACGGCATCGGCGCGGTCCACCGCTTCCTCATGGGGCAGCAGCTCTTTGGCAACAAAGCTGCGTACCGCTTCCACCAACATTTCTTGTTCTTGGGTCAGTTGGAAATTCATCTGCGAAGGTCCTGGTCAGGGTCGGTATCGGGTTACTGGCCGGTGAAACGGGGGGCGCGGCGTTCAACCGAGGCTTGCAGCGCCTCGGCGCCATCCTGGCTGCGGCCGCACAGCAGGCCGGCGTGGCGCTCGGCCTCCAGCTGCTCGGCCAAGGTGCGGCGGGCGCCGTCGCGGATCAGCTGCTTGGTCTGCGCATAGGCGAACGTCGGGCCGTTGGCCAGGCGCCCGGCCAACTCGGCCGCCACGGCAAGCAGTTGCTCGTCGGCGCAGACTTCGCTGACCAGCCCGGCCGCCAAGGCACGCTCGGCGCCCCACAGTTCATCGAGGAACAACAAGCGCTTGGCCTGCTCGCTGCCGATCAGCCGTGGCAAGTGCCAGCTGGCGCCGGCATCGGGGCTGTAGCCCATGCTGGTGTAGCCGGCCTTGAAACGCGCAGAGGCAGCGGCGATACGCAGGTCGCAGCACAGGCTGAGGTCCATGCCACCGCCCACAGCGGTGCCGTTGATAGCGGCGAGGGTGGGCTTGTCGAGGCTGTGCAGGCGCAACATCAGGGCGTGGGCGGTTTCGGTCCAGCCGTAGCTTTCCAGGGTGCCCGCAGCTTCGGCGGCAGCCCACTCGGCCAGGTCGGCGCCGGCGCAGAAGCTGCGACCGCTGCCGGTAAGCACCACCACGCGTACGGCCGGGTCGCTGTTGTGGCTTTCGAGCAAGGCGTGCAGTTGCTCGAGGGTGGGGATGTCCAGCGCGTTGCGTTGCTCGGGGCGGTTGAGGGTGATCCAGGCAACGCCGGCTTCGACTTTGCTCAACAGTGACGACGACGGGGTGGTCATGGGGGGCCTCGGTGTTGTTGTGATGGTTTTGGGAGGGCTTGATGAGGGAGATACTAAACGAGTGTTCAACAAGGCGGCAATTGGCGGACAAATGGCCTGTAACATCACTCCAAAACAATCTAACCTATTGTTTCAATAGTGATTTTTTTGACCTTGAGAGGGCTTAATCCGAGGTAGTTGTTACAACTTTGTACAACTGTGGGATTGCCGGGGGCGCTTTGCGCCCCTTTCGCGACACAAGGCCGCTCCCACAGGGTCTTTCACAGCGTTCAAGTCTGCGCAGTACCTGTGGGAGCGGCCTTGTGTCGCGATGGGCCGCAAAGCGGCCCCGGCAATCGTGAATCAAACGCCAGGCGCGCTCGGCTCAAAGGCGCCCTGCCGACGGCGATTGACGAAGAAGTACGCCGCGTAGCACAGGGCAATAAAGCCAAAGCCCCAGTACAGCGACGGCCGCTGGGTTTCATCCAGTGCCAGGAACACGAACAGCGAGCTGCACAGGGTGATGCACAGCAGCGGCACCAGTGGGTACAGCGGCGCCCTGTACTTCAGGTCCTGCAGTTGGCCACCTTCACGCAGGTAGGCCTTGCGGAAGCGGTACTGCGCCAGGGCGATGACGATCCAGGTCACGGTGCCAGACATCCCGCTCACCGCCATCAGCACCATGAACAGGGTGTCGGCGGCAATGAAGCTGGTCATCAGCGACACCAGGGCAAAGCACAGGGTGATGCTCAGCGCCCGCAGCGGCACGCCGCGCTTGCTCAGCGGGGCCAGGCTTTTCGGCGCCATGCCGCTCTTGGACATCGCCCAGAGAATGCGCGTAGAGGCGTACAGCCCGGAGTTGCCCACCGACAGGATGGCGGTGAGGATGACGAAGTTCATCACGTCGGCAGCAAAGGGGATGCCGACCATGTCGAACACCTGCACAAAAGGGCTTTCCATCAGGCCGGCCTGCTCGAACGGCACGATGGCCGACAGCACGGCGATCGCCAGCACATAGAAAATCAGCACGCGGAACACCACGTTGCGCACGGCGCGCGGGATGCTTTTTTCCGGGTGCTCGGTCTCGCCGGCCGCCACGCCCATGATTTCGCAGCCCTGAAACGCATAGACCACGGTCATCATCACCGCGAACACCGCCGACAGGCCGTGGGGGAACAGCGACTCGCCCACCAGGTTGTCCAGCATTGGCGCCGGCGCCCCGCTGCTAAGCGGGATGGCGCCGAAAATCACCAGCAGGCCAATGATGATAAAACCAAGGATGGTTGCCACCTTGATGCCCGAGAACCAGTACTCGGCCTCGCCAAAAGCGCGAGTGGCCAGGGCGTTGAGGCCGAACAGCACGACCACGAACAGTGCCGACCAGTACCAGATCGGCACCTCGGGGAACCAGCGGGTCATCAGCATGCCGGCAGCGGTGAACTCCAGGCCCACGGTAGTGGCCCAGCTCATCCAGTACACCCACCCGATCATGAAGCCGGTGGCCGGGCCGATGAACTTCGTGGCATGGGCCTGGAACGAGCCGGACACTGGCATCTGCACCGACAGTTCACCCAGGCAGACCATCACCAGGTACATCAGCAAGCCGGCCACCAGGTAGGCCAGGATCGCGCCCACCGGCCCGCCCTGGTTGATGGTCACGCCCGAACCCATGAACAGGCCGGTGCCGATCACCCCGCCCAGCGACAGCATGAAGATGTGCCGGCTTTTCAGGGCGCGGGTGAGCTGGATTTTTTCGTGGTTGTCAGTCATGGCGCACCTCGCCATTGCGGCAGGTGCGGGGGGCGTTACGAAGGAGGGGCTGAGCGCTACGGCATGTCATTATTCTTGTCTCCAATAAGCCTCATGGACCGCGTGCAACACGGTTGCAATGGATTATTGAAAACGGATGTAAGGTGCCGTTGTACGAACGGATCGAAGATGTAAAAAGTCGTAAGTTTTTTGTACGTCAGCTCTGGATCAACTGTTCCAGGGTCGCACGTGCTTGGCCGAGCTGGCTTGCCAGTAGCTCGGCAAGTGCGTTCAGCGCCTGCCCGTCATGCTGGCGGGCTGCGTCTTCCAGGCGTCGCAACAGCGCAGCCAGGCCAGAAAAACCCAGCGAGTCGCAACTGCCGGCCAGGCGATGGGCCAGGTGCAGCACTTCGGTAAAGTCCTGGGCCGGCAGCGCCTCGGCCAACGCTGTGGCGTGCTGCTCCAGTGACTGGCGCAACACGTTCAGCAGGCCCTGCAACTTCTGCTCGCCCAGCAGCGAGCGGTGGGTGGCCAGCAGCGACCAGTCCATGTTGGCGTCAATACCGGCCTGTTCAGTCGGCGTCGCGTCGGCCAGCGCCTGGCGCAGGTTGGCCAGCCGCAGGGGCTTGGCCAGCACACCTTGCATGCCGGCTTCCAGGTAACCCGACACTTGCCCCGGTTGCACGCCAGCGGTCAGCGCCACTATCCGGCTGTGGTGGTTAGGCCCGGGGGTAGCGCGAAGCTGCCGGCACAGTTCCACCCCGCTCATGCCGGGCAGGTGGACGTCCAGCAGGATCAGGTCGAAGCGCCGCTGTGCGCACAGCTGCAGGGCCTGCCCGGCATCCTCGGCAAAGCTCACCCGGTGGCCATCGCGCACCAGCAAGCCGCCTGCCACCTCACGGTTCAGCGCGACATCCTCGACCACCAGGATATCCAGGCTGGCACTGACCGACTGGGCTGGCTCAGGGGGTGAACCCGGCTGCCCAAGGGCCATGTCGAGCTCGAACCAGAAGCAACTGCCCTGCCCTTGCACACTGTCCAGGCCAATGCAGCCCCCCAGCTTTTCCACCAGGTGCTTGCAGATCGCCAGGCCCAGACCGGTGCCGCCGTAGCGGCGTGCCACAGCTTCGCTGGCCTGGACGAAGCGCTCGAAGATTTTCGCCTGGACGGCCGGCTCGATGCCGATGCCATTGTCACTGACCGACAGGCGCAGGCGCTGCGTGGTCGCATCGCTGGCCAGCACCTGTACCTTGAGCCGCACCTGGCCGTGCTCGGTGAATTTGATGGCATTGGCCAGCAGGTTGCTGAGCACCTGACGCAGGTACTGCTCGGCGCCGTGCTGGTAACCGGCCAACTGCTCATCAACCTCCAGATGCAGTGTGTCGCCGTTGTCCGCAGCCATGGGTTCGAGCAGCGCCAGCACTTCCTGGCACAATTGGCGCAGCGAAAAGCCGACCAGCTCGGCGCGGCTCTCCCCTTCTTCGAGCCGGGCGAAGTACAGCACTTCGTTGAGAATTGCCAACAGCCCCTCGCCGGCCTTGTACAAGGCTTCCAGGCGCTGACGGTCGGCCGCATCCAGACGGCCACCGCGTAGCAGCTCGGCCATGCCCAGGATACCGTTGAGCGGGGTGCGCAGCTCGTGGCTCATGGTCGCCAGAAAGCGCGACTTGGCCAGGTTGGCGGCCTCGGCGTCATCCTTGGCCCGGGCCAGGCTGGCGGTACGTCGCTCGACCATGGCCTGCAGTTCGTCGCGCTTGTCTTGCAACGCCAGGCGGTCGCGCTCGCGGCGTTCAATGTCGCTGAGGATGGCGCGGCGCATATCGTCCAGGGCATTGGCCACCGTGTCGATTTCGTCAGGGCGCGATGAACGGCGGCGCCCCAGGCGCAACGGTTCCTGCCATTGGCCGGCGCCAATACGCCGGGCGAACTCGGCCATCACTTGCAGATGGCGGGTGACCAGGCGATAGAACAGCCCCGACAGCGCCACTGCCAGGCCGCACAGGAACACCCCCATCCACAGCAGGCTGGCAAGGCCGGTGGCATACAACCGATGGTGCACCGCCCCCAGGTCGATACTCACTTCCAGCTCACCCAGGTGCCTGGCGGGGCCCGAGGGGGGCTGAAAATCCAGGGGGAAGCGCTCGATGCGCAGCGGCCCCTTGGGTTCGGCCTCCCCTCGCAGCAGTTGAAAATCGTCGCTAACCAAGCGCACCCGGGCCACGTCGGAAAAATCCACCAGGCCGCGCAATTGCGTATCGAGCTGCGCCTCGTCCAGGTCCCACAGGCTGCGCTCCAGGCTGGCGAGGTAGCCGGCGCGGATCAACGCCATGCGTGCCTCGATGTCGCGCATCTCGCGGCGGTATTCGAAATACAGCTGCACGCTACTGGCCAGTACGGTAAAGCACAGGCTGAACAACAGGATGAACCGAAGCAGGCGGCGCAGCAGGCCATCGGTGTGCAGGCGAATCATCGGGCATCTGCCGGCAGGTTGATCATGTCGCGGTAGGTGACCTCGCTCTGCTCCAGCCAGCGCGCGATCTCGCCAGCCTGGTTCATGCGCCGCAACTGAGCGTCGATTTCGTCCATGTGCTGGCTCAGGGGTGATTGCCGCGATACGGCAACGCGCAGGTAGTCCACGCTCAGCGCGCTGGGCAATACGCGGATGTCCTGCGCGCCTGGCAGGTGCTCGATGAACAGTTGACCGGTGCGCCGCTCCTGGATCACGTAGTCGATGCGCCCGCGGATCAGCTTGCCGAAGTTCTGCTGGCTGGAAGACACCCGCTCGATGTTCTGATGCCGGGCGACGAAGCGGTCGAATTCGGCGCCGTAGCTTTCGCCGTACAACAGGCCGCCGCGGTAACCGGCCAGGTCCTCCAGCTGCTGAAACTGCACTGGCCGTTTCCGGTTGTAGAACACTGCCACTTCCTCGCGCACTACCGGCTCCGTGGAAAAATGCATGCGCTGGTCCCGTTGGTCGCTGTTGTAGGCCAGCACCACGTCTACCCGCCCGGCGGCAGCGTCCATCAGGCAGCGTTTCCAGTTGCCCAGCACCACGGTCTGCACCTGGTAGCCCATGCGGGCGAACAGTTCGCGCACCACGGTTGGCGCCAGGCCACGCACCTGGTGGCCGTCGCTCCAGGACATCGGCGGGTACACCGGGTAATCGCAGTAGCGCACCGTCTGTGCCGCACCGGCCGGCACAGCGAGCAATGCCAGCACCATCGCCCAGGCACGGCGGGCGCGGTGGGTCATGCGGCCACGCTGGCAGTGAACAGGTAGCCGGTACCGTGAATGGTGATGATCAGTTGCGGCTCAGCCGGGTCATCGTGCAGCTTGCGCCGCAGGCGACCGACCAGCACGTCGATGGAGCGGTCGTTAGGCACCCACTCGCGGTTGCGAATCTGGGCCATCAGCTGGTCGCGGCTCAGGGTATGGCCGCTGTTGCGCAGGAACACGCTGAGCAACTGGAACTCACCGTGGGTCAGCAGGGTTTGCCCGCCGCGTGGGTCGATCAGGCGACGGCGGTCGGTGTCCAGCGCCCAGTCGGCAAACTGTTTCAGCGACTGCGCGCAGGCCGGTGCCGGGTGCACTTCGCGGGCATGGCGCACGCGGCGGATCAGGTTTTTGGCGCGCGATACCAGCTCGCGGGGGTTGAGCGGTTTGATTACGTAGTCGTCGGCGCCGCATTCCAGGCCGACAATGCGGTCGATGTCGTCGTTGCGGCCGGTGATGAGGATGATGCCCACCTCCGAGCGCACCCGCAGCTCGCGGGTCAGGGTGAGGCCGTCCTTGCCAGGCAAGCGGATGTCCAGCAGCACCAGGTCGACATCCTGGCTGCCAAGCAGGGCTTCGGCCTTTTCTGCCGTGTCGGCACAGTGCACGTCGTAGCCTTCCTGGGACAGATAGGCCTGCAGCAAGTCACGAATAAGCGGATCGTCATCGACGATCAATACCCGAGGCGTCATTGCGTGTTGTCTCTTTTTATTGGTGTTGTTCTACACACTCGCGCCAGCAGCGTACTCGTTACTGAACAGACGATCAACAGCCCTCGGGCAGGCTGAAGCGCCGCCGACCACCGGCCTGCAGGCCATCGACCCAGGCCTCGCAGATAATCACGCCCTGCTCGGGGGTGAAGGTGCCGGGGTTGAGCCCCGACTCCAGCCACAGGCCATCGAGCAGGGCACTGAGGCTGATGGCCGCGAGGTCGGCATCGAAGCCCTGCCAGCCCTCCTGCGCGGCCAACTCGGCCAGCAACCGGCTCAGCTCCTTGCGGTACTCGCCATAGGAATGATCATGCACCTGGTTGATCGCATCGGCCGTCTTGACCGCGCCCCAAAAGGCCAGCCAGGCGTCGAGCAGTTGCGGGTCCAGCAACTCTGCGCAAAACGAGGCGCGGAAAAACGCCGACAGCCGCTCCCGGGCATTGGGCGCGGCCTGCGCCATGGCTTCACGCAGCAGCCCCATCACCCGCCCGGTGACGGCCAGGTAGGCTTCGGCAACCAGCTCGTCCTTGCCGGCGTAGTGGTGGCTGATCAGCCCGACCGAGACCCCGGCCTCGGCCGAAATCTTGCGGATCGAAGCCCCTTGGAATCCGTGGCGTTTGAGGCATACCAGGGTCGCTTCGACCAGGTTGGCCTTGCGCAATTCCGGCAGCATGCGGTGGTAGCGGGCTTCCTGGCTCATCAAGGGTTCTCGGTTCAGGGGCTGGACTGAACGACTGTACAACAAGCCGGACTGCGTGATAAACCCTTGGCACACGTACCCACAACAACAAAAGCGGCTGCCATGAACGACCTGATCACACGCGAGCTGGACCAAGGCCTGCTGACCCTGGCCTTCAACCGCCCCGACAAGCTCAACGCCCTGAACACCGCCATGTACCAGCAACTGGGCGACCTGCTGCTGGCAGCGGGTGAAGACCCTGGCGTCGATGCCATTATCATCACCGGTGGCGCCCACTGCTTCACCGCTGGCAACGACCTGCGCGACTTCCTCGACAACCCGCCCACTGACCTGGACAGCCCGGTGTTCCGCCTGATGCGGGTGGTCATGGGGCTGGACAAGCCGCTGATCGCGGCAGTCAGTGGCGCAGCAATCGGCATCGGCGCCACCTTGCTGCTGCATTGTGACCAGGTGCTGGTCAGCCGCTCGACCAAGCTGCGCATGCCTTTCGCACCGTTGGGGGTGTGCCCGGAGTTTGGCTCCAGCCTGTTGCTGCCACGCTTGCTTGGCCAGGCCCGCGCCGCCGGCCTGCTGCTGGGTAACGCGTTGCTGGATGGCGAACAGGCGGTGGCCTGGGGGCTGGCCAATGAGCTGCATGAAGAAGGCGAACAGTGCCTGGCCGCAGCGCGCAAGCTGGCGCGGCAGCTGCAAACTTACCCGCAGGCGGCGCTGCGCATCAGCAAGCGGCTGATGAAGGACAGCCAGCGGGCGGAGCTGGAGGCCACGGTGGCGCGGGAAAGCCAGTTGTTTATCGAGTGCTTGCGCACCGAAGAAGCACGGGCCGTGTTACGGCGGCTGATCAAAGATTGAATGGTCTGGCGCGCCCCCTGTAGGAGCGGCCTTGCGTCGCGAAAGGGGTGCGAAGCGCCCCCAGGATCTGCGCCTCGCCGCAGAATCGCCGGGGCCGCTTTGCGGCCCGTTCGCGACGCAAGGCCGCTCCTACAAGGGATCGCGTGATGACGGCTATAGGCTCTAGTAGCCAGTCATCTCCAGATACCCGCGCCCACCCGCACTCCCGCTCAACCGCACCGGCCCTTCCCAGTACGGGAACCGCGTATCCATCCAGGCCCGTGGTTCCACCGCCTGGACCTGCACATCCACCCCATGCGCCGGCACCTGCACCCGCCAGCGCGTCGGTACCTGCTTGCCATTCTTCTGCTCGGCCCAGGCCAGGGCCTGCAACTGCACCTGCGCGCCTTGTAGCGCTAACACTTCACCTTGCGGGCCAACCCACGTGCCGGCGCGGTAGGCATCGCCCTCAGCCTGACGCACCTGGAACACCATCAGCTTGGCACCACTGTCCAGGTGCAGCGAAAACCAGTCCCACCCGGTTTGCCCGGCCGCCAGCGGCTGGCTGCTCCATTCCCGGTCCAGCCAGGCCTGGCCGGTGACCGCGATGCACATGCCTCCACGCTCCACCTCCCCGTGCACACGGTAAAACGGCTGGCTGTAATAGTAAGAGGCCTGCCCCTTGCCGGATTTCTCGCTGTAACCCTGGTCGCCGTGCAGCACCAAGGGGCGATCACTGCGCAAACGCAAGTCGTAGCGAAAACCTTCGCCACCGGCAGCCATTTGCAGGCTTTCGATGCCCGACCTGCCCTGCAACGACCAATCATTGACCCAGGCACGGAACGGCTGGGCCTGCACGCCGGCCTGGCCGATACCGCCGCGCGCCAGAGTTTCGCCAGACTGGTGACCACCCGGCCCGGTCAGGGCCGCGTGCCCCATCCACAGGTTGGGGCTGTTCCAGTCGGTGGTTTCAGGGCCGGGGCGCAGGGCCGAGCGGAACAGGGTCCACTGCGCGCCCCAGTCACGCCCTTGGGCGTCCTTGAGATTGGCGGTGATGTACCACCATTCGATGCGAAAGCCATCGTGCGCGCCGTGGTCACGCGGGAATGCCAGGCGATGCGCGCGGGCCACCTGGCTGAAACCGTCTGCCTGCTGCCCCAGCCCGGCATAGCCTTGCGGCGCCGGCGGATCACAAGCGCATAGCAGGGCGCATAGCAACAGCAAGGCGTTACGCTTCATCGGCAAACGGCCTCAACAGTTCGCGGGGCTGGCGGCGCGCCAGTTGCCACAGCGGCCAGGCGCAGGCCAACAGACTGGTGAACAACCCCAAGGCGGCCAGTTGCAGCAGCTGCACGGGGAATACGTAAAGCGGCAGGCGCCAGCCGAACGCCTGCACGTTGACCACCGCCACCAGGCACCAGGCCAACAACACCCCCAACGGAATGGCAAGCAGTACCGTGAAACTGCTCAGCATCAGTGTCTGCCCCAGGCTCAGCCACACCAGTTGTCTGCGCTGCACACCCAGCGCCCACAGGGGTGCCAGCTGGCTCAGCCGCGTTTGGCCCAACGTCAGCAAGTTGATGAACAGCGCCACGCCGGCGACGCCAAGCGTGAGGCTGTTGAGCGCAGCAGTGGCGGCAAAGGTACGGTTGAACACCTCGGTGGACCAGCGTTTCAGGCGTGCCTGCTCTACCACGCGGCTGTCGTCCAGGGCGAAGCGCTGTTGCAACGCGGCCTTGATGGCGAGCACTTGTTCAGCGGGCAAGTCAACGCTCAAGCCGGTTAGCGCTGCCTGTGGCCAATGCTTGCGTAACCAGCCGGCATTGACCAGAACATGGCCCTTGGGGTTACCGTAATCGGCATAGATCCCCACCACCGTCATCGCCTCTGAAGGCAGCGCCAGGCGGTCGCCCAGTTGCACCTTCAGGCGCCTGGCCAGCTGTTCACTGAGCATCACCGCATGCCCGTCGGCCAACGTTTCCCAAGCGTGAGGCTGCTGCTGCAGTAACGGCCAACGTTTGAGGTAGGCCGGGTGATCGACGATACCCTGGAGCTGCACCGGCCAGCCCCGCAGCTGCGTTTCTACACGCCAGCCGGGCAGCACCACACTCGCTGCAGATTGCTGCCCTAGCCACTGCGCAATCTCCAGACCTTGGGCGGTATCCCGAGGGGTGACGTACAGGTCGGCAGACAGGCGCAGGTCCAGCCAGCCGACAAAGGTCTTGCGAAAGCCTTCGGTCATGCTGCCCACGCCGACACTGGCAGCCAGCGCCAGCAACAATGCCATCAGCGCCAGGCTCAGGGCCGGCAGTTGCTGGCGGCTGTCGGCGACAAACCATTGCGCCAAAGGTCGCCGGCAATACGGCGTCAGCAAGGCCAGAGCCCGGTCGAGCAAGGCCGGCAACAACAGCGCCGCCGCCAGCAACAGCCCAGCCAGCATGGCAAACGCGCTGGCCAGACGGTTACCCAGCACGCCACAGCCCAAGGCCAGCAGCAACAGAACGCCCGCTATGCAAGCCTGGCGCCTCAACCATGGCCCCTGCGCCAGCCGCCAAGCCTGAGGCTGCGCCAACGCCAGCAATGGCAACCGGGCTGCACGCAACACGCTGCCCAGCCCTGCCAGCAATGCCCCCAGCACACTCACAAGCACCCCCACCAGCCACCACCACGCGGGCAGGCTCAGGGTACCGGCAACCTGGGCGCCGTACAGGCCGCGCAAACTGGCTGCCACATCGGGCAACAACCACGCGGCCAGCACATACCCGCTGGCCACACCGGCCAGCCCGCCCAGGACGGCGAACAGACCCAGCTCCAGCATCAAGGCGCACAGCAGGGTGTTCAAGCTGACGCCACAGGCGCGCAGATTGCGGATCAACCCACGCCGCTGTTCTAGCGCCAGACCGATTGCGGCATGGGCGATAAACAGGCCTACGACGAACGCCAGCAGGCCGAGAGCAGTCAGGTTGAGGTGAAAGCTTTCCGTCAGCCGCTGCAACCCGCCGTCGTCCTGTTGCGGTTGCAGTTCGAGGTAAACCGCAATATCAGCAGGCAGCGGCCCTGGCTTGCCGGCCACCAGCAATCGCGACAACTGCCCAGGCGCGTGCAGCAACCGCTGGGCATGGCCGATATCGACCACGATCACGCCGGGCGCCAATGCAGGCTGCAGGATCATGGGTGGGAGCAGTTGCCCTTCGCTGTCGCGCACCGCTGCCCCAAGCTCTGCGCCCAGTTGCCGCAAGGTGTCTGGCCCGGCCCACGCTTGCCCGGGCGTGCCGATGAACGCCTGCACATCGAATGCTTGCGGCTGCACACCGGCAATGCTGCTGGCCGGCGGCAGGCTCAAAGGGTCGATGCCCAGCAGGCGCACGTTGCGCGCGGGCTCCCCAGGCAAGCGCAAGCGCCCTTCCAGCACGGGCGTTACTGGCCAACCCTGCTTGCGCAATTGCACGTAAAGCCCTTGGTCGAAGCGCTCACCGTTGCGCGGCACTAGCTGTGCCTGCAGCGGCCCGGCCAGCACGGCACTGGCCCGGGCGTAGTCGCTGCGTGCCTGGCTGTTCAGCGCCTGCACGCCCGTCCACAGCGCCGTGGCCAGCCACAGCCCGGTGAAGATACTGAAAAACTGCACACGATGGCGCCGCCAATGGCTGAACAACGCCAACAGGGCCAGCGACAAAAGCCTCATCACCCCGACTCTGGCTGAACGCGACCGGCCTGCAGCTGGCAACGCCGCTGCAAGCGTGCCGCCAGCCGGGGGCTGTGGGTCACCATCAGCACACCGCTGCCGGCCTCGGCGACCAGTTGCAGCAACAGGCTCAGCACCTCATCACTGCTGGCTTCGTCAAGGCTGCCGGTGGGTTCGTCGGCCAGCAGCCAGGCCGGGCGCCCAGCCAGGGCGCGGCCGATGGCTACACGTTGCTGCTGGCCACCGGACAACTGCTCAGGGTAGCGCGCCAGCAAACCTGCCAAGCCCAACTGCTCTGCCAGGTAAGCCACCCATTGTGGGTCATGCCTGCCAGCCAGCCTGGCCTGAAAGGCCAGGTTCGCCGCCACGTCCAGGCTGCTGATCAGGTTGTATTGCTGGAACACCAGGCCAATGCCCTCCCGCCGCCACTGCGCCAGCGACGCCTCCGAACGGCCGTCGAGCGGGACGTCGTCGATCAGGATGCGGCCGCTGTCGGCACGGTCCAGGCCGGCAATCAGGTGCAGCAACGTGCTCTTGCCGCTGCCCGACTCCCCCATCAGCGCCAGGCTGCTACCGCGTGCCAGACGCAGGTCCACGCCCTGCAGGACAGGGAGCGGGCCTTGGGGGGTAGGGAATGATTTGTGGAGCTGTTCGATGGCGAGCATCGACGGGCCTTTATGGTGTGCGTCTGCTTAGTAATAGCAGGTCCGAACCGCAGGGGCGCACAGTCTGATTCATCCTGGGCTGACGTAGCGCCTACAGCAGATGCAGCACTACCGCGCCTAGCAGAACGAAACTCACGCCCAACAACTGCCCTGCCGTTAAACGCTCTTTGTAGAACACATAACCGAGCATGGCCGCCACCCCACCAGAAAGCGTACTAATAACCGTTACAACGGCAATCGAACCCTCAAGCACCCCGAATGAAAACGCTGCGAAACCACCCAGATTGAAAAGACTGGCACCGCTCAAAGCGCCATAATCTTTTAAGGTCAAATTGTTACCCCCTCGAAAATCACGATACATAAGCAACAGAAATAGAGCGCCCACGCAGTAGTTCAACCAGAGCATGTTGATTGGGCCTACAGCGGGCAGCGCATATTTACCTTGGACCCAGAAACTGACGCCGTAAAAACCAGCGGCCAGCAGCGCAAAAATAATTGCCTGCCCCTCGCGTCGGTTTAAGCGAGACGCGGGATTGCTGTGCCCCAGGCCCACAGCCATCACACCAAATGCGCAGATGGCGATCCCAATAAACTGATAGGCAGTCAAGCGTTCGCCCCCTGCCCAAGCCAAGATTGTTGTGACGATACCGTAGGACGTGACCACTGGCGCAACTATTGCGGTGCGTCCCTCGGTTAACGCCTTGGCCAGGGAGAGAGCGCCGAGTAGCGTCAACACCGCCGCGACAAGACAGAGGATCACGGATTCTACACTGACTGCGACAATCGAATTGAGGCTGCTTGATTGCAAAGCAAAAATACTCAGGACCACCAGTCCCAATACTTGGCTGTAGAGCACTGAACGCCTGATACCAAGCGACCTGCCATTTACGCTCACCAAATAATCTGTAGCCCCCCAACATAAGGCTGCCACCAAGCCCATTACCACATCCACTTCAACACCCCTTTGTTGTATTTAGCGAGCCTCACTTCGCGTACACCTATTATGTTTGCGACCACTTCATTCAATAAGCCGCTTGATGGCGCTGTCAATGACGTGTATTGCAACTAAGCGTGACGAGAGTCGTCACGTAGGAATTATCTGATCTTAAGTAGATCCTTTAACCTACAAGAAATCGAATAATTCATAGGTCACTTGTGTCATCTACATAACTCGCAACCAAATGGCACGGGGGCCGCCCGTGTTCGCGGGCAAGCCTGCTCCTACAGAGGATGCGTCAGCCCTTGGCTTTTTGGCTAAGGCACATGTCCACCTGCTTTCAAGACCTGCCACTGAGACCGCCCAAGCTCCTACCGAGCACGGCCTGAGGGATTGGCGCCAATGGATCCATGCATCGTTCGATAACCGCACAGGACTCGCCATTTTTATGCATCATGTGTTGACCTTGCTCTGATGTCGAAGCTCTAATGGATCCATTAAATAAAAACAAAACCCTGGAGAGCCTCCCATGTACCCCAAAAACACCTGGTACGTCGCCTGCACCCCCGACGAGATCGCCACCAAGCCGCTTGGCCGGCAGATCTGCGGCGAAAAGATCGTGTTTTACCGCGCCCAAGAGAACAAAGTGGCCGCCGTCGAGGACTTCTGCCCCCACCGTGGCGCGCCGTTGTCCTTGGGCTATGTCGAGGACGGCAACCTGGTGTGTGGCTACCACGGCCTGGTCATGGGCTGCGACGGCAAGACCGTGTCGATGCCGGGCCAGCGCGTGCGTGGCTTTCCTTGCAACAAGACCTTTGCGGCCGTCGAACGCTATGGCTTCATCTGGGTCTGGCCCGGCGACCAGGCACAGGCCGACCCGGCGCTGATCCCGCACCTTGAATGGGCGGTGAATGATGAGTGGGCATACGGCGGCGGGCTGTTCCACATTGGTTGTGACTACCGGCTGATGATCGACAACCTGATGGACCTCACCCACGAAACCTACGTGCATGCCTCCAGCATCGGCCAGAAGGAAATCGACGAGGCGCCGCCAGTCACCACCGTCACCGGCGACGAGGTGGTTACCTCCCGGCACATGGAGAACATCATGGCCCCGCCCTTCTGGCGCATGGCCCTGCGTGGCAACGGCCTGGCCGACGATGTGCCAGTGGATCGCTGGCAGATCTGCCGCTTCACTCCGCCCAGCCATGTGCTGATCGAAGTGGGCGTAGCCCATGCCGGAAAGGGCGGCTACCACGCCGAGGCCCAGCACAAGGCGTCGAGCATCGTGGTGGATTTCATCACCCCGGAAACCGACACCTCGATCTGGTACTTCTGGGGCATGGCGCGCAACTTCGCCGCCCACGACCAGGCCCTGACCGAAAACATTCGTGAGGGCCAGGGCAAGATTTTCAGCGAAGACCTGGAGATGCTCGAGCGCCAGCAACAGAACCTGCTGGCCTACCCCGAGCGCAACCTGCTGAAGCTGAACATCGATGCTGGCGGCGTGCAGTCGCGCAAGGTGCTGGAGCGGATCATCGCCAAAGAACGTGCGCCGCAGCCGCAACTGATCGCTACCAGCGCCACCCCTGCCTAAGGAACAGCCGACATGATCGATGCCGTTGTGGTATCCCGTAACGATGAAGCGCAAGGTATTTGCAGCTTCGAGCTGGCGGCGGCGGATGGCAGCCTGCTGCCGGCGTTCAGCGCTGGCGCGCATATCGACGTGCACTTGCCCGATGGGCTGGTGCGCCAGTATTCGCTGTGCAATCACCCCGAAGAGCGCCACCGCTACCTGATTGGCGTGCTCAACGACCCGGCTTCGCGGGGCGGCTCACGCAGCCTGCATGAGCAGGTGCAGGCCGGCGCACGGCTGCGCATCAGCGCGCCGCGCAACTTGTTCCCGCTGGCCGAGGGCGCGCAGCGCAGCCTGCTGTTTGCCGGTGGCATCGGCATTACCCCGATCCTGTGCATGGCCGAGCAGTTGTCCCACAGCGGCCATGATTTCGAGCTGCACTACTGTGCCCGCTCCAGCGAGCGTGCGGCCTTTGTCGAGCGCATTCGCAACGCGCCGTTCGCTGACCGCCTGTTCGTGCACTTTGACGAGCAACCGGAGACCGCACTGGATATCGCCCAGGTGCTGGGCAACCCGCAAGAGGATGTGCACCTGTATGTTTGCGGGCCCGGCGGGTTCATGCAGCATGTGCTGGACAGCGCCAAGGGGCTGGGCTGGCAGGAGGCCAACCTGCACCGCGAGTACTTTGCCGCGGCGCCAGTGGATGCCAGCAACGATGGCAGTTTCTCGGTGCAGGTGGGCAGCACGGGGCAAGTATTTGAGGTGCCAGCCGACCAGACCGTGGCCCAGGTGCTGGAACAGCACGGTATCGAGATTGCAATGTCGTGCGAGCAGGGTATTTGCGGCACCTGCCTGACCCGCGTGCTGCAGGGCACGCCGGACCACCGCGACATGTTCCTCACCGAAGAGGAGCAGGCGCTGAACGATCAGTTCACGCCCTGCTGCTCGCGCTCGAAAACGCCGTTGCTGGTGCTGGATATCTGAGCCGGTTTACGACGAGGGCAGGATAACCTTCATGCGCGCGTCTGCCGTTGCCCCGCCAAAGGTCTCGGCGTAGCGCAGGGTGGCATTGGCGTGCTCGCGCATGATCGCTTCGGCGCGGGCACCCTGGCGGTTGCTCAGGGCGTCGAACACCGCGTGGTGCTGCATGTGGGCGAAGTTGAAGCGCCGGTATTCGCGGGCCAGGTCATGGCGGTCCACCGCCAGTGCGGTGACCGACGCGAACGGCAGGTGGTCGTTGCGCGCCAGGGCACTGGCGATGGCCGGGTTGTTGCTGGCTTCGATGATCACCTGGTGAAAGCGCATGTTCAGGTCGTGGTAGGCCTGCAGGTCGTCTTCGGTCACGAAGCCCTTGTCGAATAGCTGATCGCCATCGACCAGACACTGTTGCAGCGCCGCACGTGCTGACGCTGACAAGCCACGCTCTGCGGCTTGGCGAGCGGCCAACCCCTCCAGCACGCCGCGTACCTCGACCGCGCCAGCGATATCATCGGCGCTGACCGAGCGCACCTGAAACCCCCGGCCGCCAAAACGCACCAGCAGGCCTTCCTGCTCGAGGGTACGAAATGCCATGCGCACCGGCATGCGTGAGACGCCGAACAGTTCGGCGGTAGGAACTTCCATCAGGCGCTCGCCGGCCGCCAGCTCGCCCGAGGCGATCATCTTGCGCAGCGCAACCAGCACCATTTGACCGGGTTTGCTCATCCAGGCTACTTCCAGGGGCATGAGCGGGCATCTTAGCGCAAGCCGAGGGGTTGCTGCAGGCCTGTTCGGAATGCACCCCACAAGGCTGAGAAAAGATGTGCTTGCGGGTTCACCCGCGAAGCAGGCAACGCTGTGCCTGGCACCGGCTTCGCCGGTGTTCGCGGCTAAAGCCGCTCCCACAGTGATCGCGCTAGCGCTTAGGTGCTATGCAAAGCAGTTGCCCCCATAGGTACTGCATAAGCCTGAAGCCTGCGCGAACCTGTAGGACCGTGCTCACCGGGCATATTGCTGCTTACAGCGTCAGCGGGTAGCTGACGATCAGGCGGGTCTGGTCGAAATCGCTGTTGAAGCTGCGCCGGTTGGTGGCGTTGTTCAGGCGGATGTTGAGGTTCTTCAACGCCCCGCTCTGGAACGTGTAGTTCACCTCGGTATCACGCTCCCACTCCTTGCCATTGCTGCCCGCCGCCGTGGTGGCATTTTCGCCATGACCGTAACGCACCATGGCCAGCAACCCCGGCACACCCAGCGCGGCAAAGTTGTAGTCGTAGCGCACTTGCCACGAGCGCTCGTCGGCGTTGCTGAAGTTGCCGTTGAACATGTCGTTGCCCAAGGTGCGCCCGCTGCTGCCGTACACCGACATCCACTGGCTGTCGCCACTCACTTTCTGCAACCCCACGTACAGCGTGTGACCACTGTGCGAAGCTGACAGCAAGGCGTAGCCCGTGCGGCTCTGGATATCGCCAATGCGCGCCTGGCCGTCATCACGGTCGATGAAGTAACCCAGGTTGGCCCCCAGCGTCCACTCGCCCACTCGCTGGCTGTGCAGCAGGTTGAAGTAGCTTTGCTGGTATATGTCTTCCAACTGCGAATGCCACGCGCCGATCAGGGTGCGCTGCTGGTTGAAGCGGTACTCGGCGCCGGCGTAGTTGAAGCCGTCCGAGGTGACCCCGGGCGCGGCCCAGGCAGAGAGGTCCTGCATATCGGACGAGTTGCGCAGGCTGACTTCGCGGTACTGGCCGGCTTGCAGGCTCAGGCCTTCGATTTCCCGCGAGTCGAGCATGGCGCCACGGAAGGTTTGCGGCAGCAGGCGGCCATCGTCGTAGCGCAGCAGCGGGATATCCGGCAGCAGCTCACCCACCTTCAGCTCGGTCGATGAAATACGCAGCTTGGCCGCCAGCCCGGCGCGGCCATAGTTGTCGGCCGCCTGCCCGTCGTCGTGCACCGGCAGCAGTTCGGAGCCGCTGGTACCACGGCCACTGTCCAGCTTCACGCCGAACATGGCGATGCCATCCAGGCCAACACCGATCAGCCCCGGGGTGTAGCCAGAGCTGAACTTGAAGATGAAGCCCTGGGCCCATTCTTCGACTTTGCTCTTGGCCGCACCCGGGTCACGGAAATCGCGATTGAAGTAGTAGTTGCGCAGTGTCAGCCCGACCTTGGCGTCTTCAAAGAAGCCCCCCTCCTCGGCCCAAGCCGGCATACCCAGGCCAAGCGCCAGCGAAACGGCCAAGGCCGAACGGGCCAGCGTGCAAGTTGTGTGCATCATTATTATTGTTCTCCGCTTTCAATAGGCGCAGCCGACCGCCCCAGGTCAACTTGGCCCAGGGCAGCACACTGCATTCAGATACCCGGCCGGACCGGGTTGCGCTCAGTGACTCAGTGCATCAGCGGGCTGGGCGCACGCCGGCTTGGTCATTGGGCGCAGCAACAGCAGGCAAGCCGCTGCAAGCACGAAGACGCTGGCAAACACCCCGTACAGGTGCAGCGGTTGCCAGCCGCCATCGAGCAACACGCCGGCCACGGTCGGCGACAGGATGGCGCCCAGGCGGCCGATGCCGATGCCCCAGCCCACGCCGGTAGCGCGCACCGAGGCGTCATAGACCACCGGCGACAGGGCATACAGGCCGGCCACGCAGCCGTTGGAGAACAGCCCGATCAGCAACCCCAGCGCCAAGGCGGCACTGACCGACGCGCCATTGACCACGAACAGCACCAGCAGCGCCGCGGTGATCAGCATGAACAGGGCCAGCACGCGGGTGAGTGGCCAGCGCGAAGCCAGGCCACCGATCAGCGCCGCGCCAAGGATGCCGCCAACACTCAACAGCACCCCGCCGGTGATGCCCTGCTGTGCCGACAGGCCGGCGGCGACCAGCAGTTTCGGCGTCCAGCTCATGACGAAGTAGAAGCCGAACATGACCAGGAAAAACAGCAACCAGATCACCAGTGTGGTGCGGCGCATGGCAGGTGCCAGTAGCTGCCGGAAGCCGCGGGCGGCGCCCGGGTCCCTTGCTGCGGGTGTTGGCAGGTGTGCCAGCGCCGGCTGGCCAAGGCGCACGGCCAGGCGGTTGACCCGTGCCAGGGCATTGGCCGGGCGACGCGCCAGCAGAAAGTCCAGCGACTCCGGCAGCCACAACAGCACCAGCGGGATCACCAGCACGGTGACAATGCCACCAAACAGGAACACCGAGCGCCAGCCCCAATGCCCCAGCAGCCATACCGCCAGCAAACCACCCAGCGTCGCCCCCAGGGCATAACCGGTTGACTGCAAACTCACCGCCAGGCCGCGCCAGCGTTTGCTGGCGTACTCACTGGCAATCACGTTGCTGCTGGCCAGGATGCCACCGATGCCCAGCCCGGTCAGGCCACGCAGCAGCGCCAGTTGCAACGGGCTCTGGCTCATTGCCGAGAGCAGCATGCCGATGCCGGAAAGCGTCAGGCACAGCAGGATCAGCGGGCGACGGCCAAAGCGGTCGGCCCACGGCGCGATGAACAACGAACCGGCCGCCATGCCGAACAGGCCGGCGCTGAGCAGTAGCCCCACCTGTGCGCCGTTCAGGTTCCACTCGGCGGACACCGACGAGGCAGTGAAGGCCATGACCAGTACGTCAAAGCCATCGATCATGTTGAGGACGATGCAAATACCAATGGCCAGGTACTGGAAGCGGCCCATCGGGTCGTTGTCCAGGCGTTGCTTGAGATCGGTATTCATGGAGTCACCTGCCAGTTGGCCACAGGCGGGAGGACAGATGCGCACGCGCAGGCAAGACGGGAGGAACCCTGACAGTTCCGGGCCGCTGGATAGCCATTCATGACTGAACCCTTTTTGTAATTGTTATTGCATACGGCAGGAGGGCTCCGGCCGTTGTCAGGCGCTAATCAACCAGATAATGGATCCACAAACAACAGGTCGCATTTGATCACTCCGAGAAAATCAATCATGGCGAAGGTTGAAAATTGATGATCAGTAGGTTTTTATCTTATTTATCAATAATTTGATGATTTAATATCAAATCCAATTTTCGTTCGTTTATCGAACACTACAGATTTATGGATCCATAAAACACCAAAAAACCACACCTGGCACTTAAGGACTTAGCTGCCATGAACAAATCTTCATGTTCCCCGCCAGCGCCCTGATTGCGGGGCGAACAGCCGTTATCCACCCAGCGCCAGCCGCCGCTCGCCTTGAGGGCGCGGTAGGTGTTGCGTAGCATCCCCGGCCCGATCGCGCGCCCGCACAGCCACCGCGATACCTGCAAAAAAGAGCTACTGATGCCACAACCCATCCCCCTCAAGGACCACGAAAAGGAAAAGCACCTGGTCAATCGCCGGCTCCTGGCCTGCGCCATCCTGGTCTTCAGCCTGGTCGCCGTGCTGGTGGGGCGGCTGTATGTCTTGCAGGTGCTGCAGCACGACCAGCAGACCGCCGTGTCGGAAAACAACCGTGTGCACGTGCTGCCCATCGCCCCCGAACGCGGGCTGATCTACGACCGCAACGGCGTGGTGCTGGCGGACAACAAACCCAGCTTCGACCTGACCATGACCCGCGAGCGGGCCGGCGGCGACTCGGCCAAGGTGCTCGACACCCTCACCCAGGTGTTAGGCCTGACCGAAGACGACCGCAAGCAGTTCGACAAAGACCTGCGCCGTGGCCGCAAGCCGTTCGAGCCGGTGACCCTGATGGTGGGCCTGAGCGAAGAGCAGATCGCCCTGGTGGCGGTGAACCAGTTCCGTCTGCCGGGCCTGGAGGTAGAGCCGCAGTTCATCCGCGAATACCCCCTGGCAGGGCATTTCGCCCACTCGGTGGGTTATGTGGGGCGCATCAACGAGAAAGAGGCCAAGGTCCTCGACAGCACCGAGTACCGTGGCACCCAGTCAATCGGCAAGACCGGTATCGAACACTTCTACGAAAGCCAGCTGCACGGCCATGTGGGCTATGAGGAGGTCGAGACCAACGCCCAGGGCCGGGTGATGCGCGTGCTCAACCACAAGGCCCCGACCCCGGGGCAAGACATCGTGCTGACCCTGGACGCCCACTTGCAGGTGGCCGCAGAAAAGGCGCTGGGCGACCGCCGTGGCTCGGTGGTGGTACTGGACCCGGCCAACGGCGACGTGCTGGCAATGGTCAGCAACCCCAGCTTCGACCCCAACCTGTTCGTCAAGGGCATCAGCTTCAAGCAGTACGCCGAACTGCGCGATTCCATCGACCGCCCGCTGTTCAACCGCGTGCTGCGCGGCCTGTATGCCCCTGGCTCGACGGTGAAACCGGAAGTGGCCATCGCCGGCCTCGACAGCGGCGTGATCACGCCGGGCAGCCGGGTGTTCGACCCGGGCTACTACCAGTTGCCCAACTACGACCACAAGTACCGTAACTGGAACCGCAGCGGCGACGGCTGGGTGGACATGTACACCGCCATCATGCGGTCCAACGACACCTACTTCTACGACCTGGCGCACAAGCTGGGCATAGATCGCCTGCATGACTACATGGCCGAATTCGGCCTGGGCCAGAAGGTGTCGCTGGACATGTTCGAGGAGGCCTCCGGGCTGATGCCGTCGGCCCAGTGGAAGCGCGCCACCCGGCGCCAGGCATGGTTCCCGGGCGAAACGCTGATCCTGGGCATTGGCCAAGGCTACATGCAGGTCACTCCACTGCAGCTGGCCCAGGCCACCAGCCTGCTGGCGAGCAAGGGCGTGTGGCATCGCCCGCACCTGGCGATGACCGTGGGTGGCGATGCGCCGGTGGACCCCAACCCGATGCCCGATATCGTGCTGCACGACAAGCATGCCTGGGACCAGGTCAGCCAGGGCATGCAGATGGTCATGCACGACCCGCGCGGTATTGCCCGCGCCGCTGCGGCAGGCGCGCAGTACCGGATCGCCGGCAAGAGTGGTACCGCGCAGGTGGTGGCGATCAAGCAGGGTGAACGTTACAACCGCAACAAGACCCTGGAGCGCCACCGCGACAACGCCCTGTTTGTGGGCTTTGCACCGGCCGACCACCCGAGTGTGGTGGTGGCGGTGATGATCGAGAACGGTGAGGCTGGGGGCCGGGTGGCGGGGCCGGTGGTGCGCGAGGTGATGGATGCTTACCTGCTGGATGAGCAAGGGCATCTGAAGCCGGAGTATGCGGGCGGGGTGCCTGCTCGGGGGGTGCCGCACACTTGAGATTGCCGGGGCCGCTTCGCGCCCTATTTCGACGCAAGGCCGCTCCTACCCGTCCTGCGTTAGCCCGACAGGCGCCAAAAAGAAAATAATCGTATAAGAATATGAATTCTTATTCTTTTTTTTGAAAAGAGTAATACTTTATAACCTTCCCAACTGTACAGCAGCCAACACCCGGCCAACTGTCTGCAGCGCAACACCCGATCAACAGAAAACGCCCGCACGGCAACACCCGCGCAGGCACGAACTTGCGCTAACCCGTTGATCCCAAACAACATTAGAACCAGGCACGACGATTGCTCAAGCAAAGTCCCGCTCAACCAGAACCGGAGACCTGCCCATGAGCACCCCACTGAACGTCGTAGCCCTGTCCGGCGGTACTTCCCGCCCTTCGCGCACCCTGGCCTTGACCGAGGCGATCCTCGCCGAACTGGCCGAACACCTGCACATCAAGCCGCACCTGATCGAACTGGGCGACATCGCCCGCCCACTGGGTAGCGCCCTGTGGCGCAGCGAGCTGCCCGAAACCGTCGAACAGCAACTTCGCCTGGTGGAAAAGGCCGACCTGCTGGTGGTAACCACCCCCGTATACCGTGGCAGCTTCACCGGCCACTTCAAGCACTTGTTCGACCTGATCGGCCAGGACACCCTGGTCGATACCCCGGTACTGCTTGCCGCCACCGGTGGCAGTGAACGCCATGCACTGGTACTCGACCACCAGCTGCGCCCGCTATTCAGCTTCCTGCAGGCTTTGACCCTGCCCATCGGTGTGTTCGCCAGCCAGGCAGAGCTGGCCGACTACCGGGTTTCCAGCGATGCCCTCGCCGCCCGTATCCGCCTGGCCGCCGAACGTGCCGTGCCGCTGTTCGGCGCCCACCACGCATTGCGTAAAAGCGCCTGAGGAGCGGCCATGAGTGCACCTGTAAATGCCCCCCTGCGCCCGGCCTTGGCCATCGCCCGAGAACTGGCCGGGCAGTTTGCCCAGACCGCCGTCGAGCGCGACGAGCGTGGCGGCACGCCGAAAGCCGAGCGCGATGCCCTGCGTGGCAGCGGCCTGCTGTCGCTGGCAATCCCACAGGCCTTCGGCGGCCAGGGCGCCAACTGGCACGACACCTTCGCGGTGGTGCGCGAGTTCGCCCGGGTCGACAGCTCCATCGCCCACGTGTTCGGCTTTCACCACCTGATGCTGGCGACCGTGCGCCTGTTCTCACGCCCGGACCAGTGGCAGCCGTGGTTTGAACAGACCGCCCGCAAACAGTGGTTCTGGGGTAATGCCCTGAACCCGCTGGACACGCGCACGGTGGTCAAGCACTTCGACGGCTGGTGCGAGTTTTCTGGCAAGAAAAGCTTCTGCTCCGGCGCCAGCGACTCGGAAATGCTCATCGCCTCGGCGGTGGACGAACGTGCCGGCGGCAAACTGCTGATCGCCGCCATTCCCAGCGGCCGCACCGGTATCAGCCTGCACCGCGACTGGAACAACATCGGCCAGCGCCAGACCGACAGTGGCAGCGCCACGTTCGAGCGGGTGCGGGTCGAGCACAATGAACTGCTGCTCGACCCGGGCCCCCTGAGCACGCCGTTTGCTGCCCTGCGGCCGCTGATTGCCCAGCTGCACTTCGCCAACCTGTTCCTCGGCATCGCCGAGGGCGCCTTCGACGAAGCCCGCCAGTACACGCTGAAGGAAAGCCGGCCGTGGTTCCGCTCCAGCGCCGCCAGCAGTGCCGAAGACCCTTACGTGCTGCGGCATTACGGCGAGTTCTGGGTCGGCCTGGAAAGCGTGCGCCTGCTGATCGAACGGGCCGCGCGCCAACTGGACGCCGCCTGGGCCAAGGAACATGCGCTCACCGCCGAGGAGCGCGGCGACCTGGCGCTGGCCATCGGCACCGCCAAGGTCGCCGCCAGCCGCCACGGTCTGGACATCTGCAACCGCCTGTTCGAAGTCACCGGTGCCCGTGCCACCCATGCCTCGCTGCGCTTCGACCGCCACTGGCGCAACCTGCGCACGCAAACCCTGCACGACCCGGTGGACTACCGCATCCACGAACTCGGCGAGTGGGCCCTCAACGACAAACGCCCTGCCCCATCCTTCTACTCCTGAGGACTGCCCATGCAACTGCTGACCCTCCCCCCGTCACCGACACTGGCTACCTCGATCAGGGCGACCGCACAGGTCTTCGAAGACCCCAGGTCGCAGGCGCTGCTCGCCCACTTGCAACAGGTCGCCCCCAGCGAGGCCAGCGTCCTGATCATCGGCGAAACCGGCACGGGCAAGGAGCTGGTCGCACGGCACATCCACAACCTCAGCGGCCGGCGCAACGGGCCGTTCGTTGCGGTCAACTGCGGCGCGTTCTCTGAGTCGCTGGTGGAAGCCGAACTGTTCGGCCATGAAAAAGGCGCCTTCACCGGCGCCCTGTCGGCCAAGGCCGGCTGGTTCGAGGAGGCCAACGGCGGCACGCTGTTCCTCGACGAAATCGGCGACCTGCCGCTGCCAATCCAGGTCAAGCTGCTGCGCGTGCTGCAGGAGCGCGAGGTGGTGCGGCTCGGGTCGCGCAAGAGCATCCCGATCAACGTTCGGGTATTGGCCGCGACCAACGTGCAGCTGGAAAAGGCCATCAACGCCGGGCATTTCCGTGAGGACCTGTACTACCGGCTGAACGTAGTGACCTTGCAGTTGCACCCGTTGCGCGACCGCCCGGGTGACATCCTGCCGCTGGCCAGGCACTTCATCCGCAGTTACAGCGACCGGCTGGGCTACGGGCCGGTGGAACTGAGCCCCAAGGCCCAGGCCAAGCTGGTGGAATACAGTTGGCCGGGCAATATCCGCGAGCTGGAAAACGTGATTCACCACAGCTTGCTGACCTGTGGCGACGGTACGATACAGGCACAAGACCTGCGTTTGTCCAACCTGCGCATCGAGCGGCAAGAAGAGGAGCCGGCAGGCAATGGTGTGGAGGACTTGCTGCAGCGGGCGTTTAGCCGGTTGTACGAGGAGCAGTCGGGCGACCTGTACGAGAAAGTGGAAAACGCCCTGCTGCGCTCGGCCTATCGGTTCTGCCATTACAACCAGGTGCATACCGCGCAGTTGCTGGGGTTGTCACGCAACATCACGCGCACGCGGCTGATTGCGATTGGCGAGCTGGTGGTGAACAAGCGGCGCGGGCAGGAGCAGCAGGTGCTGGACAACCGGGTGGTGCGGTTGTCGATCTGAGCCCTGTAATGCCTGAGCCGGCCTCTTCGCGGCTAAAGCCGCTCCCACAGGGACAGCGCAAGCTTGAGGCTTAAGCAGTACCTGTGGGAGCGGCTTCAGCCGCGAACACCGGCGAAGCCGGTGCCATGTACCGGGTTGGGGCTTTCGCGGGCGCGCCCGCTCCCACAGGTATTGCGCCGGCTGCAAGACCATGCTTTACCCGTGGGAGCGGGCGTGCCCGCGAATGGGTCAGGATGCCGTGCGCGGCATCAGCTCATACGGGTGCTTCCACCCTGGCAGCGCCTGGATCCGCGCCTTCCACGCCTCTATATGGGTGAAGTCTGCCAACGCAATGCCGGTGTCCTCCGGCATGAATACATACCCCGCCAGCGACAGGTCGGCGATGGTCAGCCGGCCGCCAACCATGAACGGCGTCTTCGCCAGATGCGAGTCGACAATACGATAAGCCGCCGTGGCACGCTCACGAAGAAACCGGGTGACGTCCGTTTCGCCGGTGTTCTTCAGGCAGAACAGGAAGCGCAACGCGGCGTAATAGCTGGTGAACTTGTGGTTGTCGAACAGCATCCAGCGCCAGATCTCGCGCTTTTCGTCATCGTCACACGGGCCGAACTGGCCGGTCTGTTCGGCAAGGTATTCCAGTATCAGCGCAGACTGGGTGAAGGTTTTGCCCGCGTGCTCCAGCACCGGCACCTCGCCCTGCTCGTTCACCTCGTCACGCCAGGTTTGCTCCCGGGTCTGGCCATTAAAGAAGTCGACGAACACCGGCTGCCAGTCCTGGCCCGTGAGTTCAAGCATCAGCGCAGCCTTGTAGGCGTTGCCGGATTCGGCGAAGCAATGCAGCTTGTAGTCGGGCATGGTGGGACCTTCAATTTCCTTTGAATGATCTGTAGCCCGAGCAAATCACGCCCGGCCAGGAACGGTCAATGCCCTCAGCCAAAACATCCCATTACCCGTCCCTCCCGTCATAGTCCCCGCCCAGCCGCCAATGCCATAGTGGAGAAAACAACACGGATAAAAACCATGTACAGAAGCACCTCTACCCCTGCGGACGACAACGGTTGCGGCTGGTTCCACCTCAGCCCGCCGCGCCAGCCACGCGTTGCGCACCGGGGGCGGAGCGAGGCGCGCTGGGTGGTGCTTGGCGCGGGTTTCACCGGGCTTGCCGCTGCGCGCCAACTGGCCCTGCATCACCCTGACGACGAGGTGATCCTGGTCGACGCCCAGGAAGTCGGCTTCGGCGCCTCGGGGCGCAACTCCGGCTTTGCCATCGACCTGCCCCACGACATTGGCGCCGCCGACTACATCGGCGACCTGCCCACGGCGCGGATGAACCTCAAGCTCAACTTGCGCGCACAGGCGATCTTGCGCGAGCTGATCAACCAGCACGGCATCGACTGCCAGATCCGCCCGGACGGCAAGTACCAGGCGGCCGTCGAAGACAAAGGCCTGGCGGTGCTCGAAGCCTACCGCAGCGGCCTGGAAAAACTCGGCCAGCCTTACCAGCTGATCGATGCCCGCGACCTGCCCGAGCACTTCGGCACCAGCTTCTACCGCAAGGCGCTGTACACCCCGGGCACCCAGTTGCTGCAACCCGCGGCCCTGGCCAAAGGCCTGGCCGACAGCCTGCCGGGCAACGTGACCCTGCATGAACGCACCACCATCACCCACATCGAGCAGGGCCGGCGCATCACCCTCAAGCACGCCAATGGTGAGATCGTCGCTGACCGGTTGTTGCTGACCAACAATGCCTTCGCCTCATACTTCGGCTTCCTGCCTGGCCGCCTGCTGCCGATCTTCACTTACGCCAGCATGACCCGCCCGCTGACCGAGGACGAACAAGCCCGCCTGGGCGGCAAGAACACCTGGGGCATCATCCCGGCAGACCCGTTCGGCAGCACCCTGCGGCGCACCCCGGACCAGCGCCTGCTGGTGCGCAACAGCTTCAGCTTCAATGCCGACGGCCGCGCCAACCCACGCCACATCGCCCGTGCCGGGCGCCAGCACCGCGATTCGTTCGAGCGGCGCTTTCCGATGCTGTCGGGCATGGCGTTCGAATACACCTGGGGTGGCTCGATGTGCCTGTCGCGCAACCACCTGTCGCACTTCGGTACCCTCGCACCCAACGTGCACGCGGCACTGTGCTGCAACGGCCTTGGCATCACCCGTGGCACCGCTACCGGCACCCTGCTGGCTGACTGGCTGAGCGGCGAACGCGACGAGCTGATCGACTTCCTGCTGGGCTCCGCAGGCCCCAACCGCAACCCGCCGGAGCCGCTGCTGAGCGCGGGCGTCAACCTCAACCTGCACTGGGGCCAGCGCCGTGCCGGCCTGGAAAGCTGACAAGGAGGCACCATGCATAGCCTTGGGATTCTCGGGGTGGGCGAACTCACCGAAAAAGTGGTCATCGGCCTGCGTCGCAGCGGTTTCGAGGGCCCTATCCTGCTGTCACCCCGCAATGCGCAAAGGGCAGCCCTGCTGGCCCAGGAGCATGGTTGCCAGGTGTTGCCGAGCAACCAGGCAGTGGTCGACCAGGCAGAACTACTGATCCTTGGCGTGCGCCCGCATTCGCTCGCCGAACTGGCAGATGAGCTACACCTGCGCCCCGGCCAGCGCCTGGTTTCGCTCGCCGCCGGGGTCAACCTTGCACAGCTGTCCACTGCGTTCCCTGGCGCCCTCTGTGTGCGTGCGATGCTGTCGTACGCGGCGCAGTACAACCAGTCCACGGTAGTGGTTTGCCCACCCGATGCGCTCACCACGCAGTACCTGGGGCCACTGGGCAAACTGGTGGTGCTGCACGGCGAGCCAGAATTCGAACTGGCCACCGTGGCGGCGTGCATGAATGGCTGGTTCTACTTCCTGCTGCACGACCTGCAGCAGTGGCTGATGGACAAAGGCCTGCCCGCAGCCGAAGCGCGTGCGCTGGTACTGGGCAACCTGCAAGACTGCGTGGCCAGTGCCGGGCAGCAGCCGGCGTACACGCTGAAGGCCTTGGGCCAGGCCATTGCCACGCCGGGCACTTTCACCGCTGATGGTTTGGCGGTGCTGATGCATCAGCCGGTAAGCGCCACCTGGGGTGCGGCATGCGAAGTGGTGCTGGACGGGTTGTTGACACGCTCAGGGCAGGCCGAGGGATAAACTGCCCACTACTGTCGTGAACGATAACTGCATGGCTCGCCTTGATAGATTTTTAATTATTGCGAGCCCGTTTTTCTTTTGAGTTGGTCCATACGCTCTCGATTTATGCTTTCAAGGGTTTGACTCGACAAGCTTCCCCCCCCCTGTATACCTGCAGTCGTACGAATATCAGTACTCCTTAGGAACAGCTCCTCATCCAATCCCAAACCGGCGTTAATCATACTATTTAAATGGGCGCTTTCAGGACGCTGCATACTTAAATTACCTCCATCACCGTCGAGCGACTCTCTGGAAAAAACGTCAGTAAAATCACTCAAGCTCCCAATATCCACAGGAACTCGCTGCAAAGCCTCCGGGTGGGTCATATCTATCACTGCAGACGAAGACGAGGGCCGATGAGGTGACGGGGACTGGCCCGCATTATTCACGGGACTGCCCCCTCTTTGTCTCACTATAGGATGTGTCGAGTAATCACCTAGATTAATGGGTGACCTGGATCTTGACGTGCTGTCCGACGAAGATGAGCCTGTAGAATTGAGACGCCTGTGATTGTTTCGAGCAACCGGCCGCCCCCGCTCCCTGCCAGACATATGTCCAGAGTCATCTTGAAAATTGACAGGATCGCACTTGCAGTAAACATAACTATTGATTTCACCTCGACCAAATGGGCTCCAACTGTCTGGTGATAGAAAGCGCCTGAGGGCCGGGTTGTATGCTCTGTATCCATTACCTAGCAAATACAGCCCAGCAATGGACTGCCTGGCCACCCGTTAAAACCGAGCGCCCCCTGTTCCAAGCCCAATGGAGAAAAACCATAAGGGTCATATGCCTGGGTTCGTAACGGTGTCACATCGCTCACGGCTCACCTCACTTCGCTAGTCCTCTGAGCTGGAGGATGATCTCGATCAATTACAAGATCTACTGGCAAAAATAACAGCCCATGACTCAGCTCCCCCACTACAGCTGCCGACAGACGCGTGCCGTATCCTCCTCGAAATGCCTCAATTCCGCCTGCTGCCGGTAGGCCAGTGGTATCCGCCAGTCCTCGGCACACCCGGTCATCCCATCCCATGACTCGTCCGAGCCGTTATAGGGCGCCCGCGCAGGCCGGTGCCATAGTGCCGCCACGTTAGTGCACCACATAACAACAAGAGGTAAGCCGTATGTCCGTTTTCAAACGCTCCGTAGAAGATGCGCCGCTCAACGGGTTCCACCGCAAACTGACGGTCTATTCCGCTGGCGGGCCTTTTCTCGATGGCTATGTACTGAGCATCATCGGCGTCGCCATGCTGCAAATCACCAACGCCTTGCAGCTGTCGGCCCTGTGGGAGGGGCTGATCGCCGCGTCAGCTTTGATCGGTGTCTTCCTGGGTGGCTTTCTCGGTGGCTGGTTCACTGACAAGTACGGGCGCAAGGTGCTGTACCTGATCGACCTGGTCGCCATCGTCGGTTTTTCAGTGGCGCAGTTCTGGGTCGAGTCGGCCTGGGCCCTGTTCGCCTGGCGGTTGCTGATCGGTATCGCGGTCGGTGCCGACTACCCGATCGCCACGTCGTTGCTGGCCGAGTTCCTGCCACGCAAGCAGCGTGGGCCGTTGCTGGCGGCCATGGTGCTGATGTGGTTTGCCGGTGCCGCCTTTGCCTACATGGTCGGCGAACTGCTGCTGCGGGTGGGCGGTGAAGACGGTTGGCGCTATGTATTGGCCAGCGCCCTGATACCCGGTGCGCTGTTCCTGGTTGCCCGCAGTGGCACACCAGAATCGCCTCGCTGGCTGCTGAGCAAAGGCCGAACCGCCGAAGCCGACGCCGTGATCAAGAAAGTCTACGGCCCGGACTACTCCATTGCTGACCTGCCAGAGCAGACCAGCGACAAACCGGTGTCGGTGTGGTCGCTGTTCCACTCCGGTTACGGCAAGCGCATGGCCTTCGTCACCCTGTTCTGGACCTGCGCGATCGTGCCGCTGTTCGCCATCTACTCGTTTGCCCCCAAAGTGCTGCAGGCACTGCAACTGACCGGTGACTGGGCGGCCTTTGGCTCCATCGCCATCACCTTGCTGTTCACCCTGGGCTGCCTGGTGGCCACCAAACTGATCAACCGCCTGGGCCGGCGCAACATGCTGATCCACAGCTTCCTCTGGTCGGGTATGTCGCTGGTGCTGCTGGGGGTGTTCCCGGATGCCTCGCCAACCACCGTACTGGTGCTGTTCGGCGCCTATGCCGTGCTGATCGGCGGCGCCCAGGTGCTTGAATACGTCTACCCCAACGAGCTGTTCCCCACCGAAATCCGTGCGTCAGCGGTGGGCCTGGCCACTTCGTTGTCACGCATCGGCGCGGCCGTCGGCACGTATCTGGTGCCGATCTCACTGGCCTCCTACGGTATTGCCAACACCATGTTCGCGGCGGCCCTGATCTCGCTGTTCGGCGCGCTGATTTCCTGGTGGCTGGCCCCCGAGACCAGCAAGCTCGACCTGCAGCAAGCCGCGGCGCTGGGTAACTCCACCCGAACCACTTCCGCTGCCAAACCCGTTGTTCGTAAAGCCTGAAGGAGCGTTTTTCGTGAGCCAAGTACTGACTGTCGTGCGCAATGCCCCCCTCGCGTCGCTGGGGGCTCCTGCCCCGGCCCGCCTGCCGATCGGTGAACCCGTCGCCCAGGCAGCCACCGCCCAGGACCAGACCGACGAAGCCGTCGGCGCCAGCATCGGCGTATGGGAAAGCAGCCCGGGTGTGTTCCGCCGGCACCTGAAAAACCGTGAGTTCAGCCACATTGTCAGCGGCTGGTGCACCTTCACCCCCGACGGTGGCGAGCCGGTAGAGCTGCGCGCCGGCGACGCAGTGCTGTTCCCGGAGAACTGCGAGGGTGTCTGGGACATTCGCGAAACCCTGCGCAAGACTTACGTGCTGCTCTAAGGAACAAATGGATGATCGAACGTATCAGCCCCGGCAAACGGACCAGCCGGATGGGGATGCAGGCCATCGGCCAGCCCTGATACCCACACGGTCCCTGGAGCGGCCTTGTGTCGCGATGGGCCGCAAAGCGGCCCCGGCAATCTGTGCTGAATGTGCGATGCTGGGCCTGCTCTGCAGCCCTTTCGCGACGCAAGGCCGCTCCTACACCTGACCGCGATAGCTTGTTAGAGCTCCGGGTCCAACCCCACCTTGTCGCCATGCCAGTCAAACCGCTCCACTTCATGCCTGCGCTTGCGGAAGCTGTACGGCGTCTCACCGTACTGCTTGCGAAACCACAAGATAAAGTGCGACGCATCGGAAAACCCGCACGCCAACGCAATGGTGGTGATGTTCTGGCTGGTGTTCACCAGCAACCGCCGGGCATGGTCCAGGCGCAACTTGCGCCAGTAGTTGGCCGGCGGCTCCTGGGTATTAGCCACAAATTCACGGTGCAACTGCCGGGGGTGGGTGCCCACCGCTTCAGCCACGGCCTTGAGCGTCATCGAGGCATCCAGGTTGGCGCGCATGAAGCTGATCGCCCGCTGCACGCGGTCGTTCTGGTACACGCATTCGCTGGCCGTCTTGTCCTGCTCTTCGGCGCGCTCATCCACCAGCAGGTATTCCAGCCCCTTCTGCGCCCGCACTGCGCCGCAATGCCGGCGGATCAGGTTGGCCGCCAGGTCAATGGCCGTGCCGCCCGGGCAAGTGATGATGCCGCGGTCGTCCACGTAGCTCTTGTCGATCACCGCCGTGGCCAGGGGAAAACGCTCCTTGAACTCGTCACGCAAGGTGAAATGCAGCGCACAGCGCCGGCCATCGAGCAGCCCGGCTTTGCCAAGCACGAACGACCCCGAGCACAAGGCAATTATCGGGATATTCGCCGCATGCACCTCACGCAGCGCATCCAGCAGCCAGGCCGGCGGGTTGCGGGTTTCGTCCAGCAGGCCACCGGCCAGCACCACATAGTCGTACTGGGCAAACAGGTTAAGCGGCTTGGTCGGCGAAATGGGCATGCCGCAACTGGCGGTGATCGGCTGGTCGTCCAGCGTCATCCAGTCCCACTGGCAGAACACCTGCTGGCTGCGGAATGACTTGTCCGCAGCAAAGCGCAGCGAGTCCACCAAGCCCGCCACCGGCACCAGGGTGAAGTGGTTCATCAGCACGAAGCCTACCCGCAGTTCGGGCTTGACCTGCGCAGTGATGACGGGGGCTTTTACCGGTTCTTCTTGTTGTTCGGCAAACATGAACGCTGGCCTCGTGACATCCATAATGGCGCCATTCTAAAGCGCGCCCTGCGTCCGTCATATCATATGCATCCCCACAAATAGGAAATGCGTGACAAAAGGCGGCGCCGTTCTATCAATTGTCATGGCTGTAATATCAGCGCACTCGCCCGGCTGAGCATCATGTAGGCTCAAGACAAACATGCTCAGAGGCACCTCTCATGTACCGTGGATTCTGGTATGCCCAGGCGCTTGACCTGGACAACGACCTGGCCCCTGCCCTGCAGGACTCGATTCAAGCCGACGTGTGCATCGTCGGCGGTGGCTTCCTTGGCCTGTGGTCAGCTATCCGCCTGAAACAGGCGCACCCGGAAAAAACCATCGTCATCGTTGAGCGCGACCGCTGCGGCTCGGGTGCCAGCGGGCGCAACGGTGGCGTGGCCACCAACTGGTGGGGCAAGTACCTGTCGGTGCGCACCATCTGCGGTGATGTCGAAGCGCGGCGCATCTGCGAGGCGGCCGAGTCGGCCATCGACGAGATCGGCAGCTTCTGCCGGGAGCACGGCATCGACGCCCATTACCGCAAGGACGGCTGGCTGTGGACGGCCACCAACCAGCGGCAGATGAACTCCTGGCGCGTGCTCACCGACGGCCTGCAGAAACTCGACGTCAACCCGTTCCAGGAACTGGACCGCCAGACCATTCGCGGCCGCGTCGGCTCGCCACTGGTGCTGGGCGGCATCTTCGACCCCAACGCGGCCACTGTGCAGCCCGCCATGCTGGCCCGCGGCCTGCGCCGCGTGGCACTGAAGCTGGGCGTGCAGATTTTCGAGAAATCGCCGTTCAATCACCTTCAGCGCGGCAAGCACCCTGTGGTACACACCGCCAAAGGCCATGTAAAAGCCAACCACGTGGTGCTGGCGCTCAACGCCTGGGGCGCGCAATTCCCCGAGCTGCGCCGGATGATCGCGATCATGTCCAGCGACATGGTCGCCACCGCGCCGGTCAAGGCCAAGCTCGACGCCATCGGTTTCAGCGGCGGCGAATGCATGACCGATTCGCGCACCGTGCTCAACTACTGGCGCAACACCCCGGACGGTCGCGTGGTGTTCGGCAAGCCGCTGGGCCAGTTCGCCTATGCCGGGCGCATCGGCAACCTGTATGAAAAACCCTCGCCGGCCGCCGACAAGGTCGCTGCCGAACTGCGCCGCCTGTACCCGCAGTTGCAGGATGTACCGGTGGTCAGCAGTTGGACCGGGCCGATTGACCGGGCCATGAAGGGCCTGCCCAACTTCGGCTACCTCGACCATCACCAGACCGTCAGCTACGGCATCGGTTTTTCCGGCAACGGCGTGGCCACCACGGTGTTTGCCAGCCGTATCATCAAGTCGCTGGCCACCCATGCCAACGACGAGTGGGCCAACTGTGGCCTGGTCAACCAGAAGATGAAGCTGCTGCCGCCAGAGCCGTTGCGCTTCTTTGGCGCGCATCTGGTTCGCGATGCACTGGTGCGCAAGGAATCGCTGGAAGACCACGACCAGGATGCCGGCTTCATCACCCGCCAGCTTGTGGGCATGGCGCCCGCCGGTTACGTGCCCGCGCAGAAAAAATAAGGACAAGACCGTGAGCGAACATATAGTCTTCCTTGACGACGAAGGCCTGGCGCCTTCCACCCGCCTCAAGCGCCCCGACTGCGATCACAGCTGGCAGCAGTACGCCTACACCCACCCCGACCAGGTGCCGGAGCACCTCAAAGACGCGACCGTGGCGCTGACCTGCAGCGTGCCGCTGCGCGAAGAGCACCTGCGCCAGTTGCCCAGGCTGAAGATGATCTCGCTGGCCCTGACCGGCCGTGACATCGTGGATGTCGATTATTGCGAAGCCAACGGCATCGAAGTATCGAGCGTACCGGGCTATGCCGCCAACACCGTGGCCGAGCACAGCCTGGCGATGATCCTTGAACTGTTCCGCCGCCCGGCCGCGTTCACCCGCCTGATGCGCCAGGTGCATGCCGGCGACAAGCCGTACCAGAACATCTACTTCAACCACCGCATCCGCGATGTGCGCGACAAGCAGTTGGCGATCATCGGCAGCGGCCCGATTGCCCTGCGCCTGGCGCACCTGGCGCGGGCATTCGGCATGCAGGTGCTGTTCGAGGACCGCGGCGGCAAGCGCAAGGGCACCGATTGCCGGCCACTGGCCGAGCTGCTGAAAAGCTGCGATGTACTGTCGATCAACTGCCCGCTCACACCAGAAACCTACAACCTGATCGATGTCGACCAACTGGCGTTGATGAAGCCCGATGCCATTGTGGTCAACACCGGCCGCGGCGGCGTGGTCAACGAAACGGCGCTGATCCGGGCGCTGCAGCAAGGCCGCCTGGGCGGCGTGGCGCTGGATGTTGTGGAAGTGGAGCCGCTGCACCCCAGCAACCCGTTGTTCGAACTGATCGACCGCGACGACTTCCTGCTTAACCCGCACATCGCCTGGAGCAGCGAAGACGCCATGCAGCAGCTGATGGACAGCGCCGTGGACAACATCAGCGACTTCGTCGCCCGCCAGGTTTCTGAAAAAAGGATTCGCACCGCATGACCCTTGCCACCAAAAGCAGCTACGTCGATGGCGCCTTCGTCCCGCTCGGCAGCAGCGCCGACGTCCTGGAAAACCGCAACCCGTCCAACCCGGGTGAAGTGATAGAGCGCTTCGAACGCGCGGATCAGTTGTTGTCCGAGCGGGCCATCACCGCTGCCCGCCGCGCGCAACCGGCGTGGGCGCGCAGCAACCCGCAGCAGCGTGCCGACGCGCTGGATTTCATCGGTACGGAAATCCTCGCCCGCCGCGAACAACTGGCAACCCTGCTTGCCCGCGAAGAAGGCAAGGTGCTGCGCGAAGCCCTGGGCGAAGTGGACCGTGCCGGGCGCTCGTTCAAGTTCTACGCCCAGGAAGCGCTGCGTGCCGAAGGCGAGAAGTACCAGTCAGTGCGCCAGGACGTGGGGATCGATGTGTTCACCCAACCACTGGGCGTGGTCGGCATCATCGCTCCGTGGAACTTCCCCATCGCCATCCCGGCGTGGAAGATCGCCCCGGCGCTGTGTTTTGGCAACTGTGTGGTGTTCAAACCGGCCGAACTGGTGCCATCCTCGGCCTGGGCGCTGGCCGACATCATCTCCCGCGCCGGTTTGCCGGCAGGTGTGTTCAACATGCTGATCGGCCCGGGCCGCAGCGTCGGCGATACCATTATCCGTTCGCCGTTGGTCGATGGCATCAGCTTTACCGGCTCTGAGCATACCGGCCGGCAAATTGCCCGGCTGGCCGCCGAAGGCATGAAGAAAGTGCAGCTGGAGATGGGCGGCAAGAACCCGCTGATCGTGCTGGACGATGCGGACCTGGAACAGGCAGTGGAGGTGGCGCTGAACGGTTCGTTCTACAGCACCGGCCAACGTTGCACCGCCAGCTCGCGGGTGATCGTGACCGAAGGCATTCATGATGCCTTCGTCGCACGCCTGGCCGAACGCACCCGCGCACTGGAGGTAGGCGATGCGCTACAGGCCAGCACCGACATCGGCCCGGTGGTCGACAGCCGGCAGCTGGAGCAGAACCTGGCGTACGTGGCCGCCGGCCTTGAACAGGGCGCGAAACTGGTGTGTGGCGGCGAGCGGATCGACAACCTGGCAGGGGCGTACTTTTTCACCCCGGCGCTGTTTACCGAAGTGACGCCGGACATGCGCATCTACCGCGAAGAAATTTTCGGGCCGGTGCTGAGCGTACTCAAGGTGCGTGACCATGACGAAGCGTTCGCTGCCGCCGAGGACACGGCGTTTGGCCTGTCGGCCGGTATCGTCACCACCTCGCTGCGTCATGCCGAGTATTTCAAGCGCAACAGCTCGGCGGGGATGGTGATGGTCAACTTGCCGACTGCCGGGGTGGATTATCACGTGCCGTTCGGGGGGAACGGGGCATCGAGCCTGGGTTCGCGTGAGCAGGGGACGCATGCACGGCAGTTCTTCACCCGGGTGAAGACCACCTACCAGTTGGCCTGAACGGGCCTCGGGGGCTGCTGCGCAGCCCAATCGCGACACAAGGCCGCTCCCACACAAGGTCCTGCGTATGCCGATCCATGTGGGAGCGGCCTTGCGTCGCGATTGGGCCGCATGGCGGCCCCGACAATCTCCAGCCAGCAAAGGGAACTACCTGCACTGCTCGGCTCTCTTAAGCACTGAGTGGTTTATTTCCCTGTGCTTCACGCTACTGGAGAACACGTCATGCGCCACCTACTCCTCGCCCCTGCGCTGCTGCTCCTGCTGCCTGCCGGTGCTGCCCTGGCCCGCGTCGATGCGGGCGACGTCGCCACCTCGGCCGGTGTTTCCGCTTCGCTGTATTCGACCTTCAAGGACGACAAACGGATCATCCCGGCCCGTGACGAGCTTTCGGCTTTCGTCGCCAGCGGCGGTGCGATCCGTGGCGCCTATGTAGAGTCGGCGCTGGAACAGGCCCGCAAGGACCATCCTGGGCTGCAGGCCAATGATGAAGAGCTGGCCAGGGCTATTCTTTCCCAGGATGACCGCATAGCCGATCATTGAGGCAATCCTGTGCCAGCCCTTTCGCGGGCAAGCCCGCGAAAGGGCTGGCACAGGCAGCATCATCCCCAACCATCCATGCGCATGGTTGCCCGCACCAAACGCTGCTCTTCCTGTTCGATCTCCCGCAAACTGTCGCGTATCCCGTTGATATGCTCACGCGCCGCCCGCTGCGCCTGCTCCGGCAGTTGCTCCATCACCGCGTGATACAGCCGCGCATGCTGCCGATCAATCTGGCGTTTTTGCGCCGGGCGGCAATACAGGTTGTTGACCGACGCAAACACGGTGCTCAAGGTCAGGTCACTGAGCGATTGCAGGGTATGCACCAGCACCGGGTTGTGCGACGCCTCGCTGATCGCCCGGTGAAAGGCATGGTCACGGCGGGCGTGCTCACGGGCGTCCAGCGCCTCTGCCGCCTCGTGGGCAGCCAGCATTTCTTCATACCGCCGGCGAATCAGCAAGCGGTCGACCTCGGTGGCGCGTAACGCCGCCAGCCGCGCCGACTCGGCCTCCAGCAACGCCCGCACCTCCAGCAGGTCGAACAGCGTGCGTGGCTGGGAGCTGAACAGGTGCATCAACGGTGTGGCGCCCGCCTGCCCTGTCAGGTCGGCGACGAACGAGCCTCGCCCCTGCTCGGTGTCGATGATGCCGCGCCCACGCAAAATGCGTAGCCCTTCGCGCAGGGCCGAGCGTGAACAACCCAGCTTCTCTACCAGCCGCCGCTCCGAAGGCAGGGCCTGGCCCACCTTCAGCACGCCATCGACGATCAGCCGCTCCACCCGCTCGGCCACCTGGTCGGCGACCTTGGCCTTGCCATCAGTAACCACTGCGCATCCTCCTGCTGGTAGGACCAGTTAGACCAGCTGCCCCAATCTAGCCGGGTAAACCCATCAATCACCAGTACCCCGAAGAAAAACTGGTAGGACCAGTGCCTGCCATGCTCGACCACTGCTGCTGGCACGCGCAGGCTGCACCGGTGACCGCTTTGCCAACAACAACAAAAACCGTTGCCGAGTGAGCCGATGAATATCCTGTACGACGAACGCGTCGATGGCGCGCTGCCCGCCGTGGACCAGGCAGAGCTGCTGCAGGCACTGCGCAGTGCCCTGCCGGACCTCGAAGTCCTGCACCGCGAAGAAGACCTTAAACCCTACGAATGCGATGGCCTTTCGGCCTATCGCACTGTGCCGCTGCTGGTGGTGCTGCCCGAGCGCCTGGAGCAGGTGCAAACGCTGCTCAAGCTCTGCCACCAGCGCGGGGTGCCAGTGGTAGCGCGTGGCGCCGGTACCGGCCTGTCCGGCGGCGCCCTGCCGCTGGCCAAGGGCATCCTGCTGGTGATGGCGCGCTTCAACCGCATCCTTGAAGTCAACCCACAGGGCCGCTACGCCCGTGTGCAACCCGGCGTACGCAACCTGGCCATCTCCCAGGCCGCCGCACCTCATGGTATGTACTACGCGCCAGACCCGTCCTCGCAAATTGCCTGCTCCATTGGTGGCAACGTCGCCGAGAACGCAGGTGGCGTGCACTGCCTCAAGTACGGCCTGACCGTGCACAACCTGCTGAAGGTGGACATTCTCACGGTCGAAGGGGAACACCTGACCCTGGGCAGCGACGCCCTGGACAGCCCCGGCTTCGACCTGCTGGCGCTGTTCACTGGCTCTGAAGGCATGCTCGGCATCGTCACCGAAGTCACCGTTAAACTACTGCCCAAGCCTCAGGTGGCAAGGGTGCTGCTGGCCAGTTTCGACAGCGTCGAGGACGCTGGCCGGGCGGTGGCCGAAATCATCGCCGCCGGCATCATTCCAGGCGGGCTGGAGATGATGGACAACCTGGCCATCCGCGCTGCCGAAGACTTCATCCACGCCGGCTACCCAGTGGACGCGGCGGCCATCCTGTTGTGCGAACTGGATGGCGTGGAGGCCGATGTGCACGACGACTGCGAACGGGTGGCCGCCGTGCTGACCCAAGCCGGCGCCCGGGAAGTGCGGCTGGCCTGCGACGAGGCCGAGCGCGTGCGCTTCTGGGCCGGGCGCAAGAACGCCTTCCCGGCGGTGGGGCGCATTTCCCCGGACTACTACTGCATGGACGGCACCATCCCACGTCGCGAACTGCCGCGGGTGCTCAAGGGCATCAGTGACCTGTCCAGCGAATACGGCCTGCGCGTCGCCAACGTGTTCCACGCCGGCGATGGCAACATGCACCCGTTGATCCTGTTCGATGCCAACCTGCCCGGCGAGCTGGAGCGGGCCGAAGCCATCGGCGGCAAGATCCTCGAACTGTGCGTGGCGGTGGGCGGCAGCATTACCGGCGAGCACGGCGTAGGGCGCGAAAAAATCAACCAGATGTGCGCACAGTTCAACAGCGACGAAATCACCCTGTTCCACGCGGTCAAGGCCGCGTTCGACCCGCAGGGCCTGCTCAACCCCGGCAAGAACATCCCCACCCTGCACCGTTGCGCCGAGTTCGGCGCCATGCACGTGCACCACGGGCAACTGCCGTTCCCCAACCTGGAGCGCTTCTGATGAGCATGGACCGCGACATCGGCCAGGCCCTGCTGGAGCAGGTTAACCAGGCCTTGAACCAGGGCACGCCACTGCGTATCCAGGGCAGCAACAGCAAGGCCATGCTCGGCAACCCGGTGGCCGGCGAAGTACTCGACACCCGCAGCCACCGTGGCATCGTCAGCTACGACCCGACCGAACTGGTGCTTACCGCCCGTGCAGGCACTCCGCTGCGCGAGATCGAAGCGGCGCTGCACGAGGCCGGCCAGATGCTGCCCTGCGAGCCCCCGCATCTGGGCCCCGAGGCCACCCTGGGCGGCATGGTCGCGGCGGGCCTGTCCGGCCCCAGGCGGCCGTGGGCCGGTTCGGTACGTGACTACGTGCTCGGCACGCGGGTGATCACCGGCCACGGCAAGCTGCTGCGCTTTGGTGGCGAGGTAATGAAGAATGTGGCCGGTTACGATGTATCACGGCTGATGGCCGGCAGCTTCGGTTGCCTGGGGCTGTTAACTGAAGTTTCCTTGAAAGTGCTGCCTCGGCCGCGCGAATGCCTGAGCCTGCGCCTGCCTATGGGCAGCCACCAGGCATTGGCCGAGCTGGCCGAATGGGGCCAGCAGCCATTGCCGATCAGCGCGGCCTGCCATGACGGAGACGCCCTGTACCTGCGCCTGGAAGGCGGTGAGGGCTCGGTGCAGTCGGCCCGCCAGCGCCTGGGCGGCGAAACCCTCGACAGCGTCTTCTGGAGCAACCTGCGTGAACAACGCCTGGCGTTCTTCAGTGACCCTGCACCGCTATGGCGGCTGTCGCTGCCCAACGCCACCGGCGAACTGCACCTGCCCGGCCAGCAGTTGATCGACTGGGGAGGTGCCCAGCGCTGGCTGAAGTCCAGTGCACCGGCGCAGGCGATTCGCGACCACCTCGCCAAGGTGGGCGGCCACGCCACCTGCTACGCCCCCGGAGCAGCCAGCACCCCACCCCTGCCCGCGGCGCTGATGCGTTACCACCGCGCCCTCAAGCAGCAGCTCGACCCCCAGGGGGTGTTCAACCCTGGCCGCCTGTACCCGGACCTGTGAGGCCAGACCATGCAAACCAACCTGAGCGAAACAAGCCGCCGGCTGGCCCGCGCCGACGAGGCCGAAAGCATCCTGCGCTCCTGCGTGCACTGTGGTTTCTGCACTGCCACCTGCCCCACCTACCAGCTGCTGGGCGATGAACTGGACGGCCCGCGCGGGCGCATCTACCTGATAAAGCAGGTGCTCGAAGGCGAGCCGGTCACCGCCAGCACCCAGCTGCACCTGGACCGCTGCCTGAGCTGCCGCAACTGCGAAAGCACCTGCCCATCCGGGGTCAGGTACCACGACCTGCTGGACATCGGCCGCGCCGTGGTCGACCAGCGGGTGCAGCGCCCGCTCGGTCAGCGCCTGCTGCGCCAGGGCCTGCGTGCGGTGGTGCCACGCCCTGCGTTGTTCAAGGCGCTGACCCGCAGCGGCCAGGCCCTGCGCCCGCTGTTGCCGGCCACGCTCAAGCGCAAGCTACCGGCGCGCATCACGGCGCCCGGCGAGCGCCCCGCGCCACGCCACGCACGCCAGGTGCTGATGCTGGAAGGCTGCGTGCAGCCGGCCTTGTCACCCAATACCAATGCCGCTGCGACACGCCTGCTCGACCGCCTGGGGATTAGCGTGCAACCGATCCATCAGGCCGGCTGCTGTGGCGCGGTGGATTATCACCTCAATGCCCAGGAGCAAGGCCTGCAGCGTGCGCGGCGCAATATCGACGCCTGGTGGCCGGCTATCGAAGCAGGTGCCGAGGCCATCGTGCAAACCGCCAGCGGCTGTGGCGCGTTCGTGCGCGACTATGGCCACCTGCTGGAACACGACCCGCGCTACGCAGCCAAAGCAGCAAGGGTCAGCGCCCTGTCCCGCGATCTGGTAGAAGTACTGCGCGATGAGCCGGTCGAGCAACTGGGCCTGTGCGCCGAACAACGCCTGGCCTTCCATTGCCCCTGTACGCTGCAACACGCCCTGAAACTGGGGGGCGCGGTAGAGGCGCTGCTGACGCGCCTGGGCTTTACCTTGACCCCGGTGCCGGACGGCCACCTGTGCTGCGGCTCGGCTGGCACCTATTCGCTGACCCAGCCAGCGCTGTCGCTGCAACTGCGTGACAACCGCCTCAACGCACTGGAAAGCGGCAAACCGCAAATCATCGCTACCGCCAACATCGGCTGCCAGGCCCACCTCGACGGGGCCGGGCGCACGCCGGTACGGCACTGGATCGAAATCGTCGAAGCAGCCTTGAACCCGGAGAACCCTCATGCATAGCAAGTTCGTGATCGGCCAGGCCGAAGTCGCCCGTGTGCTGGCCGCCGCCCGCCAGGAAGCACTGGCCCGACAATGGAACGTGACCATCGCCGTGGTCGACGACGGCGGCCACCCCCTGGCCCTGGAGCGCATGGATGGTTGTGCGCCGGCCAGTGCCTACATTGCCGTGGAAAAAGCCCGTACCTCCGCGCTGGGGCGCAAGGAAACACGGGATTACGAGCAAATGGTCAATGGCGGCCGTACCGCATTCGTCACCGCACCGCTGCTCACCAGCCTGGAAGGTGGCGTGCCATTGCGGGTGGATGGCCAGGTGGTGGGTGCCATCGGCGTATCCGGGGTCAAGTCCGAACAGGATGCCCAGGTGGCCAAGGCTGGGGCGGCTGCCTTGTAAATCCTGTAACGGCCTCTTCGCGGGTAAACCCGCTCCCACAAGTACTGCACTGGATTTGAGGTGCCTGCGGTCCCTGTGGGAGCGGGTTTACCCGCGAAGAGGCCCGCACAGGCGACTGAATTCCCGAAGACCGAACATCGAGCGAACAGACAATGCCAAACGAACTCCAGATCGCCCCCACCCTCCAGCGCTTTATCGAAGACGAAGTCCTCCCCGGCACCGGCATCGAAGCCAACGCCTTCTGGCAAGGTTTCAGCAACCTGGTCCACGACCTCGCCCCGCAAAACCGCGCCCTGCTCGCCGAACGCCAGCGCCTGCAAACCGAGCTGGACAACTGGCACCGCCAGCACCCCGGCCCGATCCACGACATGGCCGCCTACCAGCACTTCCTGCAAGGCATCGGCTATCTGGTCGACGCCCCCGAACACGTGCAGATCAGCACCGCCAAGGTCGACCGTGAAATCGCCGTGCAAGCCGGCCCGCAGCTGGTCGTGCCGCTGAGCAATGCCCGCTACGCCCTCAACGCCGCCAACGCCCGCTGGGGTTCCCTCTACGATGCACTGTACGGCACCGATGCCATTGCCGAAACCGCTGGCGCCGAACGCGGCCAAGGCTACAACCCGGTGCGCGGCGCCAAGGTGATTGCCTATGGCCGGCAGTTCCTCGACGCTAGCGCCCCACTCGACGGTGCGTCACACAGCGACGCCAAGGCCTATGCGATCAACCAGGGTACGCTGCACGTGACGTTGGCCGACGGCCGCCAGGTCGGGTTGCAGAATCCAGCACAACTTCATGGCCACCAGGGTGAGCCGAGCACACCCACGGCGATCCTGTTGCAGCACCACCGGCTGCATTTCGAAATCCGAATCGACCCGACCAGTGCAATCGGCCAACAGGACCTGGCCGGGGTCAAGGACATCGCCCTGGAAGCCGCACTGACCACCATCATCGACTGCGAAGACTCGGTAGCTGCCGTGGATGCCGACGACAAGGTCAAGGTCTACCGCAACTGGCTGGGCCTGATGAAGGGCGACCTCAGCGAGCAGGTCAGCAAAGGCGGCAAGACCTTCAGCCGCACCCTGGCCGCCGACCGCCAGTACCACGGTGCAAACGGCCAACCCCTGATGCTGCCGGGCCGCTCGCTGCTGTTCATCCGCAACGTCGGCCACCTGATGACCAACCCGGCCATCCATGACCGCGATGGCCGGGAAATCCCCGAAGGCATCCTCGATGCCGTGGTCACCAGCCTGATCGGCCTGCACGATCTCAAGCGCCGCGGCAACTCCCGCGAAGGCAGCCTGTACATCGTCAAGCCGAAGATGCACGGGCCGGCCGAAGTGGCCTTCGCCGACCAGCTGTTCGGCCGTGTCGAGGCCCTGCTGGGCTTGCCTGCGCATACCCTGAAGATGGGCATCATGGACGAGGAGCGGCGCACCAGCGTCAACCTCAAGGCCTGCATCGCCAGTGCCGCATCACGGGTGGTGTTCATCAACACCGGCTTCCTCGACCGCACCGGGGACGAGATGCACAGCGCCATGGAAGCCGGCGCCATGCTGCGCAAGGGCGACATGAAAGGCAGCGCCTGGATCCAGGCCTACGAACGCAGCAACGTGCTGGTCGGGCTGGCCTGTGGCCTGCGTGGCAAGGCACAGATTGGCAAGGGCATGTGGGCCATGCCTGACCTGATGGCGGCCATGCTGGAACAGAAAGTTGCCCAGCCAAAGGCCGGTGCCAACACCGCCTGGGTGCCCTCGCCCACTGCCGCCACCCTGCATGCACTGCACTATCACCAGGTGGACGTGGGCGCCGTACAACAGGCACTGGAACAGGTCGACCTGGAAGCCCAGCGCGGCGCATTGCTGCATGACCTGCTGAGCATTCCGGTCAGCGCCGAACGGCCGTGGAGTGCCGCTGATATCCAGGCCGAACTGGACAACAACTGCCAAGGCATCCTCGGTTACGTGGTGCGCTGGGTCGAGCAAGGAATCGGCTGTTCCAAGGTGCCCGACATTCACGATGTGGGCCTTATGGAGGACCGCGCCACCCTGCGCATTTCAGCGCAGCACATTGCCAACTGGCTGCACCATGGGGTGGTGGATGACGAACAGGTCGAAGCGAGCCTGCAGCGCATGGCCAGGGTGGTCGACCAGCAGAATGCAGGGGACCCGGCGTATCGGCCGATGGCGGCCGGTTTCGAGGCATCGCATGCCTTCCGCGCTGCGCGGGAGCTGGTGTTCAAGGGGCGTGAGCAGCCGAGTGGCTATACCGAACCGTTGTTGCATGGCTGGCGGTTGCGCTTCAAGCAGGAGGTTCAACGCTAGATGAGGCTACGCGGCCCCAACACGGGATCGGTGCAGGCCGGCGAATTTTGCCGCCGGCCTCTACCACCTGCCAGTCAAGGGCGGTAGTTCGGCGCATTCAGAAATTTCCCACAGCCCTCTCAGAAGCGTCCTACTTGCTGCCTCTGCACACAGAAAACAAGATCGGTGGTGGACAACGCAAGGTCGCGATCCAGAGGAGGTTCCGTATGCACCTGTACGCCCGCTCCATTGCCGAACTGCGCAGCAGCCTGCGCGAAATGCTGACCCATGACATGAGCAACCCCGATGAAGACCCGCACCTGTCGGGGGTGATGTTCTTCTGCGCCACCGATGAACAGTCCCGGCAATTGATCGAACGCATCGAGTTGCTGGCCAGCGAGGTGTTCTTCGACGCCAACGGGCGGGCCATCACCGAACACCTGAAAGCTGCCGCAGTGGATGGCGTGCGTATCAAGCGCAACCGCAAGGCGCCAGCGGACGAGACAGTGATCCGCATCGCGGTGGCGGAGAAGGGCTATATCACCGTGAGCACCGCCCGGTTCTGAGCTTTTTGGGGCTGCTTTGCAGCCCATCGCCGGCAAGCCAGCTCCCACAGGACCGCGTCAAAACTGATGCATACGCGATAGCTGTGGGAGCTGGCTTGCCGGCGTTGGGCCGCAAGGCGGCCCCATGCCCTTCCCTGTCCAATCCGCTATCCTGAGCACTCCCCCGCTCCGGACCACCCCATGGAACTGCACATTCGCCTGGAAGGCCGCAAAGGCCTGGCCGATCAGCTTTACCAGCAACTGCGCGCCGGTATCGACAGCGGCCACCTGGCCGCTGGCACCCAACTGCCGCCCACCCGCCTGCTGGCCGAGCAACTGGGCGTATCGCGCAAGACCGTGGCCGAGGCCTACTCACGGCTGACCTACGACAACCTGCTCAGCGGCGTGGTCGGCCGCGGCACATTCATCACCCCGCGCCAACCATTGCGCAGCCATGAAACAGCCAGCGTTCCCCTAGCCGGTGCCGCATCCCTCGAACGCTGGCAGCAGCGCGCCACCGTGCTCGCCCAACGCCAACTGCAAACGCCCTCGCGCTATGACTTTGTCGGCGGCGCATCGAGCAAGTCGCAGTTCCCGTTCGACCAATGGCGCAGCTGCCTGAATTACGCCCTGCGCCGCAGCCAGCGTCACCCCGAACGGCAGTTCCAGGCGCAGGGCCTGCCGGAGCTGCGCGAAGCTATTGCCCACCACATCGCCTACGCCCGCGGCGTGCACTGCAGCGCGGCCGACCTGCTGGTGTGCAACGGCGCCCAGCAAGCGCTGGACCTCATCGCCCGGGTACTGGTCGAGCCAGGCTGCCAGGTGGCTATGGAAGACCCCGGCTACCCGCCGGCACGGCAACTGTTCCTGGCCCTCGGGGCACGCGTGCAATCGGTGCCGGTGGATGATGAAGGCCTGTGCGTGGAGCAGGTCGCCGACGGCACCCGGCTGATCTACGTAACCCCCTCGCACCAGTTCCCGCTGGGCATGCCCATGAGCGGGCCGCGCCGGCATGCCCTGCTGGCGCGAGCTGCCGAGTTGGGCGCACTGATCATCGAAGATGACTACGACTGCGAGTTCCGCTACCACGGGCCAGCCTCGGATGCCCTACAGCGCCTCGACCGGCATGGCCTGGTGGCCTACGTGGGGACCTTTTCCAAAACCCTCCTACCCGAGTTGCGGCTGGGTTATGCCGTGCTGCCACCAGCCGTGCTGCAGGCCGCCTGCGTGGCAAAGCACCTCAGTGACTGGCACAGCCCGACTTTGCTGCAGTGGGCGTTGGCGCGCTTTTTGGGCGAAGGCCACCTGAACAAGCACATCCGCCGCTGCCACGAGGTCTACAGCGCCCGCCGCGAGCGCATCCTGGCGCGCCTGGGGGGCGACCTGGCACCGTGGTTCAGCGCAATACCCGCCAGCGCCGGGTTCCACCTCAGCGCCTTGGCGGCGCCCGGGGTGGATGTGGAGTTACTGGCCAACCTCGCACGCAAGGTAGAGGTCGGCCTGTATTCACTGGCGCCATTCTTCAGCGAAGCGCCGGTCCGCCCGGGGCTGTTGATGGGCTTCGGCGCCATCGAACTGCTGGACATCGACCCGGCACTGGACCGGGTGCGCGATACCCTGCAACGCCTCAGTTGACTGGCACGGGCTTGCATGTTGCAGCTGGGCGCGCGATGGCTGCGGCATAGCCACGCGGGTTGAAGCAGGTGGTCACCAGCAGCATGGCCAGCACGGTCACGGTGAGCAGCGTCCACGATGCCTGGAAGTCACCGCTCACGTCACGCAGCCAGCCGGTGATATACGGCACGATACCGGTGATGATAAAGCCGATGCCCTGCACGAACGCCGCCAGGCTGCCGGCCTCGGCGGGCGTCTTCAGGTGCTCCAGGGTCAGCGTCAGGCTCTGGCTGAAGCAGGCACCCAGACCAAAACCAATCATCGCCACCCACAGCCCCGAAGCCTGCGTGGGTGCCAGCAGCAGGCCGAGAAAACCGGCCAGCTGGATCGCCAGTGCCAGCCACAGGCCTGGGCGGCGGTCAGCCCAACGCCGCAGCAACAGCGGCAAGCCCAGTGCGCCGGCCACCTGGAAGACCGTCATCAGGCCAACCAGGTCTGCGCCGCCCTGCGCACTGCCGCCGTGCTCTATATGGTACGCCGGCAGCCACGCCACCATGCTGGTGTAGCCGCCATTGATCAGGCCGAAGTACAAGGCCAGCAACCAGGCCCGGCGCGTGCTGAACCAGTGCCCGCCAGCAGCACCGGCCAGCTTTGGCGGCCCCTGCCGAGGCCGCAGCACGGCCCAGGCCAGCAGCGCCAGCAGTGCCGGGATCGCCCACAGGCCAAGACCGACCTGCCAGTGGCCGAAGTGGCCGCTGATATGCGGGCCAAGCACGGCAGCCATGCCGCCACCACTCATCAACGCTGCCGAGTACAGCCCCATTGCCCCCGCCAGGCGGCTTGGAAACCAGCGGTTGACCAGGCCCGGCATCATGCCCTGCACCACCGCCACGCCCAGGCCGGCGACCACCGCACTGGCAATCAACGCCCAGGCGCTGTCCAGTTGCAGGCGCCACAGGCAGGCCAGGGCAATTGCAGCCAGGCCACCGAGCATGCCGCCATGCTCGCTGATCCAGCGTCGCAGCCAAGGTTGCAGCAACGGCACCAGGCCCATGCACAGCACCGGCAACGCCGTCAGCAAGGCTGCCTGCTGGTAGCCCAGCCCGGTGCTGGCGCGCATGGGTTCGAGTAACGGGCCGATACTGGTCAGGATCGGCCGCAGGTTCACCGCCAGCAGGATCACCAGCAACAGGTTCAAAGCAGCTCTCATTGTGAATCGGTTCTCGGGTAGCAGGACCCGGCCATTATCCCGGCTTGGCAGGCCTGGCAGAAATGAAGAGATTGGATGCTTGTCAGTGGCCACCTGAATGGACGATTGGCCTCCAGCTTATGTGTGCAATTGGCTATCGGGGAGGCCAAAGGGCAGCGTTACAGTAGTGCCATTCCCACCCCATACCCTTTGGAGACAGCCATGCACAACCGTATCGAATGGGCCAAGCACGCCCCGGAAGCCTACAAAGCCATGGTCGGCCTGGAACAGGCCCTGGCCAAGAGCGGCCTGGAGAGCTCGCTGCTGGAGCTGGTGCGCCTGCGGGCCTCGCAGATCAACGGCTGCGCCTACTGCGTCAACCTGCACGCCAACGATGCGCGCAAGGCCGGTGAGACCGAAGCACGCTTGCAGACCTTGAGCGTGTGGCGCGAAACCGCCTACTTCACCCCGCGTGAACGTGCGGCACTGGCCTGGGTAGAAAGCCTGACTCGACTGCCTGAGGACGGCGCGCCGCAGGGGCAATATGAAGCCCTGCAGGAACACTTCGAGCCGGCCGAGGTGGTCAACCTGACCCTGGCGATTGCCACCATCAATGCCTGGAACCGCTTCGGGGTCGGGTTTGCCATGGTGCCGGCCTGATCATTCAATGATCGCCGTACCGGCCCTATCGCCGGCAAGCCAGCTCCCACAGACACCCCACAGGCCTCGAATACTGCGGGGAGCCTATGGGAGCTGGCTCCCACAGGTACTCCGCAAGCCTCGAATACTGTGAGAACATGTGGGAGCTGGCTTGCCGGCGATAGGGCCGGTACAGGGAACAACTACCGCCCGGCCAACCGCGCTCGATAGCTTCCGGGGCTCTGCCCGGTCCACTTCTTGAACGCTCGGTGAAACGCACTGGGCTCCTGGAAACCTGCCTGCTCGGCAATTTCGGCAATGCTCAATGCCCCTTCACGCAGCCGCTCGAAAGCCATTGCCCGGCGCACCTCATCCTTGATCTGCTGATAGGAACGCCCCTCCCGCTCCAGTTGCCGGCGGAACGTACTGGCACTGATTCCTTGCTGCTGCGCCAGCGCCGCCAGTGTCGGCCACTGCCCATAGTGCCGCGCGCGCAGGTGCCGGTATACCTCGGCCACCAGCCCGTTCTGGTTGCGAAAACGGATTACCAACCCCTGCGGCGCACTGCGCAGAAAGGTTTTCAGGGTGGTCAGGTCCTGCACCACTGGCAGGCGCAGGTAGGCGCTGTCGAACTCCACTTCGGTACGCCCGCTGCCCAGGCGCAGGTCCGGGCCCCACAACAGCAGGTCGTCTTCCTGGGCCGGGCGCGACACTGCCAGCTCGGTACGGTCGATGGCGATGCGCCGCCCGGCCAGCCAGCACAACATGCCGATCATCAGCACCAGGTAGGTTTCCTCGGCATACACCCGGGTCAGCGGGTCGGCAATGCCCGACTGCACGCTGATCAGCGCACGCCCAGCGCGCACCGTCAGGCTGCCGCGCAGGTCGCGCAGGAACAGGCCGAAGCCACCCAGGCACTGGCGCAAGGCCTTTTCCAGGTTTGGTTCAAGGATCAGCCCCCGGCAGATCAGGGCGAAACTGCCCAGCGGCATGCCATGGCTGTCGAGGCGGAAGAACTCGTCGTCCAGGCGCTGAATCTGTGCCAACCACAGCTCGGAGAACGCCTTGGCCGGTACGCGTGCCTGGGGCTGTTCGAGCAGTTGCGGTTCGATGCCCACGGCACGCAGCTGCGCATCACGCTCGGCTGGGCAGTCCCGCAGGGCGTGGAGCATGGCATTGAGAAAGTACACGGCGACCGAATCGCTATCGCGCATGGTGGTTTTCGCTGTCTATGCTGAGTGGCAAAAAGTGCCAGGTTGTTTGAACAGATCCGGCATAGGCTGCAACAGAGCCTTTGCCTAGACTCGATCCCACTCCGGGACCGCCGGCCATTCTCGCAGAGCCTGGCCCGGTCCCGCCATGCCTAAGCTTACGGAGCCTCTATGAGCAGCCCAGAAATCTACGTCGTCAGTGCCGTGCGTTCCGCCATCGGTGGTTTTGGAGGCTCGCTCAAGGACCTGCCCCTGGCCGACCTGGCCACTACCATCACCCGCGCCGCCATCGAGCGCTCGGGCGTGGCCGCCGAGCAGATCGGCCATATGGTCATGGGCACCGTGATCCCGACCGAACCGCGCGATGCCTACCTCTCGCGGGTTGCCGCGATGAACGCCGGCATTCCCAAGGAAACACCTGCCTTCAACGTCAACCGCCTGTGCGGCTCGGGCCTGCAGGCCATCGTTTCTGCCACCCAGTGCCTGCTGCTCGGTGATGCCGACGTGGCCGTGGCCGCCGGTGCCGAGTCCATGAGCCGTGGCCCGTACCTGCTGCCGCAGGCGCGCTGGGGCGCGCGCATGGGCGACCTGCAAGGCATCGACTACACCGTCGGCGTGCTGCAGGACCCGTTCGAACACTTCCACATGGGCATCACCGCAGAAAACGTCGCCGCCAAACACGGCATTACCCGCGAGATGCAGGATGAACTGGCCCTGACCAGCCAGCGCCGCGCCGCCCGCGCCATTGCCGAAGGCCGTTTCGACAGCCAGATCGTCTCGGTGGAGCTGAAAACCCGCAAAGGCACCGTACAGTTCGCCGTGGACGAACACGTGCGTGGCGACGTTACCGCCGAGCAACTGGCCGGCATGAAGACCGTGTTCAAGAAGGACGGCACCGTGACTGCAGGCAACGCCAGCGGCATCAACGATGGCGCGGCCGGCCTGGTGCTGGCCAGCGGTGACGCGGTGCGTCGCCTGGGCCTGAAGCCGCTGGCGCGCCTGGTGGGCTATGCCCACGCCGGTGTCGAGCCCGAACTGATGGGCCTGGGCCCGATCCCGGCCACCCGCAAGGTGCTGGAAAAGACCGGCCTGAAACTGCAGGACCTGGACGTGATCGAGTCCAACGAAGCGTTCGCCGCCCAGGCCTGCGCCGTGGCCCGCGAGCTGGGCTTCGACCCGGAGAAGGTCAACCCCAATGGTTCGGGTATTTCCCTGGGCCACCCGGTGGGCGCCACTGGCGCGATCATCGCGACCAAGGCCATCCATGAACTGCAGCGCATCCAGGGCCGCTACGCCCTGGCCACCATGTGCATCGGTGGCGGCCAAGGCATTGCCGTGGTCTTCGAGCGCGTCTGAGGGAGCCTGGCACATGAGCATTGAACAGATCGCCGTGATCGGCGCCGGCACCATGGGCAACGGCATTGCCCAGGTGTGCGCTGTCGCCGGCTACCAGGTGCTGCTGGTGGATGTTTCCGACGCGGCGCTGGAGCGCGGCGTGGCCACCTTGAGCAAGAACCTCGAGCGCCAGGTCAGCAAAGGCACCCTGGATGCGGACAAGGCGGCGGCGGCAAAGACGCGCATCCGCACCAGCACCGACTACGCCCAGCTCAGCAGCGCGCAGCTGGTGATCGAGGCCGCCACCGAAAGCCTGCAGCTCAAGCAGCGCATCCTGCAGCAAGTGGCCGCCAACGTCGCCAACGACTGCCTGATCGCCACCAACACTTCGTCGCTGTCGGTCACCCAGCTGGCCGCCAGCATCGAGCACCCCGAGCGCTTCATCGGTGTGCACTTCTTCAATCCGGTGCCGATGATGGCGCTGGTGGAGATCATTCGCGGCCTGCAGACCAGCGACAGCACCTACGCCCAGGCGCTGGTGGTGACTGAAAAGGTCGGCAAGACCCCGATCACCGCAGGCAACCGCCCGGGCTTCGTGGTCAACCGCATCCTGGTGCCGATGATCAACGAGGCGATCTTCGTGCGCCAGGAAGGCCTGGCCAGTGCCGAGGACATCGACACCGGCATGCGCCTGGGCTGCAACCAGCCCATCGGCCCGCTGGCCCTGGCCGACCTGATCGGCCTGGACACCCTGCTGGCGATCATGGAGGCCTTCCATGAAGGCTTCAGCGACAGCAAGTACCGCCCTGCCCCGCTGCTCAAGGAAATGGTCGCGGCCGGTTGGCTGGGGCGCAAGACCGGCCGCGGTTTCTTCACCTACTGAGGACAAGGCGCCATGCCCCCGGTCAATGCCGCAATGCGCTGTGCCAGCTTTGAGGAGCGACGTGACCGGGCCATGGCGCTGTTTGCCGAAAAGGGCTTTGGCCAGGTCAGCATGCGCGAGCTGGCGGCCCATGTGGGGCTGACGGCAGGCTCGCTGTACCACCACTTTCCCAGCAAGCAGGACCTGTTGTACGACTTGATCGAGGAGTTGTACGAAGAACTGCAGGCCACTTTGGACCAGGGCCGCCGGGCCATGGCACGCGGGGCCTCGGCACTGGGCTGCCTGATTGCAGCGCACTGGCAATTGCATGCCGAGCGGCCGATGCAGTTTCGGTTGGCGGAGCGTGACTTGTGCTGCCTGAGCGATGACCAGCAGGCGCGCCTGGCCTTGTTGCGCAACCGTTACGAGGCGGGGTTGCTGAGGTTGATCGCGCCACAGGCGAAGTTGCAGGGGCAAGCCTTGGTGGCGACGGCGCATGTGGTGGCGACGCTGCTGAACCAGTTGCCGGGGATGTTGAAGGCATTGCCCGAGGAACAGGGGCTGGGCCTGATGGAGAGCATGTTGGCAGGTGGTATAGAGCGGACCCTGCGATAGCCTGTACTGGCCCTGTCGCCGGCAAGCCACCTACCCCAGTTAAGGTGCATATATAAATGACGGTGGACTAAATTGTGGAGCGGGCGTGCCGGCGATGGGGCCACCCGCTTTAACGCAAAAGTCTCTGGATCTGCTCGTGCAAGGTGTCCAGGTCAAACGGTTTGGCCAGGATCGGTGCCTTGCGGGTGATCGGGCTGCCAGACTCGAGGATCTCGGCCGGGTAGCCACTGATGAAGATCACCTTCAGGTCCGGGCGCAGCTTCACCGCGGGCTCGGCAATTTCCACCCCGGAAATGCCACCCGGCAAGCGGAAGTCCGTCACCATCAGGTCCAGGTGCGGTTTGCTGGCCAGGATGGCAAACGCCTGTTCGCCATCTTCGGCCACCAGCACGTGGTACCCCTCACCTGCCAGGTAATCACGCAAAATCATGCGAATCGCCGGTTCATCCTCGACGACCAACACCACATCTTGTGCATCTTCACTCATGTTAACGCCTTGAAATTCTTACAGTTGGCCATCAGACCCCAGGCTTACGCAGAGGTTGCCCGAGCCTGGTCGTTTTGTTCTTTGAATGTTGCCAGCGGCAATTGCAGGGTGAATGTGGCGCCCTTGCCTTCCTCGCTTTCAACCCGTATCCGGCCACCGTGCGCCTGCACGATCTGCTCTGAGATGTACAACCCCAAGCCCAAGCCCCCGCTGGCTTGCTGGGCAGCGACCCGCTCGAATTGCTGGAAGATCCGCTGCTGGTTGGCGGCGCTGATACCGATGCCGTGATCCTGCACCTGCACCCAGGCCATGCCCTCCTGCTCGAACACCCGCACCTGCACCGGTTTGCGCTCGCCGTAACGCATGGCATTGGACAACAGGTTGGCCACTACTTGTTCAATCCGGAATTCGTCCCACTCACCCTTCAATGCTTCACAGCGCTGCAGTTCGATGTGTGTGTCCAGGGCCATGGCCTGGGCGGTGAAGTTTTCCACCAACCCGCGCACCAGCTGGCCGAGGTCGAACAGCCTCGGACGCAGCGACAATTTACCAGTACGGATGCGCGAAACATCCAGCATGTCTTCGACCAACCGGATCAGGCTGTTGATCTGCCGCTCGTCGCGCTCGACCATGGCCTGCAGCTTGTCGGCGCTGAAGGCGTCCAGGTTGCCCCGTGCCAGGTGCATCTTGCGCAACTGGGTTTCCAGGATCAGGCCATTGAGCGGCGTACGCACCTCGTGGGAGACGATCGACATGAAGTCGTCACGCATGCGCACTGCATGCTCCAGCTCACATCGCGCCACCTGCAGCTGGCTGAGCAACAGCTCCTGTTCCTGGCGGCTATGCTCCAGGGCCTCCAGCTGCCGGCCCAGCACCTTGCGCTGGCGGAACAGGTCGACGAACACCGAGACCTTGCTTTTTACCGCCAGGGTATCGAGCGGCTTGTGCAGAAAGTCCACGGCGCCGCTCTCGTAGCCCTTGAAGGCATAGTTCATCTCGCGGCCTGCGGCGCTGACGAAAACGATCGGGATGTTCTTGGTCTTGTCGGTGCCGCGCATCAGCTCGGCAAGTTCGAAACCGTTCATGCCCGGCATCTGCACATCGAGGATGGCCAGCGCGAACTCGTGCTCGAGCAGCAACGACAACGCCGCTTCGGCAGACTGGGCCTGGTGCACCTCGCGGTCGTCGCCCTGGATCAGGGCATCGAGCGCCAGCAGGTTTTCCGGCAGGTCGTCGACAATCAGCAGTTTGGCGGTGGTGTGGCTTAGCATGCGCTGTATTCCAGGGTCGCGAGCAGCTGCCCGATACCACTCAGAGTAAGGATATGGTCGGGCTGGTGCAGGGCCAGGGCGGCCTCCGGCATCAGGGCGACCTGTGCGTCGCGAGGGTCTTGGACTATCGTGCGGCCCCCATTGTTCTTGATATAGGCAAGGCCCCTGGCGCCGTCTTCGTTGGCACCGGTGAGCAGCACACCTAGCAGGCCGTCGCCATAGGCATCGGCCGCCGAGATGAACAGAAAATCGATGGCTGGACGCGAGAAATGAACGGGTTCTTCCTGGCTCAGCGACAGCGTCAGGTCGTGCTCCACCGACAGGTGGTAACTCGGACCCGCCACATAGATCTGCCCGCTGCTGATGCGTTCCTTGTCACGTGCCTCGTGCACCGGCCGATGCAGCCGACGCTGCAGCACTTCGGCCAGTTGGCTATGGCGGTCGTCCGGCAGGTGCAGCACGCAGAGCACAGGTAGGGCGAACGCCGGTGGCAGCGCGCCGAGCACTTCAAACAATGCCGCCACGCCGCCAGCCGAGGCGCCGATCACCACTGCGCGTACGCCGTTCATGATTTACGGAAGATCCGTTCGGGCTTGACCAGCGGCTCGAACCGGTCGCTGTAGGCCGAAAAGTCCACCGACTCCTTGCTGCCCAGCAGCAGGAAACCCCGGTGGCAGAGCGACTCATGGAATAGCCCGAGGGCGCGGTCCTGCAGCTCCTTGTTGAAGTAGATCAGCACGTTGCGGCATGACACCAGCTGGGTCTCGGAGAACACGCTGTCGGTGGCCAGGCTGTGGTCGGCGAAGGTCACGTTGTCGCGCAGGCTGCTGTCCATGATGGCGTTGCCATAGGCCGCTGTGTAGTACTCGGTAAAGTCACGACGGCCGCCGGCCAGACGGTAGTTTTCCTCATACTCGCGCATGCTCTGCATCGAGTAGATACCCTGCTTGGCCCGGTCCAGCGAATGCGGGTTGATGTCGGTGGCGTAGATGATGGTGCGCTCGAGCAGGCCCTCCTCACGCAACAGGATGGCCATCGAATACACCTCCTCGCCTGTGCTGCAGCCCGCGATCCAGACCTTGATCGAGGGCCAGGTACGCAGCAGCGGCACCACTTCGTTGCGCACGGCAAGGAAGTGGTCAGGGTCGCGGAACATCTCGCTGACCGGGATGGTCAGGTACTGCAGCAACTGCATGAACATGCCGGGGTCATGCAGCACGCGCTCCTGCAGCGCCGATACCGTCAGGCAGTCGAACTGGCGCAGCGCATGCAGGATCCGGCGCTTGATCGAGGCGCCGGAATAATTGCGAAAATCGTAGCTGTACTTGAGGTAGATGGCCTCGATCAGCAAGCGGATTTCAATGTCGGTGTTACGTTCGCTAGTCAAATTCGCTCCAGTTGCGGCAGCCATACACGAATCAACGAGAACAAACGGTCCAGGTCGATCGGTTTGGCCAGGTAATCATTGGCACCGGCCTGCAGGCAACGCTGCTGGTCATCCTTCATGGCCTTGGCGGTCACGGCGATGATCGGCAGTTTGCGCCAGCGCGGTTGCTGGCGGATCAGCCGGGTGGCCTCGAAGCCGTCCATTTCCGGCATCATCACGTCCATCAGCACCAGGTCGATGTCGTCATGCTGCTCCAGGCGCTCGATGGCCTCGCGGCCGTTACGGCCAATCTCGACGATGGCACCCTTGTGCTCCAGGGCACTGGTCAGGGCGAAGATATTACGCACGTCGTCGTCCACCAGCAGCACCTTGCGCCCCTCGAACACCTTGTCGCGGCTACGCGCAGTCTTGAGCATGCGCTGGCGTTCGTTGGACAGCTGCGATTCTACCTTGTGCAGGAACAGCGTCACTTCGTCGAGCAGGCGCTCCGGCGAACGCGCGCCCTTGATGATGATCGACCGCGAGTACTTGAGCAGGTCGGCTTCTTCTTCGCGGGTGAGGTTGCGCCCGGTGTACACGATTACTGGCGGGAAGGAGCGGATATCCTCGGCGGTCATGCGCTTGAGCAGCTCGTTACCGAGCATGTCGGGCAGCTTGAGGTCGATGATCATGCAGTCGTAGATGTTCTCGCGCAACAGCGCCAAGGCATCCTGGGCCATGGCCACGGCAGTGATCTCGATATCGTCGTCGCCGATCAGCCGGGCGATGCTCTCGCGCTGCAGGTCGTCGTCTTCCACCAGGAGGATATGCTTGAGCTTTTGCGTAAGCTTGGCTTCCAGGCGAGCGAAGACTTCTTTGAGTTCTTCGCGACTGGTCGGTTTCACCGCATACCCTACCGCGCCCATGTGCATGGCCGCCTCGACGCGGTCTTCCACCGAAATGATGTGCACCGGGATATGGCGGGTGCCGGCCTGCTCCTTGAGGCGCTGCAGCACGGTCAGGCCCGAGTGGTCGGGCAGGCGCATGTCCAGCAGGATGGCATCCGGTATGTACTGGGCCGCCAGCTCGAAGCCTTCGTCGGCACCATGGGCCACCAGGCAGCTGTAGCCCAGTTCGTGCGCAAGGTCGAAGAGGATGCGGGCAAAGTTGGGCTCGTCTTCGATCACCAGAATGCACCGGGTATCGAAAGGTGCCCGCTCGCGATCGTCGGCAAAAGTCGGCGCCGGGCGCAGGGTGGTAGCGGCCACAGGCACTTGCGGCGCAGGTGGCAACGCGTCGACGGCAGGGCGCAGGCTTTGCGGCTCTATGTCCTCCGCCTCGGCGGCATAGCGTTCCGGCAGAATCAGGCTGAACACACTGCCCTGGCCCGGGGTGCTCTCGACATTGATCTGGCCACCGAGCAAATGCGCCAGGTCACGGGAAATCGACAGCCCCAGGCCGGTGCCACCGTAGCGGCGGTTGCTGGTGCCATCGACCTGATGGAAGGCGCCAAAGATCGCCTGCTGCTGATCGGCAGCAATGCCGATGCCGCTGTCACGCACCGCGAACACGATACCATTGCCAGCCTGGAAGCTGACGTTCATGCTGACCTGGCCACGCTCGGTGAACTTGATAGCATTGGACAACAGGTTCTTGAGGATCTGCTCAAGGCGCTGACGGTCCGTGAACAGGGTGGTCGGCACCTGCGGATCGACCTTGACCTCGAAGGCCAGGCCCTTGTGGCCGGCAAGCGGCTGGAACATGCCGCGCAAGCCTTCTGCCAGGCGCTCGACCTGGGTGGTCTCGGGGCGTACTTCGAGTTTACCGGCCTCGACCTTGGCGATATCGAGAATGTCGTTGATCAAGTTGAGCAGGTCGTTGCCGGCCGAGTAGATGGATTCGGCGAACTTGACCTGCTCCTCGCTGAGGTTGCCTTCGCCGTTTTCTGCCAACAGCTTGGCCAGGATCAACGAGCTGTTCAGCGGGGTGCGTAGCTCGTGGGACATGTTGGCGAGGAATTCGGACTTGTACTTGCTCGAGCGCTGCAAGTCGTCGGCGCGGGCCTGCAACTCCACCTGCGCCCGGCCCAGCTCATCGTTCTTGCGGTCGAGCGCATCGGTGCGTTCCGACAACTGCTCGTTGGTCTGCTCCAGCTCGGCTTGTTGGGTCTCCAGGTGGGCCTGGGACTCCTTGAGCACTCGTGACTGCTCTTCAAGCTCTTCGTTGGCAGTCTTGAGTTCTTCCTGCTGCACCTGCAGCTCTTCATTCAGTTGCTGGGTTTCGGCCAGCACTTCCTGCAGGCGCTGACGATAACGGGCGCTTTCGATGGACATGCCGAGGTTGCCGCCGACGCGTTCCAGCAGCTCTTCATCGCGTTCTTGCAGAGGGCGCAGGAAACCCAGCTCGATCACCCCGTTGATCTGACCGTCTTCGGTGGCCGGCATCAGCAGCGCACTGCGCGGCAAGCCGCTGCCCAGGCCGGAACTGAGGCGATAGAAGTCTTCTGGCAGGTCGTCCAGGCGCAAAAGGCGGCCTTCGCGCACCGCCTGGGCCAACAGGCCGTCGTGGTCCAGCCTGATCTGCTCGCGGGCCTGCTCTTCGGCGCCCAGGCCATAACAGGCCACCCGCACCAGGCGGCCATGCTCGTCGCGCACATACACGGCGCCCACCACGCTGCCCAGATAAGAAGCGAAGAAGCGCAGGATGTTGTCGCCCAGCATGGGCAAGGTCAGTTGACCGAGCACCTGTTGAGCCAGCTGGGTCTGGCCGTTGCGCAACCAGGCCTGGTGCTCCAGACGCTGCGCCGAGCGCTGCTGGGCCTGAAGGTTTTCATCGTAGCTGGTCGACAGGGCCAGCAGGTCTCGACGGCCGAGGTACGCCAGCAAACCACTGAGGCTGACGATGAACAGCACGAAGGCCGAAATCGCCGTCACAGTAACCGAGCTGACCGTTTCGTTCCGGGCCATGCGCAGCTGTTGTTCGGTGCTGATCAGGCCATCGAATTCCTTGCGGATTTCATCGGTGATGCGCTTGCCCCGGCCATTGCCGATTGAGGCCTGGTAATCGCCCTGGCTGCGGCGCAGGGTGATCATCTCGTTGCCGAAGTCGTTCCAGGCGTGCTGCAAGGCAATCAGCCGGTCGATGCGATCAACCTGCTGCGGGTTGTCCTCGACCATCGCGCGCAGGCTTTGCAGGCTGCCGAGAATACGTGGCTTGGCCACCTCGTAGGGGTCAAGGAAACGCTCGTCACCCGTGATCAGGAAGCCGCGCATACCGGTTTCCATGTCGATCGACAGTTTGACCGTCTCGTTGGCATTGCCGATCACCCGGTCGGTGTGCTCGACCCACTGCATGGCCGAAAGCAGGTAATTGATCACCGCGACGAAGGCCACCGCGCCCAGCAGGCCAACCCCCAAGGGTAGGCCGATGTTACGGCTCAACAGTTTGCGGAAGCTTCGCTGGTCCATCGAGGCTGCTTGAATCATGTGAAAACGCCCGAGCAAGAAAAGTCCATTGGAAAAGAGTGGCGGATTGTTGTTATCTGCCACTGCGCCGTCCTGATAAGCGAGTCTAACCAGCTTTACCGGGTCTGGCAGGGCATTTAGCCAGTATTTGAAGGCGCAGTGCGCCAATCGTTCCATCTGATTGCAGGGATCGGTATCCTCGGGAACTTCTGCTGCCAACCGGAGCACAGATTAAAGACATTCATTGCACAGGACCCAAACCATGCACCTTCTGGTAGTCGAAGATGACGACATCGTCCGTATGTTGATGGTCGAAGTGCTCGACGAGTTGGGCTACTCGGTCATCGAAGCCGAAGACGCCGCAGCCGCGCTGCGGGTGCTCGAAGACCCGAACCAGACACTGGCACTGATGATGACCGATGTGGGTTTGCCGGACATGCGCGGTGAGGTACTGGCGGGTAAAGCACGCGAGTTGCGCCCGTTGCTGCCCGTGCTGTTCGCCAGTGGCTATGCCGACAGTATCAATGTGCCCGAGGGCATGCACCTGATCGGCAAGCCCTTCAGCATCGACCAGTTGCGCGACAAGGTGGTGGCCATGCTCGGTCCGGTTTGAGATTGGGACTGCCTGTACCGGCCCCTTCGCGGGTAAACCCGCTCCCACAGGGACCGCACCGTTTCGAACGCTGTGGAGTCCCTGTGGGGGCGGGTTTACCCGCGAAGAGGCCAGTACAGCCAACACAGCTCAGAGCTCCCTGCGCAACAGATAGGTATCCATGATCCACCCCTTGCGCCGCCTCTCCTGCTCCCGCACTTCCAGTATGCGTGCCTTCACCGCCTGCAAGGGCCCGGCAATCAGCACTTCATCCTCGGTCCCCAGGTACGCGCCCCAGTAGATCACCAGCGCCGGGTCATCAAGCTGGGCAAACGCGCACTGCCCGTCGAGCATCACCACCACATTGTCGATAGGCCCCTGCCCGGCCAGGCGCCGCCCTGGCAGCACGGTCAGAGGCTCGCCGATGCGGTTGAGCGGCACCTGGTGCCGCGCCGCCAGCGCCTGCACACTGCTGATGCCAGGGATTATCCGCAGGCGCAGCGCCAGGCCACGTTCGCGGACCAGGTCGAGAATACGCAGGGTGCTGTCGTAAAGGGTTGGCTCGCCCCACAGCAGAAAGGCGCCGGTTTCCCCATCGCCAATCTCCTGCTCGATCAGTTGGGCATACAGCGCAGCTCGCTGTCGGTGCCAGTCCTGCACCGCGCCCAGGTAGTCATCCGCCTGGCAATCGCGCAAGGGGTCGGCCACCTGCACCAGGCGATAGCCACCCTCGGGACGGTAGCGTTGCAGAATGGCCTTGCGCAGGCGGACCAGCGCATCCTTTTCGCCGCCCTTGTCGAGCACGAAGAACACGCAGGCGCTACGCAGCGCATCCACTGCTTCGTAAGTGATCTGGCGCGGGTCACCCGCACCGATGCCGATCAACAACAGGTCTTTCATTGCCCTGCCCTTTGCGGGAACCAGCAGCCATTGTCAGGCGGCCGCCGGTATTTGGCAAAACGCTCGCCTAGAAGATCGAGAAGTTGTAGCTGACAATGACACGTGTCTCATCCATGTCACGCGCCCACTTCTCATAGTTGCTGCGGTAGGTGGAATTACGCAGGCGCACGCTGACATCCTTGAAAGTGCCACTTTGCACCTGGTACTTGAACTCGGTGTCGCGCTCCCATTCCTTGCCTTCGGCGCTGCTGCCCGGCACCTTGATATTGTCGCCGTTGATGTACCGGGTGAAGAAGGTCAGGCCGGGCACGCCCAGCGCCTTGAAGTCATAGTCGTAACGCACCTGCCAGGAACGCTCCTGAGCGGCGGCGAAGTCGTTGACCTGGGCATAGTTGACCAGGTACGGGTTGCTGCCATCCAGGTAGGGCATGGCGCTGTCGCCATACATCCGCTGCCAGCCGGCACTGATCTTGTGGCCGCCCAGGCTGTAGCCGAGCATGCCGCTGAAGGCGCGATGGTCGATTGCACCCGCGCGGGCATTGCCAATGTCATCACTCTTGATCAGGCGCAGGTCGGCCGACAGGCTGCCCACCGCCAACGGCTGGCTGGCGACCAGGCCGAGGAAGTGCTGGCGGTAGATGTTTTCCAGCTTGGCCACCTGGTACTGGGCACTGATTCGCTCGTTGAAGCGATAATCGACACCAGCCAGGTCGAAGTGGTCGGCTTCGATATCGCAGGCATAGCGCTTGTTCTTGCAGTGCACGCGAATGTCCTGGCGGTCGGTCGAATCCCGTGCGGTGTATTTGTCCAGGCGGGCCAGGGTGAACTTCAAGTCGCGCACTTCCTCAGACGTGAGCATGGCGCCATGGAACATGGTAGGCAGCAGGCGGCCATCGTTGTATTTGAGCAAGGGCACATCGGGCATCATCGAGCCGTACTTGAACACCGTATTGGACACCTTGACCTTGGCCGCCAGCCCCATCTTCGCGTACTGGTCAGCCGAGTGCCGAGGATCATGCCCGGAAGAAGGCAGCAAGCCGCTGTTACTGTCGGCCGGGCTGGAGTCGAGTTTGAAACCGAACATGCCCAGCGCATCCACGCCAAAACCTACCGGGCCCTGGGTATAACCCGACTGCACATTAAGGATGAAACCTTGTGCCCATTCTTCCCGCTTGGACGCACCTTGGCTGGAACTGCTATGGCCGTCACGAAAATCCCGGTTGAAATAGACATTGCGTGCTTCAATCTTGGCGCTGCTGTCTTCAAGAAAACCGGCGGCCTGGGCGTTGACGCCGGCACACAACAGGAACAAGCCGGCAACACGGCGCCCAGGGGCGAGGGGGAAAGGGGCAAACATGCGAGGAAACATCCAGAATCAAAGGCGAGTTAACACACTGTGGCACGAACTGGCCACGGCACTGCGACAAGGCCGAACAATCGACGGCCATCATCTGAAATGATCGCGCAGAGGCTCTGGCACAGGCCATTGGACCATGGTCTAAACGTGCAGACGGGCAGGCGCAAAAACCCGGAAAATACCGCACGCAAAACTAGGAAAGTTCCCGCCTTACTTACAAAAGTTAGCAGTTTACCAAGTACCTATGAATGACTACACTCGATATCAGCGAACAGCGGAACCCACCCGCGTGGCTGGCGTTTTTATGCGTATTCAATGTTCGTCACGCCCTGCCACGACCGACGTACAGGAGTGATTACAGTGTCCAGACTTGCAGAGTTTCGTGCTGCCGAAAAAGCGCTCCAGGAGCAGATGGCGCAACTGGAAGCCTTGAAAAAGGATGCCGGCCTCAAACGCGAAATCGAATTCGAGCAGAAACTAGTCGGCCTGATGAAAAGCTATGACAAGAGCCTGCGCGATATCATCGCCATCCTCGACCCCAAGGCGGTAAGCAGGGGTACCAGCACAGCGCCCAAGCAACAGCGCCGTCCGCGCGTGGTAAAGGTTTATCAGAACCCGCACACCGGCGAGCGGATCGAGACCAAAGGTGGCAACCACCGGGGCCTCAAGGCCTGGAAAGAACAGTACGGGGGCGCCACGGTAGAAAGCTGGGTACGCCGATGAAACGTCCACACTTGCTTCACACTTTTTTCACAAGGGCTGGCTCAGTATCGAGACAGCTAAAGGACTAGCGACCCCACGCGCCCGCACATGCGGGCCTCTAATTCTAGCGCCCTGCCTTGTGCAGGGCGCTTTCATTTGCGCAATCAGCGCACTGCCGTATCATGGCCAGCCTGTCTGTTTTGCCGGTGCCCTGCGCCCGGCCCCGTCTCAGGAGTTCCCATGAGCCTGCACGATCTGCAAACCCTGCCTGGCGTCACCGCCCAACCGGATGCCGCTACCGCCCAATTCGTCTTCAACCACACCATGCTGCGGGTCAAGGACATCGAGAAGTCGCTGGACTTCTACACCCGCGTGCTGGGCTTCCGCCTGGTGGACAAGCGCGATTTCCCGGAAGCCGCCTTCAGCCTGTACTTCCTGGCCCTGGTCGACCCGGCGCAGATTCCCGCCGATGACGCCGCACGCCACCAGTGGATGAAGTCGATCCCTGGCGTACTGGAGCTGACCCACAACCACGGCACCGAAAACGATGCCGAGTTTGCTTACCACAACGGCAACACCGACCCGCGCGGGTTTGGCCACATCTGCATCTCCGTGCCGGATGTGCGCGCCGCCTGTGCGCGCTTCGAAGCACTGGAAGTACCCTTCCAGAAACGCCTGCAGGACGGGCGCATGAACCACCTGGCCTTCGTCAAGGACCCGGACGGTTACTGGGTCGAAGTGATCCAGCCGACCGAGCTCAAGGGCTAAGCGTTCGTCGCCGTTCGCTCGTCGGGCCGGGAACTCCCGGCCCCTTGCTGTGGTATATGAAGGTAACTGCTTCACATGCCACAGCGAGGTAAGGACGATGCAATCTCTTCACTGTGAATACCGCGAGCACACCATCACCGCCAGCGTGATGCCCCACCCCGACTCCCCCCTGCCCTATGCCGCCGGCTGCCTGATCACCGCGCCCGACGGGCACACCAGCAAGCGCCTGTCGATGCCAATGAAGTTTTTCTCCGACCTTGAGAATGCGCAGCATGTGTCGCTGGCCCATGGTCGGGCCCTGGTCGACCAGCAGCTGGATAACGGGCACAAGGTGTTCTGACATTGCAGCTCCCTGTACCGGCCTCTTCGCGGGCTTGCCCGCTCCCACAGGGAACTCACGCACTGACATGTGTGCAATACCTGTGGGAGCGGGCAGGCCCGCGAAGGGGCCAGCACAGGAGTAACTAGATATCCCGGGCGTAAGCCACTGCCGCATCTACCTGCGCCCGCGTCGGCCGTACCCCGGTGTACAGCACAAACTGCTCCAGCGCCTGCAGCGCAATCACCTCCAACCCGGTAATCACCGGCTTGCCCAACGCCTGGGCCCGGCGGATCAACGGCGTCTGTGCCGGCATCGCCACCACATCAAACACCCGCTCCGCCGCCGCTATGGCCTGCTCGGAAAACGCCAGCGCCTCTGCCTCCGGCCCGCCTGCCATACCGATCGGCGTCACGTTCACCAGCATCGGCGGGCAGATGTCGCCCAGCTCCGCCACCCATCGATAGCCGCACACATCCGCCAGTTGCCGACCTGCCTGCTCGTTGCGCGCAACGATGATGCCTTCTGCAAAGCCGGCATCACGCAGGGCACTAGCCACGGCCTTGGCCATCCCACCACTGCCACGCAAGGCAAAGGCGGTGCCCGGATCGACCTGATGCTGCGCCAGCAACTGGCGCACCGCCAGGTAATCGGTGTTGTAGGCTTTCAGGTGGCCATCGGTATTGACCAAGGTATTGACCGACTCGATGGCCGCTGCCGACGGGTCGATTTCGTCGACCAGTGCCATGCAGGCCTCCTTGTACGGCATCGACACGCCGCAACCGCGGATACCCAGCGCGCGGATCCCCGCCACCGCCGCAGGCAGGTCATCGGTGCGCATGGCCTTGTAGTAGAAGTCCAGGCCCAACTGCTGGTACAGGTGGTTGTGAAAACGAACGCCGAAGGTGCCGGGGCGGCCGGCCAGGGAGATGCACAGCACGGTACCCCTGCTGGGAGTTGTCGACATAACCTGCTCCTTTGTCATAACTGAAACGTTTGTTCAGCGTAACAGAGCCAACCACTGGTCGTCCCTTACACAACCTTTACCGTTCCCCTGTGCTCAGCTGACAGAGACTGGAGTCATATTAATAAGGCCCCGAACGTAGGGTTTCTCTGCGAGGTGCTCCATGAACTGTCACATTCCCGGAATCGCCCTGCTGGTCGGCGCCATGGCCATCAGCGGGCCCGCTGCTGCCCACGGCGGCCATGGCGGCGGTGGCTGGTATGGGCCGGGCCCGCTCCTGGGTGCGGCGGTGGTCGGCGCTGTGGTCGGCGCGACGGTTTATGGCGGGCGTGACCGTACTGTGTACGTCGAACGCCAGCCGGTCTATTACGGGCCGCCGCCGGTGTATGTGCAACCACCGCCCCAGCCGGTGTATTACCAGCCGTACTACGCGCCGGCGCCACCGCCCCCGGGCTACCGCACCTACTACGGCCCGCCCCCGGTGTATTACGGCCCACCGCGCTGGTAACGGTTGATAGAACTAATGACCACTATCGAGGAAGTTGATTTCAAACCGCCCAGGCTGCTGCGTATGGTAGAGCCATGTTTCACAGGAGGTCCTCATGGCCACTATCCAGATCATGTCCGTTGTCGGCAGCGCCGTCCCCACTCCACTGCGTGAGCAGGGCCTGCTGGCGTGCTGGTACCTGGTACGCAACGGCGAAGCCGTGAGCGGGCCGATGCCATCCCTTGCCTCGGCCCAAGCCCTGGCTGAACAGTTGCAACCAGGCGTCCTGGTGGCCTGACCCGAATTTGTTGTGCGTTGCTCCCTACGCCCTTATGGCCCGCCAATTTGGCGGGCTTTTTTTTGTTTTTGCCGGCCCTGTCACTCAGTGTTGGCTCAGCGTTGTGAGCTACGCCGCAGCTGGCTGGTCAGCGCCAGCACTTTGCCTTGCAGCCGCCCTACGGTCAGCACCAGATCGTTGCGCTCCCTGGCGAGCTGATCAGCTTTGGCTTCTGCCTCTCGCCGGGCGTCCCGCTCAATGTCCAGCAACTCGGTCAGGCGGCGGATAACTGCAATATCTGCGTTGTCCATCGCACGCTCGGCTGCATCCCGGGACAGCCACTTGCGCAGCCATAGAAATGCACCTAGCAACACAGTGCCCGTGCCGCTCAGCCAAGTGACTGTGCCCGGGCCGAGGTCGGTCGGATCCATGTAAACCTCATTACCGATGATGATGCGACGAGCCCTGGACAAAAATGTCTCAGTGGCTTTTCTTGTTGATGGATTTAATTTAGCCTATAGCTAACATTGCAACAAGAGCTAATTTAGCCATGCGCACATTTAGCAACAAGCTAAACACTGGCATGCTTCGTCCTATGGACATCTACGACATTCGCAAGCACAACCTGGTCAAGCTTATCGGCAGCCAGAAGAAGGGATCCTGCGCAGAACGCTGGGGGATGGCGCCTGCACACCTGAGCCAGATTCTTTCCGACAAGACCGCGAAAAACCTGGGCGATGATGTGGCCCGCAGAATCGAGGGCGTCGAAGGCCTGCCCCGGGGTTGGTTCGACGCACTGTCGGCAGGCGACCCCGTGCAGCCGTCGGTCGAAGCGGGCGAAGGCAAGCTTTCGGCGGCCGACCTGGTCAAGCAGATGCTTGCCCGAAGCGGCAAGGGCATCCCTGAAGAAACCCGGCAAAGGTTGCTGGCCGCTGCAGAAGAACCTCAGGATGCCACGCTGATAAAGGCTGACTTTGTTCGCCCGGGCCTGGTCGGTGACGAAGTGTGGATTGCCCACTACGATGTGCGGGCCGCCATGGGCGGTGGCCAGATCCCCCACGACTACCCCGAGATGTTCAAGGACGTTCGCGTCAGCCCCAGCCATCTTCGCGAGCTGGGTGTGGCGTTCGCTGAACACCACCACCTGAAGATGATCACCGGCTGGGGCCAGTCGATGGAGCCGACCATCAAGCACCGCGACCCGCTGATCGTCGATGTCAGCATCCGCGGGTTTGTCGGCGATGGCATCTACTTCTTCTCCTGGGGTGATCACATCTATATCAAGCGATTGCAGATCGCTGACGATGACCACTTCGAGATGATTTCCGACAACTCGCGGCACAAGGACCGCATGATTCGCCGGGAAGAAACCTACATTCAGGCCAGGGTGCTCTTGGTGTGGAATGCGCACCTGGTATGAAGCCGAAGCCCGCCACCCAGGCGGGCTTTGCATAACGCTCAGAAAGGCGCTGCCGCTTCAACCTCCTCCTTGCTGAACTGCTCGACGATAAAGTCGTCACGCTCCTCCACACTGCTACGCTCCCAGCGCACGGTGACGCTTTCGTCGTCGTTGAACGTCAGGTCCAACTCAGGCGTGTCGGACAGCAGGCCCATCACTTCCTCCCACTCCGCATCACCATCGGTATCCAGGCGATGCACAACGACCCAGCGCTGCGTCTGTGCGAGCGGGTGGTTGATCATCGACGACACCCGCAGGCCAAGCCGCTCTACTCCGGTCATTTCCTGATGTTGCTGGGGTGCAGCCTTCATGTGCTTAGACATATTCTCATCCTGATAGCTGTATATTCGTACAGTGCTCGACGAGAGCTTATCTCACCGCCAAATCCAGCGTAAAGCCCTGTCACAGAAAAATTTCGCCAGCAGGTAATTTGTCTCAGAGCGATTTTTTTAGCTGATAGCTATTGACCATATTTTAGCCTGTGGCTAATGTTCGATTCGGCAGCCAGATGCAAGGCTGCTCGATCGGTTCATCCTTCAAGCCACTTTTTTGTCAGGAGCCCCCATGACCGTACACATCAGCAACCTCACCATCGCCACCCCGGTGGCCGTCTCCTCAACCAATCCTGTAGCACTCGAACTCAACGGTGCCGAAGCGATCGCGCGGTTGCCGAGTGTGGTAACGGTACTCAGCGATGGCTCGATCCAGCTTTCAGCCCCTACCAAAGGTGCTTCGAGCAAAAGCACCCACAGGACCCGCTGCGAGTGGACAGAAACCGAAGACTGGACATTGTCCAGCGCCCAGGATCACTGGAATCGCCAAACCATGACCCTGACCAAGGTCAACTCGGCGCTGAAGGTGGTGATCGCCCAGATGCACGTGCGTGGGGATGACAGCCCGCCGGTGAAGGTGTTCTGGAACAAAGGCAACATTACCCTGGGGTTTCGGCGGACCTACAACCAGACCGACCCGGTGAACTCGACCGTGCTCAAAGGGGTGCCTCTGGGGGCGCAGTTCAACGTGAGCATCCACACCACGTCTGCAGGCGTGGTGAATGTAACGGCCAAATGCAACGGGGTGTCCGGCGCCTCTGGTGATTTACAGCTCGACAGCACTTGGGCGTCGCGCCTGTTCGAATTCCACGGCGGCATCTACAACCAGGTTGACTACACCGATGCAACGCCGGCCACTGACGGCTCGGTCTGCATCATCAGCGAGCTCTCGCTGATCCATCGCTGAGCGTCGAAAGCCGGCAACGCATCCCGATGTCCCGCCCGTCACAAATGGCATCGGGACGCCGGCTAACCAAAAGCGCGTGGTTGACACGCGTGACACGCCACGCCATTGATTAGTCTCGATGAGTCATATTGTTGCCTACCCGCTCTCAGACTAATAATTAGCTATCTGCCTGGGGAGGTGCGAAACATGCAACCAAGATTCGTTATCGTTCCTGCTGTGCCAGTGGAAGGCGAGTCCTTCTGCATTGGCAACCGGTTCTATGCCGCTACAACTTCGGGCGGCTTCGATATCTACGACAACCAGGAGAAACAGCGGCTCAAGCGCGGCTTTATCAACAAGTCCGAGGCCGCGACTGCGTGCGCATTGATGAACGCCGAATCACGCAATCCAGCGGCGCAGTTCCCGATCTTGCGCACAGATTGATGTGCGGTATCACGCTGCCTTAACGCTAGCGGCAGCAGCGGACCAGTCCACCCGGTGAAGCGGCAGGAAACAGGCGCTCGAAAGGGCTTGCAGTGTCAAGTCGCCGTGCCGTAAATTTGCCCGATCCTGTCATTCCTGCTGGTGTTGAGGAGTGACGCTGAAGCCCAACACTCAGTTGGGCTTTTTCGTTTTTGCGACAGGGCGATTTTTCAATGGTGTGCCGATTGTTGCGATTCATTAAAAGAAAGTTCTCAAGAATGCTGCGAAAGTGGTTTGTATACCTCGTGGTTGCAGGGCTGGCGGGTAACTACAGCCGATTGTTCGATCATCTTTCAATCTGGAAACCTTGGCGCTTGGCCAAGGGCGTAGCGGCCTACCTCATCGCATCCTGACGCGTCATTCACGCGGCGCAGGATTAAATTTCGGTCACCTTGCGCCCTTCAGTCATAACGCATAGGATCCAATGGCAGGCTTTGACTTCGGCGGGATATCATCAGGTCTTCGGAGGATAGGGGGCTGATATGAAACCATGGATTGGGATAGTACTCGTAACCGCGCTGAGTGGATGCGGAACCGTTCGCACGGTGTCGGAAGAGTCGAAAGCCGTGGGCGATCTGGCTGAATGGAACTCGTACTGCCCAGCCATCCCTCGGGTGTACAGCGGCGTTGCCTACCAGTTTTGCAACTTAACTGGGCCGGAAAGAACGGGAATACATTCGGACCCGTATGAAATCTTGGTCGACATGGCCGCATCTTGTATTGCTGATACCGTTGTGCTGCCATACACCAGCTATAAGCAATACAAATACGGCAATATGGTGATTCCGAGCTTCAGCCTGCAGATGCATCAAGAACCGGCTCAGTCAGGCGGCTCGAAATGACAGTAGCCTCGCGGCTGTAACCCTTCAGAACCTGAGCTACGCGGACCTAGCCATCGAGAACTGCCTCAACTGTAACCAGCGTGGTTGGTCTCCAGGTGAAAAAACGCCCACGCTTGGCGTGGCAATGGCGTGTCGTTGTCAAAGGCGAACTCGTCTCAAATCAACCATACAATGGATGAGATATCTATGGGCAAAGGAGTTTTGGTGGGGCTAGTGATTGTTCTATCCGGGTGTAATCACTACTTCAATAGCCCTTATGGAAGTCGTTGGGATCAGCGAAACCTACCGTGCAATGCCACCCCTCCAAACCAACCAGGGTGCTATGACAGTGAGCACCAAGAGGGGCTTCTGAACAGGCTACTTGATGCTCACTAAGCAACCGGCACACCTCATTCTGCGGGCCTGGTTGGCGACTCTGTAGTCAATACTCAGGTTGACGACGACAACATGGGCTTTCTCCACGCGATAGAGGCAGGCTACTCCGGACAACAGTGCCTTAGCTGGTGGAATGATCGCCAGTACTAGGCCCTTGCAAAGGTCATCATTCAACCTCCTTTTCGGCTGGGTCCTGAACAGTTACGGTCACGGTTGCCCGGTACTCGCTCAGCACCTGAGCCACCAGCACCTGGGCGGCCGGGAACTACTGCCGGATTTCCCGGCCTTTAGGCAACGTCGACTTCACCTGACCAGTCCACCGCGTTCATCATGACAGCGTGTTGCCCTGCTGAGAGACGGTAGAGGTATGCCACGATGTGCCTCATGTCGGGGATGAATCCAGCGTTTATTGCTGGGCAGCTTGGCCACTCGGTGCAGGTGCTTCTCTCGACCTACACAAAGTGGTTGAATTCTGCCAACGATTGGGCGGAACTGGCAGAACTGGAAAAGAACGTGATTGGTACAGAATTGGTAAAGGATTAAATTTCGTTCACCTTGCGCCCTTTAGTCATAAGGCATTCGACAGCAAATCAGCCATACTCCAGAATGCATCGGTTTTTGGGAAAACCCTTGCACAGCCAACGACATACCAACTTTTAGTGAGCCTCAACGTGAAAACATCCCTGTCCATCCTCAGCCTGCTGCTGTTGCTCACAGGTACCGCGACCCTTCCGTCGACTGCTGCTGCACAACCCCCGGCCCAAGTCCAACGTGACCCGTCCAAGCTGCATCTGGCTTCAGGCAGCGCCCTGCTGATCGACCTGAATACCAACCAGGAGCTGTATTCGAGCCACGCCGACCGCGTGGTGCCGATCGCTTCGGTAACCAAGCTGATGACAGCGATGGTAGTGCTGGATGCCAAGCTGCCCATGGATGACATGCTCACCATGACCATTGCCAACAACCCGGAAATGAAAGGCGTGTATTCGCGCGTGCGCCTGGGCAGCCAACTCGACCGCCGCGAAACCCTGCTGATTACCCTGATGTCGTCGGAAAACCGTGCCGCCAACAGCTTGGCCAACGCCTACCCTGGCGGCTATCCGGCGTTCATCAAGGCGATGAATGCCAAGGCCCGCAGCCTGGGTATGGCACATACCCGCTACGTCGAGCCGACCGGCCTGTCGACGCAGAACGTGTCCACCGCCCGCGACCTGGCCAAATTGCTGATGGCTTCGCGCAAGTACCCGATGCTGAGCGAGTTGTCGACCACCCGCGAGAAGACCGTGGCCTTCCGCAAGCCCAACTACACCCTGGGCTTCCGTAACACCGACCACCTGGTGAACAAGAGCAACTGGGACATCAAGCTGACCAAGACGGGCTTCACCAACGAAGCCGGGCACTGCCTGGTGCTGTTGACCCGCATGGACAACCGCCCGGTGGCCATGGTCATCCTCGACGCCTTCGGCAAGTACACCCACTTCGCCGATGCCAGCCGCATGCGTCAGTGGCTGGAGACCGGTGCCGCCAAGCCGGCACCGGCAGTGGCCATGCAGTACAAGAGCGAGCGGCAGAACAAGGGGCGCATAGCGTCCGAATAACCGCCTGCCACTGGCGCTGCACAGAACCTGTGTAGGAGCGGCCTTGTGT
>NZ_JBLZWV010000027.1:0-39629 GCF_056098905.1 Pseudomonas sp. TSO6 | reverse complement strand
GGGCCGCAAAGCGGCCCCGGCAATTGATGCGGCGAAGCTGAAATCCTGGGGCCGCTTTGCGGCCCATCGCGACACAAGGCCGCTCCTACAGGTTGTTGCTCCAGGCAGTCAGGCCGTAGCGCTGACCATCCCGCCCGAGCTGCTGCCACCCTCTTGCTGCAACAGCTCCAGCAACTGCGCCGTGGCAGCCATGATCTGCCCATTGATGGTGGCAATGCTCGCCTGCTTGGCACCGACCGCAGCCGCCTTGGCCGCTTCATCCATCTTGCTGTTCTGCAGCGCGGCCAACTGCTTCTGCTCCTCGACCAGTTGCTTCTGCAGGTCCTTGATCAGCTGACGCAGCTCGGATACGGCCTCTGACTCACCACTGTCTTCACTGTCCGCAGGTTGCGCCTGGCTACCCGCTGAAACTTTCATGCTGTCGCTACTGATGCTCAAGGGGCCCAGCGCCTCACCGGCCTGTTTTGCCTGTTCGCGTTGCGTCGCTGCGTTGGCGCTCAGCGTCTGCGCGGAAACGCCATTGATCATCAGGTTGCTAGCCGTAATTGCGCTCATCTCGATTCCCTGCTGAAAGATAGGTCCTTGCCGTAACCACCCTATCGGCCCCAGCTCGCAGTTCTTTAGCCCCCTTAAATTCCCCCACGACTGGCTCGTTCCAACTCATGTACTTGCGCAGGAGCCGGAGCCCCGGCGGGCGTCCATATTCGACCATTCAGGGAATCGCAACCATGAGCCAGCCCTCACAGCAGGAAACCATCAAAGATCTGATCGGCGTGGGCTTCGGCCCTTCCAACCTGGCCTTGGCCATTGCCCTGGAAGAACTCGCCGAATCTCAGGGCCACGCCCTCGATGCGCTGTTCATCGACAAGCAGCAGGACTACCGCTGGCACGGCGAAACCCTGGCTACCCAGAGCGAGTTGCAAATCTCGTTCCTCAAGGACCTGGTGTCGTTGCGCAACCCCACCAGCCCCTACAGCTTCGTCAACTACCTGCACCAGAAGCAGCGCCTGGCCGACTTCATCAACCTCGGCACCTTCTACCCCTGCCGCCTGGAGTACAACGACTACCTGCGCTGGGCCGCCGAACACTTCGCCACCCAGGCGGTGTATGGCCAGGAAGTGCTGCGCATCGAGCCGGAGGTGCAGGCTGGCCGTGTCGAGCACCTGCGCTTGGTCTCGCGCGACGCCCAGGGCCGCGAATACAGCCGCCGCACCCGCTCGGTGGTGGTCGGCAGCGGCGGCACGCCAAAAATCCCGGAAAAGTTCGGTGCATTCAAGGACGACCCACGGGTATTCCATCACTCCCAGTACTTGAGCAGCCTGAACAAGCTGCCGTGCACCGCCGGCAAACCGATGCGCATCGCGGTAATCGGTTCGGGCCAGAGCGCGGCCGAGGCATTCATCGACCTCAACGACAGCTACCCGTCGGTCAAGGTCGACATGATTCTGCGTGGCTCGGCGCTCAAACCCGCCGACGACAGCCCGTTCGTCAACGAGATCTTCTCGCCGGACTACACCGACCTGGTCTACAACGAACCGGCCGACCAGCGCAGCAAACTGCTGGGCGAATACCACAACACCAACTACTCGGTGGTGGACCTTAACCTGATCGAACGCATCTACGGCATCCTGTACCGGCAGAAGGTCGCCCACCAGCACCGTCACAACGTGCTGTGCCGCCGCCAGGTCGAAGCCGTTGTGGCTACCCGCGAAGGCCTGGAACTGACGCTGCGCGACCTCGCCACCGGCCAGCAGCAAACCCACCGCTACGACGCGGTGATTCTCGCCACCGGCTACGAACGCCGCTCGCACCGTGACTTGCTGGCACCGCTGGCCGGTTACCTGGACGACTTCAGCGTCGACCGCAACTACCGCGTGCTGGCCAGCCCCGACCTGCAGGCCTCGGTGTACCTGCAGGGCTTCTGCGAGAACAGCCACGGCCTGAGCGACACGCTGCTCTCGGTGCTGCCGGCCCGCGCTGCGGAAATTGGCCGTGCGCTGTACCAGGACCTGGCGCAGCTGCACGGCAAACCGCAACCTGCCGTGGCCCTGACCCGCGCCTGACCCCCCTGCTGCATGCATTCAAAGCCGGCCTGACGCCTCGCGCGCAGGCCGGCTTTGTGCTTAGAAACATTTGCTTGCATTTAAAACGGCAGGTTTTCAATTCTCATTCGTCCTTATCAGTACAGCCCTCTTTGGTTGGGCATACGCTCGACCACCCAATGCAGAAGACCGTCTGATGGCCAAATCACCGAAAAAATCCAAATCCAGGCTGTGGTTCCTGGTCCATAGCTGGCTCGCCCTGCCGATCTGGTTCTTTGTGCTGATCGTCTGCTTTACCGGCATGCTCGCCGTGGTCAGCCAGGAGATTGTCTGGCTCGCCGACCCGGCCGTGCGTGCCAACAAGCCCGACGCAGACGTTGAGCGTCTGAGTTTCCAGCAGGTGCTGGAGGCCTTGAACAAGACCGAACCGGACATGGTGGTAGAGCGCCTGAGCCAGCCGGATGGTTCGCACTTCGCAGTAAAAGCCAGTGTCACCCTGCCTGACGGCACCAGCCCAACGCTGTATGTAAACCCCTACACAGCGGCCATTCAGGGCAAGACCCCGGACTTCAACTTCGAAGCCTTCACCCGCGCCCTGCATGGCTGGTGGCTGGTGCCGTTCACCAACGGTTTCAGTTGGGGCTGGTACCTGGTGTCATTGCTTGGCCTGCCCATGCTGGCTTCGCTGGTCACCGGCCTGGTGGTGTACAAGAAGTTCTGGAAGGGCTTTTTCAAACCCGTGCGCACCGGCCATGGCTCGCGGATTTTCTGGGGTGACCTGCACCGCCTGGCCGGGGTGTGGTCGATCTGGTTCATTGCCGTCATTGCCATCACCGGCACATGGTTCCTGATCCAGGCGATCCTGTTCGACAACCACATCACCATATCCAGCCGGCCCATCGTGCCGGTGATCGCCCGTGAAGAAGTGCCACAAACCCAAGATGGCAGCCCGGCCTCACATATCGACCTGGACGAGGCAGCGCGCATCGCCGGCCTGGCGATCCCGGGGCTGGAGGTGAGTGCCATCTCGCTCCCTGCCACCGCCTACAGCCACATCACCCTGTCCGGCCCGGGCTGGTATCCGTTGATGTTCCAGAGTGCTTCGGTAAACCCGTACACAAGCAATGTCGACAGCCAGTTCCTGATCAGCGACCGCTCGGCGCTGGAGTTCGTCACCGAATCCATGCGCCCGTTGCACACCGGCGACTTCGGCGGCCTGCCGATCAAGCTGATCTGGTTCTTCTTCGGCCTGATCCTGACCTTGATGGTGCTCAGCGGCTTGCTGATCTGGACCAAACGCACCGCCCAGGCCACCGCCGCCGCCCTCAAACGCAGCGAGCGGGCACCGCGTGCGGCACGCAGTGAAACCACCGTGGAGATCCACTCATGAGCCAGGCCCGAGTCCTGCCCGCCAGCCCGCTAAAGCAACTTTGGCTGAAGTGGCGTTTTCACCTGAACATCCTGTTGATCCTCATCCCGCTGGGCTTCATGCCCAAGTATTTCGCCGACGCGAAACTGTTCCGCGGCGAAGCCGGCCTTGGCGCCAACGTGATCAGCAATATCCAGGTTGGCCCGTACAGCCTCGACTTGGCCGAAATGCGTGACGAGGCGCCACGTGCCGACGGCCCCGCCGGCTACTTCAAGTCGTTCAATGCGTCGCTGTGCAAGGCCTGCGTCAAGGACGTCAAAGCAGCCTACCTGCGTATTGGCAAACCACGCAGCCTGCGCGCCGCCGGCACCATTTTCTTCGGCGCGCCGTACAACATGGGCACCTCGCTGCCGATCCCACCCCGTACCAAACCCGACGCACAGATCTGGATCACCCTGGAAGGCTGGGACGGCAGCATGCACCAGGCGTCGGTCCCCCTGGCCAAAGCATCGCCAGCCACCGTGGCCTGGCTCGAAAAACAAGGAGGCAAGAAATGAAACAGCTGATGCGAACCCTCGCCCTGCCCTTGCTGGTGCTGGCCGCCGGCCCCGCCCTGGCGCATAACCCGATGTGCGAATGCGAAGAAACGGCCGGCGGCCAGGTCAAGTGCACCGGCGGTTTCTCGGACGGCAGCGGTGCCCCGGGGGTGACCCTGGATGTGATCGGCTATGACGAGCAGGTGCTGGTCGGTGGCAAGCTTGGCGACGACTCGACGCTCACCTTCAAGCGCCCGGACGGCGAGTTCTACGTGCTGTTCGATGCAGGCCCCGGGCACGTGGTTGAAGTCGACTACGCCGATATCGCACAGCCATGAGCCGCGCCCAAGTGATTCGCCCGGCCGGCGCCGGGCACGAAACCCTGTACGTGCTTTTGATCAGCCTGCTGATTGTGGTGCTCGCTGCCAGCGTAGTGCTGCTGCGTGGCGAGCGCGAAGACGAACAGACCATCGCCAGCCACCAGATCGACGCCCGGCGCGACCTCACCGCCGCCGAACAAGGCCTGTACACCGACCTGCGGGTGGCCTTCGACGAAATCCAGCTGTTGCGTGAAGAAAACGCTGCCGTGCCTAGCGTGCAGGCCCTGGCCGAAGAAGGCCTGCCACCCTTCGTGGTCGATGCCGGCAGCCAGAGCCGCGGCGGCCACCAATGGTCGTGGCTGGAGCCCGGCGCTTACCTGGGCCGCAGCCAGGCCCCGGAAGTCGCCGGCAGCCTGCTGCTGATCCTGCCGGCCGACAGCACTGGCCAGGCCGATGTCTGGCTGCGCCGCGACAGCGCCGCCATGACCCCGGACGACCTCGGCCAGGCAGCCCTGATCGCCGCGGGCTGGCAGCAGGTGGTCAGCCACTACGACGCCGGGGTTACCCGCGAACACCGTCACTGAACCCAAGGACTTCCCCATGTTCCGCTCCGCCCTCGCCCTGCTCCTGGCCCTTGCCCTGCCGGCAATGGCCCTGGCCGATAACGGCAAGCCGCTGCGCATCGGCATCACCCTGCACCCCTACTACAGCTACGTGACCAACATCGTCGGCGACAAGGCCGAAGTGGTGCCGCTGATTCCAGCGGGCTTCAACCCCCACGCCTACGAACCACGGGCCGAGGACATCAAGCGCATCGGCACCCTGGATGTGGTGGTGCTCAACGGCGTCGGCCACGACGACTTCGCCGACCGCATGATCGCCGCCAGCGAAAAGCCGGGCATCAACACCATCGAAGCCAACCAGAACGTTCCGCTGCTGGCGGCCACCGGCATTGCCGCCCGTGGCGCAGGCAAGGTGGTCAACCCGCACACCTTCCTGTCGATCAGCACCACCATCGCGCAGGTCAACAACATCGCCCGCGAACTGGGCAAGCTCGACCCGGACAACGCCAAGCTCTACACGCAAAACGCCCGCGCCTACGCCAAGCGCCTGCGCGCGCTGCGTGCCGAAGCCCTGGCCAAGGTCACCGAGGCGCCCAGCGCCACCTTCCGGGTTGCCACCATCCATGCCGCCTACGACTACCTGGTACGCGACTTCGGCCTGGAGGTGACGGCCGTGGTCGAGCCTGCCCATGGCATCGAGCCCAGCCCGGCCCAGCTGAAAAAGACCATCGACCAGCTCAAGGCCCTGGACGTGCAGGTGATCTTCTCGGAAATGGACTTCCCGTCGGCCTACGTCGAGACCATCCAGCGCGAATCTGGCGTGCGTCTGTACTCGCTGACGCACATCTCCTATGGCGAATACACCAAGGACAAGTACGAAGTGGAAATGAAGCGCAACCTCGACACCGTGGTCCGCGCCATCCAGGAGAACCGCGCATGACCGCCGCCGCCAACCTGGTCACGGGCTTCGGGCCGCGCATCGAGTTCGCCGGCATCGACCTCACGCTGGGCCGCACACGCATTCTGGAACAGGTCGGTTTCAGCGTGGCCGCTGGCAGCGTGCACGCCATCGTCGGCCCCAACGGCGGCGGCAAGAGCTCGCTGATCAAGACCTTGCTCGGGCAGATGCCGCATCAGGGCCAACTGACCCTGCATTGGCCAAGCGAACGCGAAGTGATCGGCTATGTGCCGCAGGCATTGGAGTTCGACCGCGGCCTGCCAATGACCGTGGACGACTTCATGGCCGCCATGTGCCAGCGCCGCCCGGCCTTTCTCGGCCTGTCGCGGCGTGTGCAACCGGCCATCGACGCGGCCCTGGCGCGGGTCGGCATGCTCGACAAGCGCAAGCGGCGCATGGGTGCGTTGTCCGGGGGCGAGCGCCAGCGCGTGCTGCTGGCCCAGGGCCTGATCCCCGAGCCGCAGTTGCTGGTGCTGGACGAGCCCATGTCGGCACTCGATGAAGCCGGGATCCAGGTGTTCGAGCAGTTGCTGAAGGGCTGGCGCCAGGCTGGCACCACCGTGCTGTGGATTGAACACGACCTTGAAGCCGTGCTGCGCCTTGCTGACCGGGTAACCGGCCTGAGCCGCAAGGTGCTGTTCGACGCCCCACCCGCCCAGGCCCTGACCCCGGAGCGCCTGCTCGGCCTGTTCTCCGTTCACCCGCGTAGCGAGAGCCTTGCCTCATGAGTTTTGAAGCATTTCGCCAACTGGTCCAGGAATGGGCTACCGCTGGTTACCTGCCCGAGGCACTGGCCTACGGTTTCGTGGTCAACGCCCTGCTGGCCGGCATGATGATCGGCCCGGTGCTGGGCGGCCTGGGCACCCTGGTGGTGGTCAAACGTTTTGCCTTCTTCTCCGAGGCCGTGGGCCATGCCGCGCTGACCGGCGTGGCCATCGGCATCCTGCTGGGCGAGCCCTACACCGGCCCCTATGGCAGCCTGTTCGGCTACTGCCTGCTGTTCGGCATCTTGCTCAACTTCCTGCGCAACCGCACCGGGCTGTCGCCGGACACGCTGATCGGCGTGTTCCTGTCGGTGTCGCTGGCGCTGGGCGCCAGCCTGCTGCTGATGCTGGCAGGCAAGATCAACGTGCACATCCTCGAAAACGTGCTGTTCGGCTCGGTGCTGACCGTCAGCGGCCAGGACCTGGTGGTGCTGGGCATCGTCGCGGTGCTGGTGCTGGCCTTGGCGCTGCCGCTGTACAACCGCATCATGCTGGCCAGCTTCAACCCGCAGCTGGCGGCCGTGCGCGGGGTGGCGGTGAAAACCCTGGACTACCTGTTCGTGGTGCTGGTGACCCTGGTGACCGTGGCCGCCGTGAAGGTGATCGGGGCCATCCTGGTCGGTGCGCTGCTGGTCATCCCCGCTGCCGCCGCACGCCTGGTCAGCCAGTCGCTCAAGGGCTTTTTCTTCCTGTCGGTGGTGATTGCCACCATCAGCACCCTGTTTGGCATCCTGCTGCCGATCGTTTTCGACCTGCCGGTGCCGTCAGGCGCCGCGATCATCCTGGTCGCCGGCATGTGCTTTGCTCTGGCCGCCCTGGCCCGCGCCCTCGTCCCCCGCCTGCAAGGAAACCCGGCATGAACTTCAAACGCCTGACCCTGGCGCTGGCCCTGGCCGGCCTGCCGTCGCTGTGTTTTGCCACACAAGTGCTGACCACCCTGCCCGTCACCCACAGCCTGGCCAGCGCCCTGCTCGACGGCACTGCAGTACAGCTAAAACGTGCGGCGCCGGCCAACCTGCCGGCCAGCCGCCAGCCGTCGTACTTCAGCGGGCGCGGTGGCGCCAGCCTGGAGAAAGCCGCACAGCAGGCCGACGCGGTGATCGGCGTGCGTTCGATCTGGCGAGACGACCCGCTGTACCCGATGGCCCGGCGCAGCAACATCCGCATCGTCGAAATCGATGCCGCACGGCCGGTGGACGGTGCGCTGCCAGGGATTGCGGTCTCGGGTGATGACGCCTATGGCGCCTACCCCTGGCTCAACCCGACCAACCTCGGGCGTATGGCCGATGTGGTGGCCAACGACCTGGAGCGCCTGGCCCCAGGCGACAAAGCGAAGATCCAGGGCAACCTGGCTGGCCTCAAACGCCAGTTGCTGGAGCTTTCGGCCAGCAGCCAGACACGCCTGGCCAAGGTCGACAACCTGACCGTGGTAAGCCTGTCCGACCGGCTGGGTTACCTCGCCAGCGGGTTGAACCTGGACGTGGTGGAGCAGCCGCTGCCGGACGAGTGGGATGCTGCCGCGCTCAAGGCGTTGGAGGAAAATCTGAAAGCGCAGGATGTCGCGTTGGTGCTGGACCACCGCCAGCCGGACGCGGCGGTGGCCGAAGTGATCAAGGCAGCCGGGGCCAAGCTGGTGGTGGTGGAGAGTGACCCTGACGATGCATTTGCAGGGTTGAAGGCCAGTGTCGACCAGGTGGTGGGGGCATTGGGCGAAAGCTGATGGTGCCTGCGCCGGCCTCTTCGCGGGTAAACCCGCTCCCACAGGGACCTCACTGCCTTCCGAACCAGTGGTATCCCTGCAAAGGCCTTGAGGTACTGCGCTGACCTCATGGTCAGTGCTAACCCTGTGGGAGCGGGTTTACCCGCGAAGAGGCCGGCACAGGCAACACATGACTAACGCTTCATGCACCGCTGATAACGCTCATCCACCCGCCCGGCAAACCATGCCGTGGTCAGCTTGCGGGTGATCTTCGGGCTCTTCAGCTCGATCCCCGGCAACACCGCCCGTGGCACCGGTTTACCGGCCTTGGCATCTGCCAGGGCAAATACTCCGCTGTACAGTTTGCTGTCTTCGAACGCCAGGCTGTCGCCCTCCTCCAGCTGGCTGCGAATCTGCGGGTTACGCAGCCCCAGCTTCACCCCCAACTTTCTCGCGGCCTGCTCGGTGGTGCCTGGCATGATCGCCCCCGGTGCAATCAGGTCGCCGTCCAGGGCAAGCGGCACGCCGGTCGCCTTGCTCAATGCCGCCTGGAACGCCGCGTTGCGGCTGGCGTACCAGCCTGCGTTGAAATCGGCAAAACGGTACAGCTGGCGTTCATAACTGGCCGGGTAGCCCAACAGGTGGGCAATACCGAAATACATGCCGCCGCGCCGGGTGAACACTTCCTGGCGAATCGTGCCGTCATGGCTGTAGGGGTAAGCCTGCGCATGCTTTTCGGCGAAGTCGATGCTGACCTGCATCGGCCCGCCGGTGTGCACCGGGTTCAGCCCGCCCAGCAAAGTCTTGCCCAGCGGCACACGGGCAATGACCTCGTCATACAGCTCGCTCAGCTGCTTCTCGCTGCGCACTGCCTGCAAACGCTGCTGGTAGCTCTGGCCGTTGCCTGAAGGTGTTTTCAGAGCGCCGTCGACCAGCAGCCTGGGAACATGCAGGCGTGCGGCACGGCGGTCGATTTCCTCACGGGCGATACGCCCCAGGTTGGGCACCTGCGGGTCGGCGGTGAAGGTCGATTCCTGCTCGGTCACCGCCAGTACCGCGCACAGATTGCTTTTGCTTGGCGTTATACGCTGGGCTTCGAAAGCCACCTGAATGTCCCTGGCCCAGCCCTCGCGGTCCTTGGCCTGCGCAGGCAGCAACCGCAGCAGCTGGGCGCGGACCTTGGCCGGGTCTGCTTCCGGTGCTTCTTCACGGCGCCCGGCACAACCTTGCAGCAGCGCCAGGGCCATCAACCCGGCAGCCAGTAACCGGCCGTTCAGGGCTGTTCACCGACCAGGTAGGTTTTGCTGATGTGGCGGAACAGCGGGTGGCCGGCACTGCCCATCAATTCGAACAACACCATCTCACGGGTCACCACCTGTGCCCCGGCGGCACGCATGCGCGCCAGCCCCGCCGCCTTGCTGGCCGGCGTGCGGCTGTCGCAGGCATCCTCGACCACGAACACCTGCTTGCCCAACGCCAGCAGGCCAAGCACCGTCTGAAGCACGCAGACATGGGTTTCCATACCACAAACGATCACCTGCTCACGCGCCATCAGGCTGGCCGGTAGGCACTCGGCGGCCACGCAGGAAAAATGGCTTTTTTCCACCACTTCGGCTGCCGGGGCTGCGGCCAGAAGATCCGCCACGGTATGCCCTAGCCCCTTGGGATACTGCTCGGAAATCACCGTCGGCAACTCCAGCTCGGCAGTCGCAGCCAGCAACCAGCGCGCCCGTGCCCGGGTGCCCTCGGGGTCGCTCATGGCGCCGATGAGTTTTTCCTGGATGTCGACGACCAGCAGCGTGGCCTTGTGTGGATCGATCAGCATTGTCCGCCCCTTGCCTGGGAAAAGGCCTAGCCTCCCCCAGGCAAGCGGTAACGTCAATCAGGCAGAAAGCCGAAGCGGTTCCAGCGAAGCAGTCAGCGCGCCGAGCACGTGGTCCTCCTGCTCATGGATGAAGAAGTGGCCGCCCGGGAACATCCGCAGCGAGAAGTCGCCGTGGGTTTCCTGGCGCCAGGCCTGCAATTGCTCGTCGCTGGCCCGGTCATCCGCGCCGCCCAGCACGTGCAGCGGGCACTGCAACGCCGGTCGCTGGCGGTAGGCGTAGGTGCCGCAGAGCAAAAAGTCCGCGCGCAGGGTGGGCAAGGTCAGGCTCATCAGCTCCGCATTGGCCAGCACTTCCTCGGGCGTACCCTGAAGCTCGCGCAACTCGTTGATCAGCTCGGCGTCACTCTTGGGCTCGCGCCAGTTCTTGCCGTCGTAGTCCTCACGCCGCGTGGGCGCCGCCGTGCCGCAGGCGAACAGCGCCAAGGGTGGCGGGCAGCCCAATGCCTGCAGTTCATGGGCCAGCTCGAAGGCCAGCAGCGCGCCCAGGCTGTGCCCAAGCAGCGCATAGGGGGCACTGGCCGCCAGGCGCTGCTCGCTGGCCAGTTGCCGGGCCAGGGCTTGCATGTTGGTGTGCAGCGGCTCGGCCATGCGCGCACCACGACCGGGTAGCTCCACCGGGCGCACTTGCAGCCAGGCTGGCAGCTTGCGCCGCCAGCGGCTGTAGACCATGGCGCTGGCCCCGGAATACGGCAGGCACAGCAGGTTCAGGGCAGTCACTGAGTAGCGGCTTCGGCCATTTTCTGACGCAGGCTCAGCGGGCGCATGTCGGTCCACACCTCGTCGATGTAGGCCAGGCAGTCCTTTTTCAAACCACTCTTGCCCACGGCACGCCAGCCGTTGGGGATGGCCTTGTAGTCCGGCCAGATCGAGTACTGCTCTTCGTGGTTGACCACTACCTGGAACTGAATATCGTCGCGGTCGAAAACGGAAGTCATTGCCTGTCTCCTTGAATGGTAAGTGCCGCCGCACGCCTGGTGCAGGGGGGCTTTCAAGTAGACGTAGCAAGCGTTGAAAAAATTAGAGGAACTGACGCGCCACCGTGTGGGAGCGGCCTTATGTCGCGATAGGGCCGCAAAGCGGCCCCCCGATTTCGGCGTTTCCAATGAAATAGCCGGGGCTGCTGCGCAGCCCTATCGCGACACAAGGCCGCTCCCACAAAGAGCAAGCGGTGCAGAAATCAAAGGTCAGGCATCACGCAGCAGGTCGTGGGTATCGAGCAGACGGAAAGCCACCTGCGGGTTGCGCTCCAGCCCGCGCCGAATTGCTGCCGGGATCGACTGCCGGGTCTTGCGGCACAGACCCGGCTGGTCATCCAGTTCAATGACGATACCCCGCATGGTCCGCACTTCGTTGTAGCCGGGGGCAATGTGCACGCGGATGCCAAGGTTTTCGTACAGGCGTTGCTGCAGGCGGTGCAGGTCCTCGAGGTCCTTGAGGTTTTCCAGGCGTTCGAGCAGGCGCTTTTCTTCCTGTCGGGTCAGCAGGAGGATGCGCTGGGCCGCCTGCGGGTGATCGACCAAGTGTTCGCGGCCGCAGTCGCAGGCACCAGGAGGGCAAGGTTGGCGCAGAGGCGGTGGTGTGGTCATGGAGCAAGCATAGCCCGGCAAAGGCCTCAAAAAAAACTTTCCTGTCAGGATAAAAAATTTCACAAACCGCTAGACCGGCACCCCTCATTTCGCCTATAAATCGCCTAAAGGAAATTTATATTCCTACTAAGAAACACCACTTCGCCCTCTCGCGAAGCTTCTTTTGCCCTTGTGCCCGACCTGCCCCACTCCATCACGAGGCCTATCCGACATGCACCCCGCTCCCGATCACTTCATCCTGCGCGTCAGTTGCCCGGCCGTGTCTGGCATCGTCGCCGCGGTGACCACCTACCTGGCCGAGCACGGTTGCTACATCAGCGAGATGGCGCAGTTCGACGACGAGGACAATGGGCGCTTCTTCATGCGCGCCGTGTTCCGCTTCAACACCGGTATCAGCGGTGACACGCCGCAGCTGGAGGCCGGCTTTACCGACGTGGCCCAGCGCTTCAACATGCAATGGAGCCTGCACAGCAGCGCCCGGCCTATGCGTGTGCTGCTGATGGTGAGCAAGTTCGACCACTGCCTGTCCGACCTGCTGTACCGCCACGCCAAGGGCGAGCTGGACATGCACATCACCGCCGTGGTTTCCAACCACCTGGACCTGCGCCCGATGGCCGAGCGCCAGGGCATCCGCTTCGTCTACCTGCCGGTGAGCAAAGACACCAAGGCCGAACAGGAAGCCGCGCTGCTGCGCATCGTCGAGGACACCGGCACCGAACTGGTGGTGCTGGCGCGCTACATGCAAATCCTCTCCGATGACCTGTGCCGCCAGCTGTCGGGCCGGGCGATCAACATCCATCACTCGTTCCTGCCCGGTTTCAAAGGGGCCAAGCCCTACCACCAGGCCTACCAGCGCGGGGTCAAGCTGATCGGCGCCACCGCCCACTATGTGACCAGCGACCTGGACGAGGGCCCGATCATCGAGCAGGAAGTACAGCGCGTGGACCACGCCTACGCGCCGGACGACCTGGTAGCCATTGGCCGCGACACCGAGACCATCGCCCTGTCCCGCGCCGTGAAATACCACCTGGAACACCGGGTGTTCCTTAACCACGACCGCACGGTGATCTTCAAATGAGCGCCCTTCCCAGCGTCAAGCTGATCGACGGCAAGGCCACCGCCGCGCGGGTGCTGGCCGAAGTGCGCGCGCAGGTGCAGGAACTGCGCCAGGGCGGCGTGCAACCAGGCCTGGCCGTGGTGCTGGTGGGCGCCGATGCCGCCAGCCAGGTGTACGTACGCAACAAGGTGCTGCGCGCCGAAGAGGTGGGCATCCGCTCGCTGGAACATCGCCTGCCCGCCGACACCACCCAGGCCCACCTGCTGACCTTGATCGACCGCCTTAACCGCGACCCGGAGGTAAACGGCATCCTGGTGCAACTGCCGTTGCCCGCGCACATCGACGAGCACTTTGTGTTGCAAGCCATCAGCCCGCTCAAGGACGTGGACGGCTTCCACAGCGAGAACGTTGGTGGCCTGGCCCAGGGCCGCGATGTGCTCACCCCGTGCACCCCCAGCGGTTGCATGCGCCTGCTGCGCGACGCCTGCGGCGAGCTGCGCGGCAAGCATGCGGTGGTGGTCGGCCGCTCGAACATTGTCGGCAAGCCCATGGCTGCCCTGCTGCTGCAGGCCGACTGCACGGTGACCGTGGTGCACTCGCGCAGCCGCGACCTGCCGGCGCTGTGCCGCCAGGCCGACATCCTGGTGGCCGCGGTGGGCAAACCACGGCTGATCGGTGCCGACTGGCTCAAGCCCGGCGCGGTGGTGATAGACGTCGGCATCAACCGCGTCGATGACGGCGGCCACAGCCGCCTGGTCGGTGATGTCGACTTCGCCGCTGCCCTGCCCCAGGTCGCCGGCATTACTCCGGTGCCCGGTGGCGTCGGCCCGATGACCATCGCCTACCTGATGAAAAACACCCTGCTCGCCCTCGACCTGCAGCAACAGGCCGCCCACCAGGAGCGCACCGCATGCCTTTCGCCCTGCTGAAATACGGCCTGAGTGCCGACTACCCGGTGGAGGTCGACCTGCCGCCACCGTGCGAACTCAAGCCTCGTTATGACGTGGTGATCATTGGCGGCGGCGGCCACGGCCTGGCCATCGCCTACTACCTGGCCAAGTACCACGGCGTGACCAACGTCGCCGTGCTCGAAAAGGCCTACCTGGGCGGTGGCAATACCGCACGCAACACTGCGGTTATCCGCTCCAACTACCTCACCAGCGAGGGTGTGCGCTTTTACGCAGAATCGGTGCGCATGTTCCAGAACCTGTCGAACGAGTTCGACTTCAACATCATGTATTCCGAGCGCGGCCAGCTCACCCTGGCGCACACCGATGCCACCGTGCGCGCCTTCCGCCAGCGTGCCGAGGTTAACAAACACTTTGGCGGGCGCACCGAAATGATCGACCGCCAACAGATTCGCGAACTGGTGCCCAGCCTTAACCTCGACCCTGGCCACCTGCCGGTGCTGGCAGGCCTGTGGCACATCGACGGTGCCACCGCACGCCATGACGCAGTGGCCTGGGGCTACGCCAAACAGGCGGCCAAGCGCGGCGTGGAAATCCACCAGCTGACCGAAGTTCAGGACCTGCTGATTCGCAATGGCCGCATCGAAGCGGTGAAGACCAACCGTGGCACGGTGCAGTGCGGCTGCGTGGTCCAGGCCGTGGCCGGCGCCAGTTCGCTGCTGATGGCCAAGGCTGGCATCCGTGCGCCGATCCACACCTACCCGCTGCAGGCCATGGTCACCCAACCGTTCAAGCCATTTCTCGATCCGCTGGTCAGCTCGTCGGCGCTGCATTGCTATGTGCAACAGACCAGCCGTGGCGAAATCGTCTTTGGTGGCGGCTCCGACCCATACCCGCTGTACAACACCCGCTCCACCCTCGACCTCAAGGAAAGCCTGCTGGCCCACGCCATCGAGATGTTCCCGTTCATGGCCAACGCCAAGCTGATGCGCCAGTGGGCCGGGATGACCGACATGACTCCGGACTACAGCCCGATCATGGGCCTGTCGCCGGTACGCAACTACTACCTGGACGCCGGCTGGGGCACCTGGGGCTTCAAGGCCACGCCCATCTGCGGCAAGACCATGGCCGAGCTGGTGGCCAGCGGCGGCAAGGTACCCGAAATGATCGCCCCCTTCGCCCTGGAGCGCTTCAGCCGCTTCCAGCAAGTCAACGAAATGGGCGCCACTGCGGCCAGCCACTAGGAGCAACGACGATGAAGATCCTGACCTGCCCCTTGAACGGCCCGCGCAACATCAGCGAGTTCACCTACGGCGGCGAGTTCAAGCACATGCCCGACCCCGCCAGCTGCAGCGACGCCGAGTGGGCCGGCTATGTGTTCAACAGCGACAACCTGGCCGGGGTGGTGACCGAGTGGTGGCTGCACAACGCTTCCAGCTACTGGTTCCTGGCCGAGCGCCACACGGTAAGCGACCAGGTGCTGCGCACCTTCGACCCGAAAGCACTGTTCGACCGCCGCGTCGACTTCATCCCCGCCGCCACCCCGGAGATTGCCGGATGAACAGCCACACTCGCCTCCCCGCACCCATGGGCCTGCTGATCGACCGCGAGCGGCCCTTGCTTTTCCAGTTCGACGGCCAGGCCTGCCAGGGCTTTGCCGGTGACACCATTGCCAGCGCGCTGCTTGGTGGCGGTTGCTGGCTGCTGTCGCGCTCGTTCAAATACCATCGCCCACGCGGCCCGCTGAGCATGGCCGGGCAGGATGCCAACACCCTGGTGCAGTTGCCTGAAGAACCCAACGTGCTGGCCGACCTGGAGCCCGCCCGCGAGGGCCAGGTGGTGGAAGGGCAGAATTTCAACGGCAGCCTGGAGCATGACCGCGACGCCTACCTGGGCAAGTTTTCCCGCTTCATGCCGGTGGGTTTCTATTACCGCTCGTTCTACAAGCCCAAGGGCATGTGGAAAGTGTGGGAGCCGCTGATTCGCAAGAAGGCCGGCTTGGGCGTGCTCGACCTTGGCTTCAAGCCGCAGTATTACGACAAAGCCTATCTGTTCGTTGATGTGGCGGTGATCGGCGGCGGCCCCGCCGGCCTGCGCGCCGCGCTGGACGCGGCCAATGCCGGGGCCAAGGTGCTGCTGATCGAACAACAGCCGGTGCTGGGCGGCTCGCTCACCTACGCCCGCTTCGACATCGCCGGCACCCGCGCCGCCAGCCTGCGCCAGGAGCTGCTGGCCGCCATCGAGGGCCACCCGAACATCCAGGTGCTGCTGGAGGCCACCTGCAACGGCTGGTTCACCGACAATTACCTGCCGGTGATCCAGCACAAACGCTTGTACAAGGTGCGCGCCAGCCGTTGCCTGGTGGCGGCCGGTTCGTTCGACCAGCCGGTGGTGTTCCGCAACAACGACCTGCCGGGGGTGATGCTGACCAGCGCCGCCCAGCGGCTGATGAAGCTGTACGCGGTCAAGCCGGGCCAGCGCGCGGTGATCCTCACCGGCCACGATGATGGCTACCTGGCCGCCCTCGACCTGCAGGAGCAAGGCGTGGCCGTGGCTGCCGTGGTCGATATGCGCGCCGCGCCAGCCGATGCCGCACTGGCTGCCGAACTGAAGCGCCGCGATATCCCCGTGCACCTGGGCAGCACGGTGTACGAAGCGCTGCACGAAACAGGCATGCGCCATGTCAGCGGGGTGGACATTCGCCCGATCACCGGCCAGGGCAAGGTCGGCGCGCATGGCCTGCGCCTGGCCTGCGACTTGCTGTGCATGTCGGCGGGCTACATGCCGGTGTATCAGTTGCTGTGCCAGGCCGGTGGCAAGCTGGCTTATGACGTCAACCGTGACGAGTTCACCCTCAGCCACCTGCCGGCCGGGCTGGATATCGCAGGCTCGGTGAACGGCCGTCACGCGCTGGCCAACGTGCTGGCCGATGCCACACGCGGGGCCGCCGAAGCAGTGGCAGCGCTGGGCCTGCAAGCGCCGTCGCAGCCGGTGTTCAGCGCCGAAGCCAAGGTCAATTTCCCCTGGCCGATTTTCCCGCATCCCAAAGGCAAGGATTTCGTCGACTTCGACGAAGACCTGCAAGTGCGCGACATCGTCAACGCCACCCGCAGTGGCTACCGTGACATACAACTGGTCAAGCGCTTCTCCACGGTCGGCATGGGCCCGTCCCAGGGGCGCCACTCGGCGCTGCCCACTGCACGCCTGGTCGCCCATGCCACCGGCCGCAGCATCAGCGAGACCGGGGTGACCACCGCGCGCCCACCGTTCCAGGCCGAAAAGCTGGCGCATGTTGCCGGTCGTGCCTTCGACCCGTACCGGCAAACACCCATGCACCGCCGCCACCTGCAAGCCGGGGCGAAAATGATGCCTGCCGGTATCTGGCAACGCCCGGCCTACTACGGCAAGCCAGAGGAACGTGAGCGCTGCATGCAGGAAGAAGCCCGCCATGTGCGCGAAAAAGTCGGCCTGATTGACGTTTCTACCCTGGGCGGCCTGGACGTACGCGGCCCCGACGCTGCAGAACTGCTGGAGCGCGTGTACACCTTCGGCTTTGCCAAGCTGCCTGTCGGCCGCACCCGCTATGCGCTGATGACCAATGAACAGGGCGTGGTGATAGACGACGGCGTCTGCGCACGCCTGGGCGAGCAACACTTCTATGTCACCGCCACTACCAGCGGTGTCGACCGCATCTACCAACAGATGCTGAAGTGGAACGCGCAGTGGCGCCTGGACGTGGACATCACCAACGTTACCGCAGCCCTGGCCGCCGTCAACCTGGCCGGGCCACTGTCACGCCAAGTGCTGGCCAAGGTGTGCGAAGACGTGGACCTGTCGGCCGAAGCCTTCCCTTACCTCGGCGTACGCCAGGGCAAGGTGGCCGGCATCCCCGCACGCATCCTGCGGGTCGGCTTCGTTGGTGAGCTGGGGTATGAGGTGCATGTGCCAGCGCGCCATGCCGAGCGGCTGTGGGACGAGCTGATGCAAGCCGGTGCGGGCTTGGGTATTCGGCCGTTCGGTGTCGAGACCCAGCGCCTGCTGCGCCTGGAAAAAGGCCATGTGATCATCAGCCAGGACACCGACGGCATGACCCACCCGGCAGAGATCGACATGCAGTGGGCCATCGGCCGCAAGAAGCCGTTCTTCGTCGGTAAGCGTTCCATCGAAATCCTTGAGGCGCAGCCGCTCAAGCGCAAGCTGGTCGGCTTCACCCTGCCACAGGGCAGCCCGCAGCCACTTGAGGGGCAGCTGGTACTGGACGGGCCGGACATCACCGGCAATGTCACTTCCTGCGAGTACTCGCAAACCTTGGGGCAAATCATCGGCCTGGCCTATGCCGGCGCCCATCAGGCTACCCCCGGCATGCACATTCCGATCCGCGTGGAGGGCGGCGCGATGGTGCACGCCAAGGTGGTGCAACTGCCGTTCCACGATCCCGACAACCTGCGCCAGGAGCTCTGAGCCATGACCAGTTTGCAAGCCGAAGCGTTTATCCCTCGCAGCCCGCGGGCCGAGTTGTTGCACACCTGTGCGTTGACCGACCTGACCGATGTGGCACGGGTCGGCTTTCGCGGGGGCGACAGTGCTGCCTACCTGCAGCAACGTGGCTACCGTTTACCTCAGCAGCCGAACCAGGCCGCGCGTCAGGACGACGGCGGCTGGGTAGCGCGGTTGTCGCAGACCGAGTACCTGTTGCTGGGCAGCCTGGCCGACGAAGGCGCACGGGTGGCTGCCGCAGAAGCAGAGTGGGTGCAGGATGCACAGCGTAACTACCTGCTGCCGCGCCAGGACAGCCATGCCTGGTTGCAGCTGTCAGGGGTGCATGGTAGTGCGGTGATGGCCAAGTTGTGCGGGGTGGATTTACGTGCAGAGGCGTTTCCGGTCGGGGCGGTAGCGCAGACTTCAGCGGCACGGATAAATGTGATTGTGGTGAATGTGGGCAGTGACGAGCGGCCGGCGTTGCAGTTGCTGTTCGATCGTGCATCGCTGGCTTACTTGCGCGAAGCGATGCTGGATGCCATGGATGAATTCGATGGCGGTCTGATCGGGCTGGGTGAGTTGCTCGGTTGATAAGAAGTGCGGGCTGCGGGGTTTCGCCGCATGATTGTCAGCGCCTGGGAGATCGAGCGCCGCCCGCGCGGCGCTTCGCGAGCTGCGCTCGCTCCTACGTTTGTTCCGGGCCAATTATTCCTGTGGGATTTGCGCGCGAACGCCTTGGTGCATGGCACGATATCGCGTCAGACAAACAAGGCGGTCGCGTGCACCTGTCACAGGCTTGACTGGCCCGAAACAAACGTAGGAGCGAGCGCAGCTCGCGAAGCGCCGCGCGGGCGGCGCTCGATCTCTCAGGCGCTGAAAATCTCATGTCGAACGAAAAAAATGTACATAAAAATTATTCTGTATAGATTTCTACAGCGACCTGCACTATACCTTGTACAACGAACCTAATTTGTACAGGTATTGTGCATGTCCAGCTACCTGCAATCCTTCGCCGAACGCTTTGCCACGCTCGATACACACAACCTCGACTTGCTGAACGACCTGTACAGCGAGGACGTAGCATTTCGCGACCCTCTGCACCAGCTCACCGGCCTTCCCGCGCTGCGGGCTTATTTCGCCCAGTTGTACGCGAAGGTGCCCGAGTGCCATTACCGCTTTGAAGGCACCGACGAGCTGGAACCGGGCCACGGCTACATTCGCTGGACCTTGCAATATCGCCACCCGCAGCTGGCCCGTGGGCAGCTGATCAGCCTGCAGGGGTGCAGCCACCTGCGCTGGCATGAGCGGGTGCACTTTCACCAGGATTACTTCGACGCCGGCGCGCTGCTGTACGAGCATGTGCCGGTCATGGGCAGCGCCATTCGCTGGCTCAAAGGCAGGCTGGCATGAGCCGTTGCTGGCTCACCGGAGCCAGCAGCGGCATTGGTGCTGCGCTGGCATTGCACTTGCTGGAGCAAGGCCATCAGGTGGCGTTGGGTGCACGCCACGCAGACAAGCTGACGGCACTGGCCGCGCAGTTCCCGGGGCAGGTACTGCTGACCGTGGGCGATATCGACCAGCCTGGGCAGGTGGCGCAGATGGCCGGGGAGATCGAGCGCGCCTGGGGCGCACTGGACCAGGTGATCCTTAATGCGGGCACCTGCGAGTACCTGGAGCCGGGGCACTTCGACCCGGCGCTGGTCGAGCGAGTGATACGTACCAACCTGACCGGAACCTGCCTTTGCCTGGCCGCCGCCCTGCCGTTACTACGCCGCGGCCAGCAGCCACAGCTGGTGGTGATGGGCAGTTCGGTCAGCTGGTTGGCGCTGCCGCGCGCCGGCGCCTATGGCGCGTCGAAGGCGGCATTGCGGTATCTGGTCGAGTCCCTGCGCATCGACCTGGCTGGCGAAGGTATCGATGTCACCCTGGTCAGCCCCGGCTTCGTCGACACCCCTCTCACCCGCCGCAACGACTTCCCCATGCCCCAGCTATGGAGCGCCGAACGCGCCGCCGCTCATATCATCGCGCGCCTGCCACGCCGCCCGCTGGAAATCGCCTTCCCCGCCACCTTCATACTGGTGCTGCGCCTGCTGGGCGCTTTGCCGGCGCGCTGGCGCCTCAAGCTGGGCCGCCATCTGGCTTGATCCTGGCGCCGATCCGGGCGCTCGCCTTGCCGCTGGCGTTGCGCTTCGCGGCAAGGTGCCGAGGCTGGCCTACAACTGCACCAAGCGCTCGCGCAAAAAGCTCACAAACTCCTGCACCGGCCGCGCCACCTGCCTGTGCTGCGGATACACCGCTGATAACTGCAAGGCAGGCGGCGTCCACTCTTCGAGTACATTCACCAGCCGCCCATCCGCCAATGCCTGCCCAACGATGAAGGTCGGCAGGTAGGTCACCCCCATCCCGGCGATAGCGGCATCCCTGAGCAACTCGCCGTTGTTCGCACGCATGCGCCCTGTCACCTGAATCGCCTGCGCCTTGCCGCCCTGGCGGAACTGCCACTGCACCTGTCGAGAATGACCATAGGGCAGGTAGTCGTGCCCGGCCAGATCCTCCGGTTTTAGCGGTACACCCCGCGCCTGCAGGTACGCCGGGCTCGCGCAATACACCCGCTCGACACTGGCAATGCGCCGCGCAATCAGGCTGGAGTCCTCCAGCCCGCCAATACGCAGCGCCAGGTCGTAGCCTTCGCCGATCAGGTCCACGGCACGATCACTGAGGTCCACCTCGACATCGACTTGCGGGTGCAATTGCAAAAACTCGGTCAACAGGCAGCCCAGGTGTGACATGGCGAACGACAGCGGTGCGCTCAGCCGCAAGGTGCCGCGCAGGGCCTGGGCCTGGCCGCTGATGTCGTGTTCCACCTGCTGCACCTCGCCCAGCAGGCGCAGCGCCGACTGATAGTAGTGCTGGCCCAGCGGCGTGGCGTCCAGGCGCCGGGTAGAGCGGTTGAGCAGGCGTACGCCCAAGCGCTCTTCGAGCTGCATCAGGCGCCGGCTGACCGATTGCTTGGACATGCCCAGGCGGTCGGCGGCGGCGGTGAAACTGCCGGCCTCCATGACCTGGGCAAAGATGCGCATGTCTTCGTAGGGGTTCATTGTCTCGCTCATGGTGACAGTCAAACGCTTTATAGCGGCTTTTTCCCGCCAGTGCATCTGCCTAACCTACGCACAAGTCGCAGCGATGGCCCAACAGGCCAGGCAAGACGCCCACTACCAACACTTGCATGAAAAAGGATTCGCTCATGAACATTGTCCACAAAACCCTTACCGCCTCCCTTCTGGCCCTGTCCGTTTCCAGCGCTTTCGCTGCGGGTAGCCCAAGTGTCGAGCAGCACACCCAGGCGTTTCTCGAAGCCCTGGAACAAGGCGGCGGCAAGCCTCTGGAACAACTCAGCCCGAAAGACGCCCGGGCAGTGCTGACGGGGGCCCAGGCTTCGGTCAAGGTCGACCTCTCCGGTATCGAAGTAATGGAACGCACCGTCCAGGCCAGCGGCGAGTCGATCAAGCTGCAAGTGGTACGCCCGGCCAATGTGAAGGGTGACCTGCCAGTATTCATGTTCTTCCACGGCGGCGGTTGGGTGCTTGGCGACTTCCCGACCCACCAGCGGCTGATTCGCGACCTGGTGGTCGGCTCGGGTGCGGTGGCGGTCTATGTGGACTACACCCCGTCGCCGGAAGCGCACTACCCGACGGCGATCAACCAGGCCTACGCTGCGACCCGCTGGGTGGCCGAGCATGGCAAGGAGATCGGCGTGGACGGCAAGCGCCTGGCGGTGGCCGGCAACAGCGTCGGCGGCAACATGGCGGCAGTTGTGGCGCTGAAAGCCAAACAGGCCGGCACCCCTGCCCTGCGCTTCCAGCTATTGCTGTGGCCGGTGACCGATGCCAGCTTCGAGACGGCATCGTACAAGCAGTTTGCCGAAGGGCACTTTCTGACCACCGGGATGATGAAGTGGTTCTGGGACAACTACACCACCGATGCCAAGGCGCGGGAACAGATCTACGCCTCGCCGCTGCGGGCCAGCAGTGAACAGCTCAAGGGCTTGCCGCCAGCGCTGGTGCAAACGGCTGAGTTCGATGTGTTACGTGATGAAGGCGAAGCGTATGCACGCAAGTTGAACGCTGCTGGGGTAACCGTTACCTCGGTGCGCTACAACGGCATGATCCACGACTACGGCCTGCTCAATCCACTGAGTCAGGTGCCAGCGGTGAAGGCAGCCATGCGCCAGGCGGCCGGTGAACTCAAAGTCCACCTTCAATAACCTTACCCACCCAGGCGGCAGAGGCTGGAATGCCGTCAGGCAGGTCCGGCCTCTTCGCGGGTAAACCCGCTCCCACAGGTACACCACAGAACTGGAACTTTGTGGTGTACCTGTGGGAGCGGGTTTACCCGCGAAAGGGCCATCAGCCCAACATCAGGGCTCAAACCCTTCGACAATGATCACCTCGGCTTTAGCCACACCTTGGCGATGGCTGCACGCCTTCTGGTACAGCGCGGACCGATAACACGCCACCGCCTGCTCGTACGAATCGAACTCGATCACCACGCTACGCTGAGGGGTAGGCCGCCCTTCCATCGCCTCGCTGCGCCCGCCACGTGCCAGGAAGCGACCGCCGAATGCCTCGAAGGCTGCCGGCGCGCGTTGGGTGTACTGCTGGTACTGCTCGGGGTTGGTCACGTCCACATGGGCGATCCAGTAGGCCTTCATGCGCTGCTCTCCTGTTAAGGCGATATTTGTGTATGATGGTATACCATAAAAATCACCCCACCACAGTGAGCGTGCAACATGGCATTCAACACCATCGAGGAGCTTCTCGAGGACTACCGGCAAGGCAAGATGGTCCTGCTGGTGGATGACGAGGACCGGGAAAACGAAGGCGACCTGCTGATCGCCGCCGAGCGTTGCGACGCCCAGGCCATCAACTTCATGGCCCGCGAAGCGCGTGGCCTGATCTGCCTGACCCTGACCGACGAACACTGCCAGCGCCTGGGCCTGGAGCAGATGGTACCGGCTAACGGCAGCGTGTTCAGCACGGCGTTCACCGTGTCGATCGAGGCGGCTACCGGCGTCACCACCGGCATCTCCGCCGCCGACCGGGCGCGCACCGTGGCGGCGGCCATGGCTGCCAACGCCCGCCCCGAAGACCTGGTGCAACCCGGCCACATCTTCCCCTTGCGCGCCCGCGAAGGCGGCGTGCTGACCCGCGCCGGCCACACCGAAGCAGGTTGCGACCTGGCGCGCCTGGCCGGCTTCAGCCCGGCGTCGGTAATCGTTGAGGTGCTGAATGATGACGGCACCATGGCCCGGCGCCCCGACCTGGAAGTGTTCGCCGCCCGGCATGGCATCAAGATCGGCACCATCGCCGACCTGATCCACTACCGCCTGAGCACCGAGCAGACCATCAAGCGCATCGGCGAGCGCGAGCTGCCGACCGTGCACGGCACCTTCCGTCTGGTCACCTATGAGGACCGCATTGAAGGTGGGGTGCACATGGCCATGGTCATGGGCGACATCCGTCGCGAGCAACCGACCCTGGTGCGGGTGCACGTCATCGACCCGTTGCGCGATCTGGTCGGTGCCGAATACGCAGGCCCCGCCAACTGGACACTGTGGGCGGCGCTACAGAAGGTGGCCGAGGAAGGCGCTGGCGTGGTGGTGATCCTGGCCAACCATGAATCCTCCCAGGCCCTTCTTGAGCGTGTGCCGCAGCTGACCCAGCCGGTAAGGCCGTACCAGCGCGGGCAGTCGAAGGTGTACTCCGAAGTCGGAACCGGGGCGCAGATTCTGCAGGACCTGGGCGTGGGCAAGCTGCGTCACCTGGGGCCACCACTGAAGTACGCCGGCCTGGCGGGGTATGAGCTGGAGGTGGTGCAGAGCATTCCGTTCGAGCCCGTAATGCCGGGCTGACCTCCGGCCTCCCTGCGACACAAGGCCGCTCCCACAACGCCCCGGCAACCAAACCTGAGGCCGGGGTGATGGCCGGTCGCCTCATACCTCTTGCCAAATGCTTGGAATACCATAATATGATATCCCGTAGACCTTGAATCTGCAGGCCGGCACCTACAATCACAAACGGCCACCAAGACACTTTGTTTTAGCTGCTCCCCGAACACTGTTGGCGGGCGCACCACAAGCCCCGCCTCGAATAACAAAAGCAACGAGGGCGTAACCATGCTGTTGAGCAAACGTGTAACCGCAGTGCTGTCCGCCAGCCTGCTGACCCTGGCATGTCAGGCCGCCCAGGCCGCTGACAGCCTGAACTTCGTCAGCTGGGGCGGTACCACCCAGGACGCCCAGAAAGAAGCGTGGGCCGTACCCTTCACCAAAGCCACCGACATCAAGGTCGTGCAGGACGGCCCCACCGACTACGGCAAGCTCAAGGCCATGGTCGAAAGCGGCAACGTGCAATGGGACGTGGTCGATGTCGAAGCCGACTTTGCCCTGCGCGCCGCCAGCGAAGGCCTGCTGGAACCCCTCGACTTCACCCAGATCAAGCGCGACAAGATCGACCCGCGCTTCGTCTCCGACCATGGCGTCGGCTCGTTCTTCTTCTCCTTCGTACTGGGCTACAACGAAGGCAAGCTCGGTGCCAACAAGCCGGTGGACTGGACTGCACTGTTCGACACCAAGACCTACCCGGGCAAACGCGCCCTGTACAAATGGCCCAGCCCGGGCGTGCTGGAGCTGGCCCTGCTGGCCGACGGCGTAGCGCCGGACAAGCTGTACCCGCTGGACCTGGACCGCGCCTTCAAGAAACTCGACACCATCAAGCAAGATATCGTCTGGTGGGGCGGTGGCGCCCAGTCGCAGCAACTGCTGGCCTCGGGTGAAGCCTCGCTCGGCCAGTTCTGGAACGGCCGTGTCTATGCCCTGCAGCAAGACGGTGCACCTGTGGGTGTGAGCTGGAAACAGGACCTGGTCATGGCCGATTTCCTGGTCATCCCCAAAGGCGCAAAGAACAAGGACGCGGCCATGAAGTTTCTGGCCAACGCCAGCAGCGCCGAAGGCCAGGCCGAGTTCGCCAACAAGACCGCCTACGCCCCGGTCAACGTCGACAGCGTGGCCAAGCTGGACAAGGACCTTGCGCCCAACCTGCCAACTGCCTACGCCCAGGACCAGGTCACCCTCGACTTCGCCTACTGGGCCAAGAACGGTCAGGCCATAGCGGCCCGCTGGAATGAGTGGTTGGTCAAATGAAAGTCGCCATCAATGCCCTGCATAACGCGCAAGGTGCCCCCACGGGCACCGGCGCCCCCGGAACGGCCCCTCGCCGCGCCAGCCTGAGCCAGCGCTGGAAGGGCAGCCGCAACCTGCTGCCGGCCCTGCTGTTCCTTGGCCTGTTCTTCTTCGCCCCACTGGTCGGCCTGTTGCTGCGCGGGGTGCTGGAGCCAACGCCGGGGCTGGGTAACTACGAGCAGCTGTTCGCCAACTCGGCCTACGCACGGGTGCTGTTCAACACCTTCTCGGTGGCCGGTGTGGTCACCCTGATCAGCGTGCTGCTGGGCTTCCCGCTGGCCTGGGCGATCACCCTGGTGCCCAAGGGCTGGGGCCGCTGGCTGCTGAACATCGTGCTGCTGTCGATGTGGACCAGCCTGCTCGCGCGCACCTACTCGTGGCTGGTGTTGCTGCAAAGCTCGGGTGTGATCAACAAGGCGTTGATGGCCATGGGTATCATCGATACCCCGCTGGAAATGGTGCACAACCTCACCGGCGTGGTAATCGGCATGAGCTACATCATGATCCCGTTCATCGTGCTGCCGCTGCAGGCCACCATGCACGCCATCGACCCGATGGTGCTGCAGGCCGGCTCCATCTGCGGCGCCAGCCCGTGGACCAACTTCTGGAAAGTGTTCCTGCCACTGTGCCGTTCGGGGCTGTTCTCCGGCGCGCTGATGGTGTTCGTGATGTCGCTCGGTTACTACGTCACCCCGGCACTGCTGGGCGGAGCGCAGAACATGATGCTGCCCGAATTCATCATCCAGCAGGTGCAGTCGTTCCTCAACTGGGGCCTGGCCAGCGCCGCCGCCGCACTGCTTGTGGCGATCACCCTGGTGCTCTTCTACCTGTACCTGAAGCTGCAGCCGGAATCCCCGGTTGGCAACGCGAGGTAAACCGCCATGCTCCTGTCTCCCAATGCCATGGGCCGCCCGCTGCGTACGGGCCTGTACCTGACCACCGGGGTCATTGCGGCCTTCCTGTTGCTGCCGGTGGTGTTCATCGTGTTGCTGTCGTTCGGCTCGTCCCAGTGGCTGGTGTTTCCGCCCCCGGGCTGGACCTTCAAGTGGTACGGCCAGTTCTTCTCCAACCCGGAGTGGATGGACGCCGCACTGGCCAGCCTGAAAGTGGCCGTGCTGACCACCGTCGCCGCCGTGCTGCTGGGCCTGCCCAGCGCCTTCGCCCTGGTGCGTGGCCGCTTCCCCGGCCGCGAGCTGCTGTACGGGCTGTTCACCATGCCGATGATCGTGCCGCTGGTGATCATCGCCGTGGCGGTGTACGCACTGTTTCTCAAGCTCGGCTACACCGGCACGCTGTTCGCCTTCGTGGTCAGCCACGTGATCGTCGCCCTGCCCTTCACCATCATCTCGATCATCAACTCGCTGAAGCTGTTCGACCAGTCGATCGAGGATGCCGCAGTGATCTGCGGTGCCTCGCGCCTGCAGGCGATTTTCAAGGTCACCTTCCCGGCCATTCGCCCGGGGATGATCGCCGGCGGCCTGTTCGCCTTCCTGGTGTCGTGGGATGAGGTGGTGCTGAGCGTGATGATGGCCAGCCCCGACCTGCAGACCCTGCCGGTGAAGATGTGGACCACCCTGCGCCAGGACCTGAGCCCGGTCATCGCCGTGGCCTCGACCCTGCTGATCGGCCTGTCGCTGCTTGTCATGTTCATTGCCGCCGCCTTGCGCCGGCGCACCGAAACAAACGCCTGAGCGCGCGGAGTAAACAACAATGAGTGCAGTGATCAAAGACAACGCACCAGGCAAGACCCTGGTCAGCCTGCGCGGCCTGAACAAGCACTACGGCGACTTCACCGCCGTGGACAACCTCGACCTGGAAATCCAGGACGGCGAGTTCCTGACGTTCCTCGGTTCCAGCGGCTCGGGCAAATCCACGACCCTGTCGATGCTGGCCGGCTTCGAAACCCCCAGCAGCGGCGAGATCCTGGTAGACGGCCAGTCGCTGGTGAATGTACCGCCGCACAAGCGCGACATCGGCATGGTGTTCCAGCGTTATTCGCTGTTCCCACACCTGAACGTGCGCGACAACATCGCCTTCCCGCTGGCCATCCGCAAGCTGAGCGCCAGCGAGACCAAAAAGCGGGTCGACGCCATGCTCAAGCTGGTACAGCTGGAGCAGTTCGCCCACCGCAAGCCGTCGCAGATGTCTGGCGGGCAACAGCAGCGCGTGGCGATTGCCCGGGCACTGGTGTACGAGCCACGCATCCTGCTGATGGACGAGCCGCTCGGCGCGCTGGACAAGAAACTGCGCGAAGACCTGCAGGACGAACTGCGCCAACTGCACCGCCGGCTGGGTATCACAATTGTCTACGTCACCCATGACCAGGAAGAAGCCATGCGCCTGTCGCAGCGCATCGCCATCTTCAGCCACGGCAAGATCGTCGGCCTGGGCACCGGTTACGACCTGTACCAGAACCCACCGAATGCCTTTGTCGCTTCGTTCCTGGGCAACTCCAACTTCCTGCGCATCAAGGCCAGCAGCAATGGCGCCGGGAGCTTCGAGGGCCAGCCAGTGGCCATTCGCCTGACCCCGGGCATGTCCGCCTCGCAGGATGCACTGATCATGGTGCGCCCGGAAAAAGCCCTGGCCCTGACCGCCGAACAGGCTGCGCGCGACCCGCTGCCGGCGGGCTGGAACGAGGTCAGTGCCAAGGTTGGCGAAGTGCTGTTCCTGGGTGAAAGCCAGACCTGCCATGTGGTGACTGCAGGAGGTACCGAGCTGACGGTGAAGGCACTCTCGGCCGCGGGCATGCCGATGCAGCCGGGCGACAACGTCAAAGTGCGCTGGGCGGTGGCGGATGCGTGCATCTATACCGAGTGGGCCGAGAGTGATTTGAGCAAATCCGCCGGGGCGCATTGAGATAACCGGGGCCGCTTTGCGACCCTATCGCGACGCAAGGCCGCTCCCACAAGGAATCGCGGTCGCCTGTGGGAGCGGCCTTGTGTCGCGAATGGAGGGCAGAGCCCTCCCCTACAGTCTGTCACATTATCATCACGCCACTGTCGTAATCTGCCGGCCAACTCTATGTCACAGGGCCACCCGGCATGCCCCGCCTGCTTGTATTGCTGCTCACCCTGATCCCGTTTGCGACCTTGGCCGAGCCCATGCACATGCGTGCGCAAGGCTCCAACACCATCGGCGCGGCCTTGCTGCCAGCGCTGGTGCAGGGGCAATTGCACGCGCAGCAAGCCACCGCCATCGAGCAGCAACCCGGCAAGCGGGCCAACGAGACCGTGATCACCGCACGCGATGCGCATGGCCAACCCGTGCGCATCGACATCGCTGCCCACGGATCCAGCACCGGCTTCATCGCCCTGGGCCGGGGCGACGCCGACCTGGCAGCCGCCTCGCGGCCGATCAACGACAGCGAAGTACGCCAGCTGCGGGCCTTGGGCGACCTGCGCGCAGCCGCTGCCGAGCAAGTCATCGGCCTGGATGGCGTTGCGGTTATCGTCCACCCCGACAACCCGATGCCGCAACTCAGCACTCAGCAACTGGCGCAGATTTTCTCCGGGCAGATCCAACGCTGGGAGCAATTGGGTATTGCTGGCGGCGCCATCCACCTGTACGCCCGTGACGACCGCTCCGGCACCTTCGAGACGTTCAAGGCGCTGGTGCTGGAGCCCCAGCACAACGAGCTATCAGCCAAGGCCCGGCGTTTCGAGTCCAGTGACGAACTGGCTGCGCAGGTGGCCACCGACCGCCAGGCCATCGGCTTCAGCAGCCTGGCTGCGGTGCACGGGGCCAAGGTGCTGGCGGTAGCCGAAGGCGACGCACCGGCCATGCTGCCGGAGCGCGCGCTGGTAGCCAGTGAAGATTACCCGCTGTCACGGCGCCTGTACTTCTACCTGCCGGCCAACCCCAAGCCGCAGGCCAGGGCCCTGGCCGACTTTGCCCAGAGCCCGGCCGGCCAGGCGATCGTCGCCCAGCAGGGCTTTGTTTCGCAGCAGATCAAGGCCCTGGCAGTAGCGCCCCTGGCCGACATGCCGCCGCGCTACCGCACCCTGGCCCAGCGGGCGCAACGGCTGAGCGTGAACTTCCGTTTCCAGGAAGGCAGCGCCAGCCTCGACAACAAGGCCCTGCGCGACGTGCAGCGGGTGGCCGAGTACCTGCGCCAGGCTGGCAAGCTGCAGAGCAAAGCGGTGCTGGTAGGGTTTGGCGACCCCAAGGAAACGCCTGGCCGCGCCGCCCTGCTCTCGCGCCTTCGGGCCCAGGCAGTGCGCCGCGAGCTGGCGCGCGATGGCGTGGAGTTGCTGGAAGTGACGGGTATGGGCGATGAACTGCCGGTGGCCGGCAATGAGCTGGAGCAAGGGCGGCTGCGCAATCGGCGGGTCGAGGTGTGGGTGTATTGAATTGATGCAGGGGGCTCTGGCAAAGAAATGTAACAGCTCCCCATTCGGTATCTCCTGCAATCGGGTCTAGGCTCAAATTCATGTGATACCGGGCCCCTCTGACGGCTGCCAAGCCGCCATGTCGGATCACTGTTGCCATGCAACGTCGACATTCAAGGAGGGGCTCATGACAGCTCTGCAAGCATTCCTCACCACCCCTGTACTCGGTACCAGCGCCTGGTTGTGGCTGGTGTTCATGGCCATCGTCATCGGTTTGCTGGTGCTCGACCTGGGCGTGCTGCACCGCCACGACCGGGAAATCGAGATGCGCGAAAGCCTGCTGCTGTACTCGGGGTACTTCAGCGTTGGCGTGTTGTTCGGCGCCGGGGTCTGGTACCAGCTGGGCGCCCAGTCGGCGCTGGAGTTCTACACGGGTTTCCTGGTCGAGCAATCGCTGTCGATGGACAACGTGTTCGTCATGGCGATGATCTTCAGCTACTTTGCCATCCCCCGACGCTACCAGCATCGTGTGCTGTTCTGGGGCATCCTGGGGGTGGTGTTCCTGCGGGCGATCATGATTGGCGTGGGCGCCGCTTTGGTGCAGAACTTTGCCTGGGTGCTGTATATCTTCGGTGCCTTCCTGTTGTTTACCGGGGTGAAGATGGCGCTTTCGAAGGAAGACAGCCACCCTGACCTGGCCAACAACCCGATACTCAAGTTCGTGCGCCGGCACATGCGGGTCACCGACCAGATCCACGGTTCGCACTTCTTCGTGCGCCAGACCCCGCCCGGGCACAGCAAGGCCCTGCGTTACGCCACCCCGTTGTTCCTGGCACTGGTGCTGATCGAACTGGCCGACCTGGTGTTTGCCGTCGACAGCGTGCCGGCGATTTTCGCCATTACCCAGGACCCGTTCATTGTCTACACCTCGAACATCTTTGCCATTCTTGGGCTGCGTTCGTTGTACTTCGCGCTGTCGGCGTTGATGCACCGGTTTGTGTACCTCAAGTATGCGTTGGCGCTGGTGCTTATCTTTATTGGTTGCAAGATTTTCTATCACGGCATGGTGGGCAAGGTACCGGCGCTGCTGTCGTTGGGGGTGACGTTCGGGTTGTTGCTGGGTGGGGTGGTGGTTTCGTTGGTGAAGACGCGGGGGGAGAAGGCGGAGATTCAACCCAAACAGCCTGCGAATGCCGGTGGTGAATTTAGCAATAAAAAGGAAGACCCGCAGATGCGGGTCTGAAGTTACGAATCTGGGCGGAGATCATTTCTTTATAATGAAATAACCCACCCCCGCCCAGACTGATGAGATCAGGATCAGCCAAAGAGCTGCCCCTAATTTTCGCCTCAACTTGGGCGGAAACCTTTCAAGTTCCGCCTCGTCCAACCATCCCAAGCGCAAATGAAGCCAAGGAAATGTAACCAACGCGCTTACCGTGCTCATCAGTAGACATCGAGACCTCAGATTCCCTCCGCCCCACACGGGCTTCATCTGTTCCAGGTAGGGATTGCTGGTAATCGCTGAAAGAGCGATATCAAAATCCGTCGACAGCGCGATCTGTACATTCATAGCAATACCGACAAGGCCGATAATTAAGGGCGCAACTAAGAAAGCTATTCGCAAGTATGGCGACCAGCTATCAAAGTCAATCATCCATCACCTCATAAATTACTTCACCGACCTTCTCGCCAGCTGCGCCAATACCCATAGAGCCTGCCGCAGAGCCGGCGCCAACCAGGACAATCCCGCATACGGGAACACCAAGGCCGCCGGTACCCACCGCGAAAACACCGCATAGCGCGGCAGCGGCAGCACCTGCGATGTAACCTCCCACCATCCCTCCTCCTAAGCCACCAGCGAAACTACCCGTTTCGGTGAATCGGACTTTCCGGCAGTCATCAGTTTCACCTGCAACACAGACCTCTTGCACTTTCAGATAAGATGACGTAGCCCCCAGCCCAATTGCAGCATACCCACCATATTCAAGATACTTGCTCAGCCCCGCCACCTTATCCAAATGCGTCGCGTACCCCGGAATCTGCCCCGGCCCGCCCGCTTTCGACCAATGATGCACAAGACTCTTGGTCGAAATATTCAAGCTCCTCCTCAAGCGCTCATAGTTCCCAAGGTTCAACTGCTTGTTCAAAAATGCCGTTTTCAACTGTCCATCCAACTGCTGCAGAAGCCGCCGCCGTTCAGCGAAAAAGCCCGGGCTGTTCAAATGGCCGTGGCGCATGAACTCCCGCTGGTGCAACTGCTCGATACTGGTCAAGGTATAACTGACCTGTTTCAAACCTTGATCGAGCATGTCCTTGCCGACGCCCATGGACAGACTGGCGTTGCTGAGCAAGCCGGCGATTTCGGCCTGGTGCTGCATCATGAAATCCGCTTCGGCGTAGTCGAGCACCTCCAAAGCACGTCGTGCATGCTGTGCAGCCGCCATCAGTTCTCCTTCTTCGCGCGTACAGGCGTTTGCGTTGTCAGGATCACCGATAACGAAGATTTCCCCAGCCTTGAAGCCTTGCTCAAACGTCGGGTTGAGCCGCTGCAACCGGGAGATCGGCAATGTGGCATCGTGCTCGGCCAGTTGCAGCAGCACCTGGGGGAACGACATGCGTCGAGGAACTACATAGAAGCCAGGCTCTAGCGAATCGGGCAGTGCCCTACGACGGGTCGGGAGAAGCGCCCGGGGTAGCCGGTGGCTGACGGCTGATTAAAGTGGGTATTGGTACCCTCCGCAATGGAATACATGGACGGCGGTGCTTCATATAACGGTGCGACCACCCGGTTGCTGCCCGGCGAACAGCCACAAGCAACCAGCGCGCCATCCATGGCCACCCGCTGGCCATCGGAAATAAAGTGATCCACACCTTCAGCGACGGTTCCCACCTGCCCACAAAGAGGGCATGGCGTGGTGTGGTCGCCTTCACGGAGTACCATCCGGCCTTCGTCCAGGTAGCCCGCCCCGGTCGCAATACAGACAGCACCCGTAGTAGTGACATCACCATCTACCGCCTGACCCTTTCCCTCCAATTTGACGCGCATCTCTAAACTCCCTGTACCTGGTTAGGGTTGAAAACCTATCACCAGCAAGGGAGACTCAGGGGGCCTCAGCCGAAATCCAGATACTTCCTACACATTGCGGGAGTTTGCGCGATCACTGTGGGAGCGGGTTCACCCGCGAAGAGGCCGGCGCAGGCTGACGACTTCATCGCCCGCTACGCAACAGCTCCACCGGCACATACTTGCCAATTTCATATTTGCCAATCGCCGCCCGGTGCACTTCATCCGGGCCGTCGGCCAGGCGCAGGGTGCGCTGCATGGCGTACATGTAGGCCAGCGGGAAATCGCCGCTGACCCCTGCCCCGCCATGCATCTGGATCGCCCGGTCGATCACCTTCAACGCCACGTTCGGCGCCACTACCTTGATCTGCGCGATTTCGCTGCGGGCCACCTTGTTGCCGACGGTGTCCATCATGTACGCCGCCTTCAACGTCAACAGCCGCGCCATGTCGATTTCCATGCGTGAGTCGGCGATCTTGTCGACGTTGCCACCCAGCCGTGCCAGTGGCCGACCAAAAGCAGTACGCTCCACCGAGCGCTTGCACATCAGCTCCAGCGCACGCTCGGCCATGCCGATCGAGCGCATGCAGTGGTGGATACGGCCTGGGCCAAGGCGCCCTTGGGCAATCTCGAAGCCGCGCCCCTCGCCGAGCAGCACATTTTCATAAGGCACCCGTACGTCCTCGAAAAGCACCTCGGCGTGGCCATGAGGGGCATCGTCATAGCCGAACACCGGCAACGGGCGGACGATCTTCACGCCCGGCGCATCGGTGGGCACCAGCACCATCGAATGCTGCTGGTGGCGTGGGCCTTCAGGGTCGGACAGGCCCATGAAGATCATGACCTTGCAACGCGGGTCGCAGGCGCCGGAGGTCCACCATTTGCGGCCATTGATGACCCATTCGTCGCCGTCACGCACGGCAGTGGCGGCCATATTGGTCGCGTCCGAGGAGGCAACGTCCGGCTCGGTCATGGCAAACGCCGAGCGGATCTCGCCGCGCAACAATGGCTCCAGCCACTGGCGTTTCTGCGCTTCGCTGCCATAACGCACCAGCACTTCCATGTTGCCGGTGTCCGGCGCCGAGCAGTTGAACGGCTCTGGCCCGAGCAGCGAGCGGCCCATGATTTCCGCCAGCGGGGCGTATTCCAGGTTGCTCAGGCCGGCGCCGTATTCCGATTCGGGCAAGAACAGGTTCCACAGCCCCTCGGCGCGGGCCTTGGCCTTGAGTTCTTCCATGATTGCCGTGGGCTGCCAGCGGTCGCCCTCGGCAACCTGGCGCTCGAACACGGCTTCGGCGGGGTACACGTAGGCGTCCATGAACGCAGTAACGCGCTCGCGCAGTGCCTGGACCTTGGGCGAATAGGCGAAATCCATCGGGGCTACCTTCACGGTTCGGAGTACATGGGCAGAGCCTAGAGCAGCCCGCACCCATCCACCTAGTCTATTTTCCGCGTGTATAAACATTCATAACCGATATATGATCGCCCAATAATTCCAACAAAGAGCGGCGCCCATGAACCTCAGCAAGGTCGACCTCAACCTATTCATCGTGTTCGATGCGATCTACACCGAAGCCAACCTGACCCGCGCCGGGCAGATTGTCGGCATTACCCAGCCTGCAGTGTCCAACGCCCTTTCGCGGCTGCGCGAAACCTTCAATGACCCGCTGTTCGTGCGCACCGCACAAGGCATGGTGCCCACGCCGATGGCGCAGAACATCATCGGCCCGGTGCGCAACGCCCTGGCACTGTTGCGTACCTCGGTGCAGGAAAGCCGCATCTTCAACCCGCAACAGGCCAACAAAACCTTCCGCATAAGCATGACCGACCTGACCGAGGCGGTCATCCTGCCGCCGCTGTTCCAGCGCCTGCGACGCCTGGCGCCGGCGGTGCTGATCGAAAGCTTCCTGTGCAAGCGCCGCGAGACCACCAAGGAGCTCGCCGCCGGCCGCCTGGACTTCGCCATCGACGCCCCCCTGAACACCGACCCGCAGGTGCGCCACATCAAGCTGATGCAAGACCGCTATGTGTGCGCCCTGCGCCAGGGCCACCCGCTGGCTGACAGCAAGCTGACCCTCGACAGCTACCTGGGCATGACCCATATCCATATTTCCAGCCGCCGCAACGGCCTGGGTTACGTCGACCTGGCGCTGGGCAAGATGGGTGTTCAGCGCAAGGTCGCCCTGCGTTCGCAGCACTACCTGATGGCCTCGCAGGTGTTGCAGCAGACCGACATGGCGATGACCGTTCCGGAGCGTTTCGCCCGTCGCCATCAGTTGCGTTACCAGCCACTGCCAGTGGAGGTGCCCGCACTGGAAACGCACCTGTACTGGCATGAAAGCACTGATCAGGACCCGGCCAACCGCTGGATGCGCGAGCAGATCACCGAATTATGCGAACGCGTGGTAGCCGAGGAAGAGAAATCCCTGCAGCCCGCCTGAAGCTGCCTGCGAGGGGCGGCCCATAGCCTCGCCCTCCGGAAGAAAAAGATTCTACCAACGGTTCGAAAGAGAGAAAGTTTTCTCAAAGCCATTGAGAAAAAAGCGGCGGGAAGCGAAAAATATCTCAGCCATGGCGGATACGCTTAGCCCAACAATCGCCGATTTCACGGCGACAGACATGGACCCGCCCCAATGCCCAGCGCCCTACTCTATTTCGATTATGCCGCCACCACCCCCGTCGACGATCGGGTCATCGAAACCATGCTTGCCTGCCTTGGCAGCGAGGCCAACTTCGGCAACCCGGCGTCCAGTGGCCATGCCTATGGCCAAGCCGCCCGGCAAGCCGTGGAGCAAGCACGCCAGCAAGTGGCCGAGCGCGTCGGCGCGCAAGCCGACAACCTGGTCTGGACCTCGGGCGCGACCGAATCCAACAACCTGGCACTCAAAGGCATTGCCCAAGGCTTCGAGCAGCCTGGGCACCTGATCACCAGCCAGCTGGAGCACAAAGCCGTGCTCGACACGGTGGCCGAACTGGAGCGCCAAGGCTGGGCCGTTACCCGCCTGGCGCCGGATGCCGCCGGCCTCATCCAGCCTGCAAGCGTGCAGGCAGCGTTGCGCGCCGATACCCGCCTGGTATCGTTGATGGCGGTCAACAACGAGCTGGGCACGGTTACCGATTTTGCCGCCATCGGCCAACAGGTGCGTGCCCACGGTGCCCTGCTGCACGTGGATGCCGCACAGGCCGTAGGCAAGCTCGCCATCGACCTGAACGCGATGGCCGTGGACCTGATGTCGTTCTCGGCGCACAAGGTTTACGGGCCAAAAGGGATCGGTGCGTTGTATGTCGGGCCACGCGCCCGTACGCTGATGCATGCGCAGATGCACGGCGGCGGCCATGAGCAGGGCCTGCGTTCCGGCACCCTGGCAACCCATCAGATCGCCGGCATGGGCAGCGCCTTTGCCCTGGCCGGCCAACCAGGTGACAGCGAGCACCAGCGCCTTGAGCAACTGGCCACACGCCTGCGCGAAGGCCTGCTGGTTTTACCGGGCGTGACCCTTAACGGCAGCGCCAGCCAACGCATCCCCCATACCCTGAACCTGTGCATCGACAGCAAGGGTTTCAACAGCGCGGCACTGGCCCGCGAGCTGGCCTTGTCGACCACCTCGGCCTGTAACTCGGCGAGCAACGCCGCCTCGCATGTACTGCTGGCACTGGGGCTGGACGAACGTCAGGCACGCAACAGCGTGCGCTTGAGCATCGGCCGATTCACCACCGAGGCGCAAGTGGACCAGGCGCTCGCCGTGTTTGACCGGGTGCTGACGACGGCGTCGGCTGCACTGTGGTGAACACGCGCTAGAACAAGCGGCTGTCCGGGGTAAAATCCTCGACCTGGATTTTCGCGCGCTGCGCCTGCGCGTGCCGTGGGTTGAACAGGTAGTTGATGGTGCTGGGCATGATCGCGCTCGGCACCGGCAGCAACAATGCCGAGCAGTCATCCAGAAAGCGATTGCCCAGCGCCCGGGTCAACTCAGGCTGAGCGGACCAGCCGGGCTGCAAGGCGGGCAGCTGCGCTTGTGAAACCGTGTCGGGCAATTCGATGCGGATCAGGCGCATGGTGGTAGGAAAATCCTCGGGGTCGATCTCCAGGTGCACCAGCACCTCGAGCATGGCCCCGGAAGGGCTGGTGGCGGCATACACTACCGGCCGGCCCGCCTGGTGCCAGCGGCCGCTTACACGCAACCCCCCAGTGCCACTCAAATCTGCATAGGCGCTGATACGCCACAAAATCACAGGCCAAAGCCCTCGGCAATCTGCAGCAGCATCTCTTCCACCTGAGTGGTGCCTTGCTGGGTGGTGAGCATCTGCATGGGCGTCAGCCCCGAGAAGCGTTCCTTGGGCTTGGATAGCCAACGCTTGGCCTTGTCCGCTTCACCGAACACGGCTTCGGCCATGGCGGTGATGTGGGCCGAGCGGAACAGCCGATCACTCTCTTCCACGGTCAACGGCTGGTCACGCTCGATACGGGTTTTGAGGGTGCGCAGGGGAATGATCTGGTCCCGCTCCACCGGGGTGAACACACCACGCTCGGTCAACTTCACCAGCCAGGTGGCGGCAAACCCATGGGTGATGCGAGTGTGGATTTCGAAGTCACTGGCAAGTTCGGGTATTTCCAGCAGCGCCTGCAGGCGCGCCCGGTACTCGTGGTAACCGTTGTCGCGAAGCACTTCGGCAAGCATGGCATACTCCTGTTTCGGCGTTTGCCGACAAGTATGCGGTATTCGCCGGATCATTGCCAGTTTGCCTGCCGCCCTTGGTTGTGGGGGCAATGCGCCCCCGCACCTTTTAGAAAGTACCCGGATACGCCCCGCCATCGATCAGCAGGTTCTGCCCGGTGATATAACCGGCATGCGCACTGCACAGGAACGCACAGTACGCGCCAAACTCCCCGGCATCGCCAAAGCGCGCCGCCGGGATGGCCTTGCGCCTGGCCTGGGCAGTGGCTTGCACATCGCCACCCGCCGCCTGCAAAGTCTTTTGCAAACGCGCCGTGTCGAACGCCCCAGGCAGCAGGTTGTTCAGTGTCACATTGCTGCCCGCCAGGCGCTGCTGCCGGGCCAGGCCGGCAATGAAACCGGTCAGGCCACTGCGGGCGCCGTTGGACAAACCGAGAATGTCGATCGGCGCCTTCACCGCGCCAGAGGTGATATTCACTACCCGGCCGAAACCGCGCTCGGCCATGCCGTCGACCACCGCCTTGATCAGCTCGATGGGGGTGAGCATGTTGGCGTCCAGCGCCTTCAGCCAGTCGTCACGCCCCCAGTCACGGAAGTCCCCCGGTGGCGGGCCACCGGCGTTGTTGACCAGGATGTCGACCTGCGGGCAGGCCGCCAACAGCGCCTGGCGCACCTGGGCATCGGCCACATCGCCGGCCACGGTAAGCACCTCGATGCCCGGGCAGGCCGCACGCAACTCGCTGGCGCTCTGCTCCAGGGTGGTTTGGGTGCGGGCATTGATGACCAGGTTCACGCCTTCTTTGCCAAGCGCCTCGGCGCAGCCTTTGCCCAAGCCTTGGCTGGCCGCGCAGACGATGGCCCAGCGGCCGGAAATGCCTAGATCCATTGGGTTGCTCCTTGATGCAATAGGGTTACAGGGGTACTGGCAGGCCGTGCCGGGGGTAATCTAGAGCACAGGCAGGGCCGCCGATAATGAAAAGAGCTGATCCACCAATAACCATCGCTTATCCCCACCAGGCCGCCAGCAATGGGCTGGAGGGCGAGCGCCGTCAAACTTCAATTGGCCGTCAATTCCTCTACCAGCAACCGCGCAGCTGGCGATAGCGGCGCCGCCACACGGTGCACGATGCCGAACGGCTCGCTCAACGCCCGTAGCTGCACCGCCAGCGACACCAGCAACCCGCGCTGCTCGGCAAAAGCCGCCACGGCACTGGGAATGACCGCCACCAGCGTCGGGTCATCCTCCAGCAGCATGAACGTCGCGAAGGTGGAGAAGGTTTCCAGCGGGTAGCGGGGCACCTCCACCCCTGCCTCGCTCAACTCGCGCTCCAGCGCCTGGCGCATGGGCATGTTCGCCGGGTAGACCACCCAGCGGTAATGGCTCAAGTCGCTGATCGCCAGTGCCGCTGCCCCGGCAAGCGGATGCTGCGGGTGCGCGACCACCACCAACGGCTCCTGGGCCAGTTCGACAAAGGTATAGTCCGCCGCGTTGCGGCCCAGCCCCGGCCGGCAGATGGCCAGGTCCAGGCGCCCCTCGTCCAGCTGGGCGAGCAGGTTGGCGCTGGTATTCTCGGCAATTTCCACCGCCAGCTGCGGCTGCTTGCGGCGCAAGCGCCCCAGGGCGCTGACCAGTGTCGGCATGGCCCCCATGATGCTGCCCACCGCCAGCCGCCCACCCTGGCCCTGGACGATGCCTAGCACCTCTTCGCGCAAGTGCCCCAGGTCGCTGTGGATCAGCCGCGCATAGCGCACCACGCAACGGCCCACGTCATTGGCTACCAGGCCGCTGGGCAGGCGCTGGAACAACGGTACCCCCAGCACCTCCTCCACCTCACGCAACGCCTTGGTGGCCCCGGGCTGGGAAATGGCCATGGCTTCGGCCGCCTTGTGCAGCGAACCACAGCGATCCAGCTCGATCAGCAGGCGCAACTGACGCAGGCGCAGGCGAGAAAAAATGGAATCCAGGGAAGGGATCATCAGGCAGGCTCGACATGGGTCTTGTAATGCCGAGCACTATAGAGGGTCGTCAACGGGGGAGTATTGAGTTTTGAGCAAATGACCCTTGATCGCAGAACACGCATGCCGCATTTCGCTGTAGGAGCAGCCTTGTGCTGCGAAGAGGCCGGTTCAGGCGATGCATTAGTGTCGCTCG